>DHYS01000026.1 GCA_002414185.1 Patescibacteria group bacterium UBA5124 | reverse complement strand
CTTCGAACCGGTTTTTCCCAGTCCCCAAGCGGTTTATCTCTATGTAATAATTCAAAAGTACACTTATGGTACCCAGAGAGGGACTCGAACCCTCACGTCCTTACAGACACCAGATTTTGAGTCTAGCATGTCTACCATTCCATCATCTGGGCACGTGATTGTATTTGTGGTAGAGTGTTTAAGGAAAAAGAAATAAAAATCAATTGATTTTCATATGTAATTTGTTACACAAGTGGAGATGAACCATAGATTCATCCTTTTATCTGATTATTTATGTACACATGGATTTGAATAAGGTGATGATTATTGGTAGAGCTACCAACAACTTGCAAGTAAAAACTATTGAAAGTAGCGGTACTCCTGTTGTTAACTTTACTGTTGCAACTAACAGAAAGTTTAAGAACAAAGATGGAAATGTTCTCGAAGATGCTGAATATCATAGATGTGTGGCTTACGGGAAATGAGCAGATGTATTAGGAAAATATCTTAATAAAGGGAAAAGAATCTATATTGAAGGAAGATTAAGAACAAGAAAATGGCAAGATAGCGAAGGTGTAGAAAGATTTTCTACAGAAATTATTGTAGATAATTTTATTTTCTTGGATCCTAAAGGAGGAAATGGACACGATGACATAGACGGATTTGATGAAGTTATTTCTCATCCAGAAGATGAAGAAGTTCCGTTTTAGTGTGTTGTTTTAATCTGATATATTTGTAAATGATGTTTTGGAAAAATAAAAAAATACAGGAAATATTATTTGATCTTTTTGATATGATTTCTTTTTTGGTATTTGTTGGTGGTATTGTTTTGTTTGTAAGATTTTTTGTAGCAAATCCATATACGGTTGTAGGAGCTAGTATGGCAACAACCTTTGAAGAAAATGACTTCATTATTGTAGATAAAATTACTCCAAGATTTGGTGAACTCAAAAGAGGTGATGTTATTGTTTTTGTACCTCCTGGAAAGACTGTACCATATATCAAAAGAATTATAGGATTACCTGGAGAAACTGTAAAAATACATGATAATAAAGTTACTATTTGTTCTATACAAGATAATCAAGAATCTTGTTTTGATTTGGATCAATCATATTTGGATGATAATGTATGGACAGATACAAGATGTGGAATTAGTAATTTTAAAGTAACTAGTTGATTTTTTGTGATGGGAGATAATAGAAGTTTTTCTACAGACTCTCGTTGTTGTTTTGGATTGGATTGTTATAATTGAGCTAGTTATGAGGTGCCATTTGATCATATAATTGGTAAGGTATATTTGAGATTGTTTCCTAATTTTGGAACTTTTTAGCTCTTTAAGGTAGAGCTTAATGAAAATATTTTCTAATTTTGATACAGAAATAAGAAGAAGAACATATCAAGAGCACTTAAATCAATATGGTGTAGGTAATGTTTTGTGTTTTGGAAGAAGTAAATTATATTGGTTTTTGAAAATATTTTTTCCTATGGTTTTTCTTACTGTAGGGTATTTTGGTGTATTATATCTTTTTTATTATCTTTTGGATGGTGATTATTTTTGGTATATTTTCCTTGTAGATACGATTTTGATGATTTTTTTTATTATTCCTATTATAGGAAAATATTTTGATTATAAATTGGATTTTATTATAGTTACTCCTGATTTTCTTATAATGTATAATCAGACGTGAATATTTAGTAAGAAAGTTGTAACTATTAATGAAAAAAGTATAAAAACTATCTCGATAGAAAGATCTGGTTTCTTGTATAGTGTGTTTAATAATGGAGATATCGTATTTTTGTCAGAATGAGATGTGGTTCATGGAGAAATAACTCTTAAATGGATTCCAAAGCCGGAAAAAAGAAGAGATGAAATAGCTCAACTGATGAATAAAGATTAATTTATCTTACTATATTGTAATTGATGACTAAAGAACAAGAAACGCCTCATATTCCTTATGATATTTATGAGTCTCCACAAGAGTTGGTGATTTTTTTGCCGTTGGGAGGAGTAAAGAAGGAAAGTATTTCTTTGGCTATCAAGGAATATAGACTTGTTATTACTGGGGAAAGACAAAAACCAACAGTTAAAAGTAATCTTTTGCCTTTGAAAGAAGAGTGTTATTGGGGGGATATTTGTCAGGTTATAGACCTTCCTCCTCAGGTATATTTTGATAAGATACACAGTAAATTGACTCCAGATAATACTTTACAAATTATTATTCCTAAAGCGTTGGTTCCTGAAAAGATTGCTTTGGAAGTAGAATATGATTCTTAATTATTGTTTCTATGAAAAAATTATATGAAAAAATAGTGTATTGGATACGTTTTTTGGTTACCCATGAGAGGGTAATTTTTTTTTGGAAATCTTTTCTTTATTGGGGAAAAAGAATTCTTTTTTGGCTTTTGGGTGGAAGTGTTTTTTTTGTGATCTTGTATATATGGGTAAATCCTCCATTTACTCCGTTGATGATGATTAGATTTGCGGATCAATTGGTAGACGGAAGGAGTATTGTTTTGCAACAAGAATGGGTAGCTATAGAAAATATTTCACCAAATGTGATTTATGCTGTAGTAGCTGGTGAAGATCAGCGTTTTGTGTCTCATATTTGATTTGATTTTCAGTCGATGTATAAAGCATTAGAATATAATCTCAAAAATAAAACTATTGGTATGTGAGGAAGTACGATAAGTCAGCAAACAGCAAAAAATGTTTTTTTGTGGCCTTGACGTGATTTTTTGAGAAAATGATTGGAGGCATATTGTACTTTGTTGATAGAAGCTTTTTGGTCAAAAGAAAGAATTATGGAAATATATCTTAATATTATAGAATTTGGAGATGGTATTTATGGGATAGAAGCTGCTGCTCAAAAGTATTTTCATGTGTCTGCAAGTAAATTATCTCTTTCTCAGGCAGCATTTTTGTCTGCAATGCTTCCTAATCCTAGATATTATGAAGATCATTTGCGTAGTTACTGGTTGTTGAGAAGGAAATCAACTATTTTGCAGCAAGTATCTAATGTAAAGAAAAATTCCTTTACAAGAGGGTTTGTTCGTTCTTTGCAGTAATTCTCCTTTTTGTTTGATTTTCTTTGGTAGAATGCTATGCTTTGAGCATCAATTTTATTATTGAAAACATAGATGTTAAATAATGTTTTTTTGTTTACGTGAGAAGAAAAGTATTTGGTACATCAGGAATTGAAAAGATGGATAGATGGTTTTGTTCAAAAGTTTTGAACAGATGCTCTTTTTGTATTTAACACAGAGCATTTTGATTTATGAAATGTTAGACAAGCATTGTATAGTTGAGGTCTGTTTGTGACAAAAAAAATGATTGTAATCTATTGAATTCCTACAGATTTGGATACCTCAAATAAACTCCCTTCAGATCAAGTTCAGATTTTTTCTGAAGAATTTATGGCAAAAGAATGAATAATTTCTCCTGATACTATTTTGCTATTGGTTTGTTATAAACCAGATAAAAGAACTAAATTTGTAAAATTTTTGGAAACAAATACTTCTGTAAAAACTTTTGATGCTTTAAAACCTGCTGAACTCAAAAATTTTGTACGTCAGCATACGTCTTGATTGGTGTGGTCGGATGATGTGTTGGAATATTTTTTGGCAAAAGTCGGGAATGATTTATATCATATAGAACATGAATGCGAAAAATTGGTGCTCTTTTGCCAAAATACATCACTTACCTCTCTAACTACGAAGACTATAGATTATGTAAACTTTTGAGTGGTGGAAAGTAATAGTTTTGCCTTTTTTGATCTCTTGTTTACCAATAAAGATAAATGTCTTCAGATAGTTAAGGATGCTCAGGAACAGGGAATAAATTGGAATCTTTTTGCTGGTACTTTGTATTGGTGATTGAAAATATGGATATTTATGTTGGATCTAGATCAGCAGGGAATATCTGATAGTAAGCTCCTTGCAAGTATGTTGAAAGCACATCCCTTTGTAATTAGTAAAGCATTGAAAAATATTACTAATCTTCGCAATAAAAAATTAGCAATACTTTCGTTTTATAAGCAGTTGGTAGACTTGGATGTATCAATCAAAACGTGAAAAGTGCCAGATTTTTATTTTTGGTTGATGTTGAAAAAGATACTTATAGAGCTTTTTTAATTAACTATGTAGTATGAAACTGAAATATTTCTTTATCTTATGTGTATTGACGCTTTTCCTTTTTGTAGGAAAGGGTTTTGCGTATTTTGAAGATAAAATGTATTGTCAGATTACTAAAGATAATATCGTGATTTCATTGAAAGCTGGACAATGATATACGTGCAAAAGATATATTAGATCAATAGAGATTTTTATGAAGCAAACCTATAGAGATATTCTTACTGTTCAGCAGTATTTGGATAAAAAACAAGATATGTGATTTTGGCTTCCTGTGAAAGAAAAAAAAGTGTCTTTGTTAAATACTTTACAGGCTACTAGACAAAATATATTAGCTCATATGCAGAGCTTTGAAAAAAATCTTTTTGTAAAATCTAAAACGTATTTCTTGGATAGTATTGTGGAATATAAAAGAAAGCTTAATTCTACACTCAAATCTTTATCTAAACTTAAAGATTCTAAGTCTGTATCTTATACGCTTTTGATAGAAAATCAACTATCAACTATAGAAAGAATTGCTTCATCTCAGACTTTTGATGAGATGAATATACATATTCAACGTTATGTTTATCTTAAAAAACAAATAGAATGAAAATAGGAATTCTTACTTCTGGAAATGATATGCTTACTTTGTTTTCTTTTTTGCAGCGTTATGATCATCACTATATTGTTTGGTATGATGATCTCTATTTTTCTTGGTGAGATAAACCTTGGAATTTGGTAAGAGATCGTATTGCAGAAGGTATGAAGCTTCTTGAAAATAAGGGAGTTGATTTTGTGTTGGTTCCACCTATTGTAGAACTTATGATGCAAGATGAAAAACAGATTTTTCCGTTGTTTACAAAGTATGTGAAAGATTGTTGTTTACCATATTCATTGGTAGGAAAACTTGGTTTTATGGGGGATTGGTTAGATCTTCAATTGGGACAAAAACAATTAGAAAAACTGACTTCTGATTATGTGTTGACTGATAATCAACGTGGGATTAGAAAATTTAATTTTCCTTTTGTTTGGCGGGGAAAAGAAGTAAGAAACTGGAAATATTTATTAGATACGCTTTCTTGGTCTGCGCCATTGGTTAATACCTTGGTAAAAAATGATGTAAGATATTTTAAAGATGCAGGTGTGGATACCTTGATACCTATGAATTATGGGTATTTTCATGTAGAAAAAACTCTTATGAAAACTGTGAATTTTAAAAAAATGAGATTTCATGGAAGTAAAAAACTTGAAGAAATATTTGTTTCGATTGTAGATGATAAGAGTAGATCTAAAGATATATATGGGGTAGATGTTTATTGTACGGGTCATGGAGAGTTTTTGACAAAAGATAAGAGATTGATGTGGCTTCTTGGTAAAGGAAATTGAGATCAATTGGTGAAAATATATAAAGATTTTTAACTTTTGTGAAGAGTAAAGATGGTGTGTTTTTGGGAAAGAATTCTCTTTGTAGAAAAGAAAATGGTTATATTAGCAGAGGATGATGAAGATGAAGAGGATCGTGATGAAGATGATGAGGATGAAGACGATGATGAAGATGATGAAGAGGAAATGTTATTTGGGCATTATCGTATACATAAAAAGAAATATGTAAGTACCATATTTTAGTTTTTTTGTTGTTTTTGTTGTGT
Source organism: Patescibacteria group bacterium UBA5124 (assembly GCA_002414185.1). Lineage (GTDB taxonomy): Bacteria > Patescibacteriota > Gracilibacteria > Absconditabacterales > Absconditicoccaceae > UBA5124. Next base: position 28,697 of record DHYS01000026.1, on the reverse strand, counting down.
AGATTTTTATACTTGTCGCGCAATTTTATTTTTTGCTCAAATTGTTATGTTAGAATGGATTTTGAACTGGATTTCTGGAAATTATAATCAAAGACAAATACATAAATTGATGCCTTTGGTACAAGACGCTAATCATTGGTGTGAAGAATATGCTTCATTGAAAGAAGAAGATTTTCCTAAAAAAACTCAAGAATTTAAAGATAGACTGGCTGCTGGTGCTTCTTTGGATGATCTTTTGCCTGAAGCTTTTGGGCTTGTAAAACAAGCGTGTAAGAAAATGGTTGGAAAAGAAGTAGAAGTAAGAGGTCAAAAAATGACTTGGGATATGGTTCCTTACGATGTTCAGCTCTTGTGATGAATTATTCTTCATAAAGGGATTATTTCTGAAATGAAAACTGGAGAAGGAAAGACATTAGTTGCTGTCGCTCCTGTATATCTTAATGCTTTATCAGGTAAAGGAGTACATGTTGTGACGGTTAATGATTATCTAGCATCTCGTGACTCTGACTGGATGAGTAATGTATATAGTTTTCTTGGTTTGAGTGTGGGATGTGTAACTAAACAAGTATCACTCCAAAAAAGACGTGAAATGTATGGTTGTGATATTACTTATGTTGAAAATTCTGAATTATGATTTGATTTCTTGAGAGATAATTTGACTAAAACATTAGCAGAAAGAAGTCTTGTTTGGAGACCTCTTAATTATGCTATTGTAGATGAAATAGATAGTATTTTGGTTGATGAAGCGAGAACTCCTCTTATTATTTCTGAACCTAGTGGAGAAGCTACGGAAAAATATGCGTATTATTCTCAAATAGTTCGTATGCTTAGTCCTTGTACTGGTAAAAAGAAAGTGTCTAAAGGACTTCTTAGTGAATTGTTGAAAGGTGAAGAACTTAGTCAAGAAGAGGATGGTGATTATTATATTGATGAAAAAACAAAGACGGTTTCTATAAGTGGACAAGGAATTAAAAAATTGGAAGAAGTTTTATGAGTTCAGAACCTTTATAGTGATATTGGATATGAAGAAATTCATCATATAGAAAATGCACTTAGAGCTCAGGCTGTTTATCAAAGAGATAGAGAATATATTGTAGCAAATGGTGAAGTGTTGATTGTGGATGAACATACTGGACGTACTATGCCAGGAAGAAGATTTTCTGAAGGACTTCATCAATCTATAGAAGCTAAAGAAGGAGTAAATATTCAAAGAGAATCTAAAACATTAGCAACTATTACGTATCAAAACTTCTTTAAACAATATGCTAAGTTGTCTGGTATGACCGGTACTGCTACAACTGAAGGAGAAGAATTTGAAAAAATCTATGAGCTTTCTGTATTAGAAGTGCCTACTCATAGACCAACTATTAGAGTAGATAAATCTGATAAAGTATATTTCAATCAATCTGCTAAGTGGAGATTCGTAAAAGATTATATTACGTTTGCTCATGATATGGGGCAACCTATCTTGATAGGTACGTCTTCTATAGATACTTCTGAATATGTATCTAGAATTTTGGAGAAATCAAATATTAATCATTATGTGTTGAATGCTAAGTTTCATGAACAAGAAGCGCATATTGTTGCTCAATCTGGTAAATATGGAAGTGTAGTTGTTGCTACAAATATGGCATGACGTGGAACAGATATTAAACTTGATAAATGATTAAATGAAAAAATAGCAGATAATTATGCTGATTGGGTTAAAGAAACAATCAAAAAACAAGCAGTTTCTGCAGTAGTATATTCATCTATGGAATATGAACTTACTTTGGATGGATTGGTGCGTAGATGGAAATTGTCAGAAGAACAAATACAAGAAATGCAATCTGGAAAGCTTATCGTGAATGATATTCAGATTCAAGTAGTGTTTAACAAGAAAAAGAAAGAAGCTACTGATGTTTATGCTGAATTGAAATTTTCTAAGAGTACTGGAGAAAAACTGGAACTAGTTGAAAAAGATTTTCATTATGGATTGTTTATTCTTGGTACAGAAAAACATGAATCTAGACGTATAGATAATCAGCTTCGTGGACGTGCTGGTAGACAAGGAGATCCAGGTGTATCTATTTTCTTCGTGGCATTGGATGATTTGATTATGAGAAAAATGTGAGGAGAAAGAATACAATCTATGGCAGCAATGCTTTTGCCAAAAACAGAATTGGAAACATTGGAGCTTTCTCAAAAGCAGTTTACTAGTTCTATAGTAAGAGCTCAAAAGCAAATGGAAGCACGACATTTTGGTACAAGAAAACATGTATTTGAATATGATAGTGTGATAAATAAACAAAGACAAGCTATCTACAAAAAAAGAGATGAAATTTTGTTTGCTGAAAAAGAGGAATCTTTGCAACTAGAATTTGTAGAAAAGACTCTGACTGATATTGCAGCAAATATTCATGATATTGTAATTAAGCAGATACATACTGCTCAAGATATGTGACAATCTATTTCAGACTTCTTACAAGTTTTTGCTAAAGAATTATCTTTGAAGTTTGAACCAGATACTTTGAAAAAATTTGAATCATCGTCATATGAAAATTTGAAAGAATTGTTGAATGATTATGTATATGTTCGTGTGATGGCTAAATTGCAAACAGTGGATAAGCGTGTGTTGTATGTTGTAATGAAAGATGTCTATTTGTATCATATAGATATGCTATGGATTAAACATATTGATGAAATGGAATATCTTAGAGATAAGGTTGGACTTATGGGATATGCTCAAATAGATCCATTGGTTATGTATAAAAAAGAAGCATTTGATAAATTTCAAACTTTGCTTTGGAGATTGAAATCTGATGTGACTACATATATTGCAAATTTTGATTTTACTGTAGTTAGTCAGCAATCTGCACCACTTCAGATGCAACAAGAAAATGGATGATATGTAGAACTTTTACAAAAAGCAAGTAAACAGGCTAAAGATTTTGTTCATCAACAACCTGAAGTAATAGATGCTAAAAAGGTTTTCTATCAGAATGATGAATGAGTAGAAGTATTTGAAGTAGATCAAAATAAACCGGTATGAACGCCAGCATCGTCTTCAAAATATGAACATATTTTTGAATCAGAAACTCATAAAAAAGTAAAACCTAATGATCCATGTCCATGTGGGTCTGGTAAAAAATATAAAAAATGTCATTGATCTTAGTTAAAAAAAGAAAAATGAGGAGAAAAGCTCCTCATTTTTTTTATGTTTCAACTGAAACGTTTTCTTCTTTTTTCTTTTTGATTGCTTGTAATACAATCACTTTTTTAAGAATAGACGTGTATTTGTCTAAATCACTAAATCCATGATTAAGAGCTTCTTCAACTTCTGAAAAATCTGTTAGTTCTGGATCTGTTTTTTTGATTGTTTTTACTTTGCTCTTTAAGTAAGAACCATCCATACCATCTCTTGTGAAATGTTTAATTGTTGCAGATGCTGTTTCTTCATATCCTTTTATGTATTCTGCATAAAAGCCTTTTAAGTCTTGTTTGTCTGTTTTCATAATTTTAAGATTTAAGTTAGTATTTTATTTTTCTCATTTTTTCCAAAAGAAAAACCCCTATTTGTGGTAGGAAGTTTTATGTTTGAATGTGATTTTTAGATATTATCAAACACTCCCTTCCTATTCTCTAAGAATAGTAATCAATAGTCTTAATGAGACTGAGTAAAGAGTGTTTTTTGTCATATTCAACCTTTTGGAATAAAGGATTGAAATATATATATGCTTTTGTTTGTGTTAAATCAAGAGTTTTTTATGATGTTTATCCATATTTTCTGTTAATGAGTTGGTCTGGAAAGTGTTGGTTGTCTGCTTGTTTATTTGGTTCATTGTGGACATATTTGTATCATTGTCCATATCAAAGATTTTTCATGGTTTTGGTAGGAGCATTTCTGATAACCATAGGGACAGGAAGATTTCCATATTTAGTGATGTCCTCTTTTGTCTGATTAGAGATTTTGTAGGTGATATTGTTTTTGGGTGCTTTGGCGAGATAAAGTGCGAGTTGAATTAAGAATATGTCGCACTCTGGCATACCTATTTTGGCTACGGCGTCGTAGACCTGGTTCGCCAAGAGGAGTGCGTTGTTGTCGGCGGGGCCGATGTCTTCGGAAGCAAAGCGGAGCAATCTTCTCGCTATATAGAGCGGGTCTTCCCCGCCGACGAGCATCCTTTGGATTCGGTAACATGCAGCATTTGGATCTGAATCACGAAGTGATTTATGTATTGCTGAAATAATATTGTAATGTTCATCGCCGTTTCTGTCATAGTAGACAGATTTTTGTCCTGCTTGGAGAATATCTTGTTCTGTTAGAGTTCCTGATTGTTTTAGGAGAAGGGCTGATTCTAATATGTTTAGACTGTTTCTGAGATCTCCATTTCCTAGTTTTGCTATCAAAATAATTGATGTTTCTGGTATGTCTGTATTTGGGTAGATAGACTTTATTTTTGGTATGTTGTGTTGAATAAATCAGCTTATATCTTCTTCTGAAATTTTTTCGAAAACAAAAAGTCTACATCTTGATAAGAGGGCATTATTGATGGTGAAACTTGGATTTTCTGTAGTGGCTCCTATAAGGGTAATAACTCCTTTTTCTACATAAGGGAGGAGGCTGTCTTGTTGTGCTTTATTTCGACGATGTATTTCATCAAGAAAAACAATTGTTTTTTTGTTGTATTGATGATTAATTTTAGCTTGTTCTATGATTTCTTTGAAATCATCTTTTTTGCTCATTACTCATGACATTTGTATAAAATCACTTTCTATTGTTTTGGCTATGATCTGAGCAAGGGTGGTTTTTCCACATCCTGGAGGTCATCGAAATAGCATAGAAGGAATATTTTTGTTTTGTAGAAATGATTGGAGAGGTTTGTTTTCTCCTATAAGGTGGGGTTGTCCTACAAAATCTTCTAAGTTCTGCGGTCTGATAAGTGATGAAAGAGGTTCTGTCATTGTAAAATATCTAGTTAAAGTTGTATAATTTCTGAATATACCTTGAAAGTATATATTTAATGGTGATTGTCAATTTGAAAATGAAGGGAAAATCTGATTTTTTATTTCTTTTTGTTTGTGAATTTATATAGTCTTTTCGTATTGTTTCCAAGATTTTTATACCTGAAAAGTGTATGAGTTTTTTTGATAAAAAATATTCAATTTGGTTTCTCTTAATCATCTATGTGCTTTCATATTTTATGCAAAGCTGGTTTTTTGTGGATGCTGGCTCTATAACTACGGAATCTGTTCAAAAAAGAACTCATTTGGTAGCGGTGATTGTAGATAAAGATATTTATCAAAATCTTAAATCTGATGTAGAGTGGTATGCTACTGAATATATTCAAAATCAAATTTCTGATAGTAAAGCTATAATATTACCGATTACTACAAAAAATTTTCGTGCAAATGAAATAACTAAGATGCTTGAAAATATGTATTTTGATGGAGAAAAGTGAACTACTTCTGATCTTTTGTGAGTTGTTTTGCTTGGAGATATTCCGCTTCCTGTGGTTCAATGGGATGGATATATTTATCCTAGTATTTATCCGTATGTAGATTTTGAGGATCAACAATTTGTGTATGATGCAAATCAACAATATTTTGTGTATAATGATAATCCAAATGGTCAGCCTGAAATATGGCATTGAATGATTAATTTTGGTACTGATACTAATAAATATCTTTCTTTTTTTTCTAAATTAAGAACATATCTAAAATCTCCTACTACTTTTGTATCTACAGGTATTTGGTATGATGATTTTGTATGAATGAAGCAAAGTTTTTCTACAGATACTTTGGATTATTATATAAATAATTTTGTTTTCTCTGAAGATGTATGATATCATAGATTTACTAATGTAATGCTTGATTATTTTAAAGATGTACAAAATAGTAAGATTGCTGATTTAGCTTCATGATTGACTACTAAATCAGATACTTCAAAAACAACATCTTTTGATGATTTGGGTAGTTCAAAGGTGCCTACTTCTATGATTCTGACGGTTATGAAAGAACTTATGAAAACGTATGATAATCTTTATCCAGGAGTTTTCTTATCAAGAATTAGAGACAATATTCAGGCAGCATCTAGATGGTATAAAGTAAATGGTAGTGGTGAATTGATAGATAATATGGATTCTCATCTTCAGAAACTTGTAATCAAGGATACTTTATCAATAGGAGATATAACAAATTGAGTTTCTTCGTTGTTGGTGTCTTTTAATGATCAGTTGGAAGGTGCTTTAGATGAACAAATTCAAACGAATAAATGGTATATGTCTGTACCGGTATTGTCACAATATGCTTATCAAAATTATAAAAATGATAAGTATAGACGAAAAAGATATTGTAGAACACTAAATAACGATGTCTATGAAAACTATTATTTTTGACAAACTACTAGTGATCTTTTGTTTGGAGATCAGCCTGCTCAAGAAATGAGTATTTATAGATGAACGTACAGAAATGTAGATACACTTTCTGGAGTGTTGATTGATGATGATAATTTTTATGATTATACATGAGTATATACGAGATCACTTGGGGCAAGTTATCATGTTTTTTCTACTCAGGTTGAGGCTAATAGATGATATAATCTTTATGCCGCTGCTGCTGAAAATGCTGTGTATGAAGATCAAAAGAAGCCTGTATATAGAGAAAAATATTGTAGTAAATGGTTTAAGATTTTCTGAATAAAGCTTTTTTGTAGAAAAATGAAAACAGAGTATAGAAATGAAGAGGAAACAGAAAGTCCTCAAGATTTTGCTATAAGAATTTGGTGAGGTGCCTCTCCTATAAATCTTGATAGTGTAGGATTAACATTAGATCCTCAGCAATATATTTTGCCAAATTATGATTATACGAATGCTCAACTTGCTGTCTATGATATTTGAGGATCTAAAGCTATTACTGCTTCACAACCAGAAGCTAATTCTATTAAATCTTTGGAAAAATATGCGTCATTGATAAAAACACAAGATATCTATTGATCATTAGAATATCCTAAATATGTAAAATATGGAGCATCTGCTTCAGAAATGTCATGACTTTATGGTACTGAGGTGTATACATATGCTTCTGGTGGTTGGTATGAATTTCAAGGAAATAAAGTGAAAAAAACTTATTCATGATTTGATTTCCTTACTGTGTATAAGTGACTTGTAGATTATAGAGGTGTTTCAAATCATCCATATACATATTTTATCAAAGTGAAATGATGAACTAATCCTGTAGATATTGTAGTGGGAAGCTCTAAGTGATGAAAGTGTTGATCTAAAACAGAAACTAAATCATATACGTATGCATTGATGGATTCTAGAGTAAAGAATGTCTCTCCTACTGCAGATCAAATCAATGGATATGATGATAGTCCATATGTTGGTAGAGGAAGATTTCTAAAATATTATACATTTATTCAGACAGAGTTGGATGATGTATATAATCAAATTTTGTCTGTTTCTACTGGATCAAGTTCTGCATTTGCTAACATAGCATTATTTCAAACTTGAATTAATCAAGATATATCAACATTTGTAAATATTCCTGTAGCTTCATGAGTTTCTCTTCTTTCTAGTGCTGTAGATGCTATTTCTGCTGGTAAACAAGATATTCTTTCTGGATATATAGAAAATGTGTTGGATGGTGTTGATGAATTTTATAATACTGCAGATGAATGATTTCTTACATCTTCTGCAGGAACTCTTTCTGGATATTTTGAATATATGACAGAAATGGATGCTATCAATGGAACATGAACTAAATTTTTGTCTTGATGGAAATCTACTATAGCTACTACTATATTTTCTATAAAAACTTCTTATCTTGCTTTAGATGGTAAATATGATGCATTATTATCCTTATATAATTCAGTTAATGGCTTTTCTTATAATACTACAGCTCTTACTACTAAAAAATCTGAATTAAATAATGCACAAAAGGATGGTACTAATAATGCTATAGGGTGTGCTAATACCTATAAAACTGTTTGTGATAAAATAGATGCTTTGATTACTACGTTAAGTTCTTATAAAACACAAATATCTGATCTTGGTAATCAAGAAATTGGTGAGAATTGATCTAAATGAAACCCTTTTAATGATTCATCTATTACGTTTAGTTCGAGTAGTGAATGAATTACCCAGATGAATCTTGTTGCTCTTTATATAAAATCAAATATTCCTCAGGTTAATGTTGTGCCGGCACCTGTTCATAAGGATTGACTTACTCAGACAACTCCTGATAGACCAATAGATTCTCCGAGAAATATTACTTTTAAAGGAGTTGGGTGAGATGTGGTTACCTTTGTTTATCCAAATCTTTATGAAGTCGCTGTATATACTCAACAAAATAAAGTCCTTACGTTAAAAACTATCCCAGAGATAAATCAAGCAATCCGTGATTATCTTATTTCAAAATCCAAAGAATATAATACTATCTTGAAAACACAATATACCAAGAGTGCTACCTATTATCAAACAAATAAGTCAGCTTTTGATTTCTTAGATAAAATTTCTTTAGCAACACCGAATAATCGTACTCAAAAATATCTGGATGATGATTATTTTGTAAAATTGCTTGGGGATACAAATATTTCTAATCTTGCAGAATTATTGTATTATAAAAATCTTCCAACGTATTCTAGAAAACAACAACAATATGTAGATCAAGATCTTTCTGCTATAAGATCAAATTTTGATCTTAGTAAAAAAATAGCTTATGTGGTTTCTGGATATTTAAGTCAGCATGCTGATTGGTGAAATGTTGTTAGTCCTAGTTATAATGCTACGTGATATGAGGTTGCTTATATAAATTCTGATGGTGCTGATTATATAGCAATGTCTTGAATGCCAGATTTTATATCTTCTATAAAGGATCGTCAAGAAGCTGCAAAAACAAGGCCAAATACTTTTCAGGAAGATCCTTTGTTGGCAGGAGATCCAACATATTCAAAGACAACTGCTGATTGTGGATTAGATTCATCATATAGTGCATTATTATTTGATTTGAATGAAAAAGAAGGAAAAGGAAAAATGCCATGGATTACTGCACTTAAGTGTTGGTGGTCTAAGATACCTAGTTCTGCTAAATTTTCTCTTTCTTTTGAAGTTTGACCATCTCCTGAAGATTTCTTAAAATCATTAGATACTCAGTTTAGTAACTGGCAGTCTTCGTTTAGTGAATCTCAGAAAACTGTGGCGTGAGGTGCTAGCTTTTCTGGTAGTTTGTCGGAATATTGGGGTATGACGCTTTGAGAATCTTCAACAGAGATTCCTAATCCATTTACCGTAAAGAAAGTTGTTTTCAATGTTCCTGCTACAAATATGATAGCTGGATCTTCCATGCCTATAACGTTTTCAGCTTATGATGCTCAAGATCAATTGTTGAAAGAATCTTTGGATTTATTCCGTGTTTCTGTGGCTACAGGAGATGGGGTTTTTCAAGGAACTTCTCCATTGTGACCGGTGAGTCAAGAATTTAGTAGTTTTGATGCTACTACATTGATATATCAGGCTCCTCAAGTTACTTCTCCTAAATTGATTACTGTACAATTGTCTGGATGAGGTATTACTCAAACACAAAAAATTTATGTACAACCAGCATCTCTCAAAGTTGTTTCTTCTTCAACAACCCTTTATGCAAACAATAAACTTCTTAAGGATATAGATTATTCGCTTACAGGATTTGATTCTACTTATTCAACACTTCCTGTTATTTATTTAGAGCTTAAAGGGGTAGATGGAACTCTTTTGAGTAGTCCTGCTGTAATTTCAACTAAAAAATCTCTTGTTACTCCGGGTGTTATTTTGTCTTGAGTATTTAAGAGTGCAAGATCTTTCTATATAGATAAGGATAAGAAAGTATTAGCTGTACATTTGATGCCAACGTATACTGTTGGAGATGATGAAATAGTTATTCAAATCGAATGATTAGATCCGGTGATTATTCCTATTCATATTAAGTGATGATCTGCTTATTATGTAGATTTACAGGTAAATAAAAAATCTTTAGGGGTTAAGAAAGCTTTTACGGGTACAATTCATATTACTGATGAATGGGGAAATACTATTTCCGATACAACTAAGGTTAAATTGTGAGCTATGTGACCTATCGATTTTGATTCAAAGGTGATTTCTGTAAATAATGGGTATTCTACGTTTTCTATGACTACTAAACAACCTGGAGGTACAGCATATCTTTATGCTTTATTGGATGGGATTGCTTTGGATAGTCAATCTCCATGATATCAGTCACTTTCTGTACAAGATAAATATCTTCCAGAAAATAACTTAAATGTTTTGTATTTGAATCTTTTTGGTATGGATTGGGGAAATCTTTACTGAGATGATAGTTGATATATTTCTCGTTTGATTTCTCAATCGGAGAAACTGTTAGCAGTTACAACTATGATGTCAGATCCTACTAAACTTAAAAAGATAGATGTAGTAGTTACTCCAAGATGACAGGTTAAAAATTTGACAGAAAAAAATGTATCTTTGGCTATAGATAATGATCGAGTAGTTATACAGATTCCATGAGAAGCTTTACTTGGAGTTTGATCTAGTAAAGATATGAAACTTCAGCAAGTAGAAAGTGAATCTGATTTGATTTCTTCAGCTGAAAAAACAAAAAATTCTGAATTTATTTTCTTTGCAGACGTTTCGATAACAACAGGATTACAAGTTCAAGATACTTCATTGGTGTATAGTTGAGAAACACTTATTGATCTTAAACAATGACTTTGGAATCCATGATTGAATGCTAGTATATCAGAAGAAATGGTTAAATGATATACATTTTGGGAAGTTAGTTTTAATGGAACTACTCTTGGTACACTAGTATTTGTGAGAAATGATATTGTTGTGGAAGATATTGAAGTATCTTTGATAGATACTATTCAGTATGGTTATCAGCAAGTATTTGCAGAATGATCAACTAATGGAGAAACGGGTATTTGAATTTATGATACTCAATCTGAATATGAAAAACAATGATATGAATCTATAGAAGATAGTAATTCGTATGAATTATGAATCTGATTTACTAATAATTTCAAAAATATTACCTTGTGGTGAGATGGACAGTCGGTAGGAGAATCAACCGTTCCTTATGCATCATCTTTCTTGATAAATTATGGAGATCCATTACTTAAGAGATGAAGCAATAATCCAGAAGTAAGTAGCGTTGGACTGGATACTGGTATTGGTGATCAGATTTATTCTGAGCCAGGTAAGAGTATTTTTAAAGTGTTAAATACTGATTTTAATAATGATGGACTACAAGATATTGTAGTAGTTTTCTCTGATGGTACTGTTAAATTGTTAAAAAATTATGGATGAACAGAACCATATAAAAATCTTCAAGATCTTCTTCATTTAGCGGATGGTATCAAAGATGTAATGGTTGGAGATGCTGATGGAAATGGTTTTGTGGATTTATTGATTCGAACATCATCGGAGCAACTAAAAGTATATCAAAATCAGAATTGAATATTTGATGTGGATGGAAAATTAGTTTGTCTAAATACTAATGCTCCTGATGGAACAATATCTTCAGATCCTGATCATATTTCTTGAGTACAGCAAGTCTATTTTGAAGATATGGATAAAGATGGAAATATTGATGTTGTTACAAATGATAGTGTAGGAGATATTAAAATATTTTATGGAGGAAAAGATAGTCAATGACGTGGAAATTATATTTCAACGTTGCTCTATACCTGTGATGAAGATTGGTATCTTAGACAAAAGAATAATATAAAATTGGTGAAAAATTTTGGAGTGGTAGTAGATGGAGATCAATATGTGCAGGATAGCAGTATGATCCATCTCCAATGACGATATATGCCGGATGAAGAAGCAGCGGAAGAAACAGAATCTACAGGAGATGTGGCAGAGAGTGATGTTCCTTCATTTTTGTCTAGTCTTGCTGGAGATAAAATGACAAGCTCTAATATTGGGTCTATGGTATGAGATCTTTCTAGTTATATGTATACGGCTGCGTATGAATCTATACAAAATGAATATGTTTCAAGTCCTTTACAGATTTTACCCGCATATGAATCTTCTAAAACGATAGAAGATATAGGATATAGAGAGATTATTAACCTTTCAGGAAATAAGGAAATTACTGCATATAAAAAATATACTGATATTAATGGGTGATCATTGAATAGTTGAGATACTGTAAAAATTACTATTACGTTGAAATCTTTTGTTCCTACATATCTTACGTATATAGAGACTATTTCTTGACCTTGGCAAATAGATGTTGATGAATCTAATCATATTACTAGTCTAAAAGTAGAAAATGGAACTTATGATCTTGATAATATTGATTGGAATGTAGATGATGATCAGCAATTTTTTGCGGATAATATGTATCTTGCTAAAAATGCTAGTTTAACATTGTCTTATGAAGCTACATATACATGATGACCATTGGTAAGTATTAAGGTGAAAGATGAACAATTAGTTGATAGTAAAAATAAAATAAAACAAGATGAATATCTTGATATTTTGGTGTCTCCAGCTGATAGCTGTAAAAAATATAGACGAGTTTTCTTTAATACGCCATCTGATGCTCATAAATCATATGATGAGGTTTTTGATAATATTCAAGAAAGATTAAATTCTTATATGGATCAAGGAACTCAATCAGGAGAAGATTTGATTACTAGTGTAATTCCAAAGACTGATTCTTCAGCAATGGATCAGTGTACAGAAGAAGCTATAGATGCTAAGGTTAATACATTGTTTTCTAATAACTCGTATGGTAGTATGTCAGCATCATTAAGATTTCTTTCTACTCTTAAACCTCAATTTTTATTTGAAAAGAAAATTAAGAAAAAGATAAAAAGTAAGATAAAATCGGATTGTGCTAAAATTGCTCAACAACAAACAGATGATATTAAAAGTCAGTTGTCTAGTATTCCTGGTATGAGTAGTATATTTGAAAGTTGGAATGTTTCTAATTTGTTTTCTGATTCAAGTCTAGGAAATTTTAGTATTAATTCTACAGCATTAGATAATGCATTACTTCCTGTGCAACAAAAAATGGAAGAACTTGCAAATAAGCTTTGTCAGTGATTTAAACTAGGTAAGTGATGATGTCAGCCACCATCTCCATTTAATCTAATTCCGTTTAATCAAGCCTTCTTAGCTCCTGGTAAATATCATTTGTTTGGATGTACTCCAACCCCTCCAAATCCGCTTACGCCTTTATTTACTATGTTGAATAGTAAGTTGTGAGGTGGAGTGCCGGTTCTTTATTTCCCTGGAACCATTACTACTCCTATTGGTCCAATACCTATGATTGGTTCTAGCTTTGTGCCTATTGTTCTCCAAAATTATCCTTGAACAGATGGGTTTGGTATAACTCCAGGTTTGCCTCCATGAGGTTGAACATATCCATCTCAGATAAGAATGTATTTGGCTCCAACATTGACAATGCAGCTTGGAGTTGCTATGTGTTTTGGTCCATATCAAGTTGCTACTAAAATACCGCAACCATTTAGAGATCTTGGAGGAAACTGTGTAGTAACAGCTATTCCTTTGTATAAATGAAGTTGTGGTAGTTCTAATGGTACGGATGGTGAGCCAGCTACAGAGGAATTAGATAGTTGGATGACTAATTTGGCGGAAAATGGAGAATGTACTAATCCTACTTCGATAGGTCGTGCAAGTGTTTCAAATTCTTGGGTGGAAACGACAGAATCTCCTTTTATAATTAGTTCAAAATGATCTAATAGTACCTATTATTCTAATGCTGTTCAGGGTAATTTATTGGGAATGGGTAATATTTCATTTAATGATAAACCTACTAAAAAATCTACATCTTCGTCATCTACTTCACGTACTTATGATGATTTCTCTTTTGAGCCATTTAAATTTTCTTGATGATCTCCAATTAGTCTTAAGATACTTGGTTCAAATGTAAAATGACTTATAAAATCACTTATGCAGGAATGGTTTGGTAGGCAAATAAAATATATGATCAATAATCTGACTAAGATGACGGTTGGTATTACTTTGCCTGATGTGACTCAATTAACTCAGTGATGGGATCAGATTTCTTGGAATGAATCATCTGCAGAGATTTCTTCTACAAATAAAGAGAATCAAGTAGATGCTACAGGACTTAAAGGTATTCAAAAATTGAAAGCAGTAACTTCTAGACAAGCATATAATAATTTAACTAATACGGTAAATAATCCATTTGAAACTTTAGAAGATATGTTTCAACAGATACCATTGTTGGATCTTCATAGTAGAGATGTAAATATAAAAGTACCTATGATTTCTTCTGAAAATATTTTGAGCTATATTAGTTATATGAAGTGATGGCTTAAAAATCAGACAAAGGTATTGAAACAATGGATAGAAGCTATCAATGAAATAATGGCTGTTTGTGGTTCTTTGTCGGCTTCTGATGCTCAAAACTTTCTGAAATATCAAGATTTGGAAAAATCTTTAATTAATCAATCTGATGCAGATAAAGAAGAAAAAGATAAGCTTTTGGCTATTGTAGAAAAAGAAAAAATATTCTATCAACAAATAATAAATGATTGAACTCCAAAAATACCTTCATTAACAGAAGATGCGGTAGAATTGTGGGCTAATACAAAATCTAATTTTACCTTTGTTGGTAAGAGGGTAATATGATTGTCTAAAGCTTATTGGATAAAGAAAACATTGACTAATAAACAAGTTACAACAGAACTAACAGAAGAAGAAAAACAACTCTTAGATATAACAAAAGAAAATATTACTTTACTTTCTTCTTGTACTAATTTTGTTGGTTGATTGGATAATTTCTTGAAATTTTTTGCAGATAGTTCTAAATTGGTTAGTAGTGTACAACAAAATATTATAACATTAGAAAAATATAAAGAGTTTCCAACTCAACTTTATGAATGGATGCATTTTGTAGATACCTTTATGACTGATGTATCTAGTTTGTTGTCTAATACAGTTTTTGTTCTTATGAATTGGATGAAAGTAAATGCAAGAATTTATTCTAAATATGTGGATGCTCTTGTGCTTATTATATCAGCTATAAAAACTTGGCAAGTGCTTATAGACTTCTCAATAAATCGAACTCAAAAATGTGGTAAATGTTCAAAAGATAACTATGGGTCATATTCTTGTAGTCTATCATTTTTGTCTCCAACGATACCGATTCTCGCTATACCACCATTTAAGATACCAAATATTTATATTGATCTATCTCATATAGATTTATGAATTAGTTTAGAACTTCCTAAGTTCCATTTTGTGCCTGTAAATATAACACTTCCTCAGCTTCCGAATATACCAAGTCCTCCAAATATTAATATAAATCTTGGTTTAAATCTTAATTTGGATTTATGATTAGGAAGTCTTAGTTTGCCTGATATTCCACTTCTTCCAGAACCTCCTACATTACCAGAATTACCATCATTTATACCAAAAGTGGATCTGAAATTACCAATACTTCCACCTGCTCCAAAGATACCAAACATTATACCAGATATTAGTGTGACTCTTGATATTGCTAAGACAATAGCAAATATTTTCTGTATATTAAAACAAGGAATTGGTTTGGTAGCAGAAAAGTGAGTGAAAGCAAAAGTAGAGCAATTAACTCAAAGAACTCGAGATGTACCTTTCTTTGATTTCTTCAATAAGACAACTTCTTGGAAAAAAGATCCTCCATTGCAATGATTTGATATGAAACTAGATTCGTATGTGCAATTTAAAATGAGTTTTGATGGGTTTTATAGTTTCTTGGATCAGATAGCTTCAACAGTAAATAATTTATCTAGTAGTGTAGAAAATGTATCAAATACGTGGATTTCTCAGGAAAGTTCAGCAGCCACTAAATGGGTTGATGATAATATACAAGGAAATCTTAAAGATATAGATATAAATGTTACACCGACATTTAATTTAGATTTAGATCTTGATTTCTTGTGAGCTAATACACTTACATCTACCATAGAATATGCAACTGCACAAAAAAAACTTTTGAATGGAATAGCATATTTCAAAAAGAATACTACAGATAGTAAAATATTGGATCAGCTTCGTATATTGGATACTACAATAAAAACTTCAGCCTCTATAGAACCTGCTACTGAAGTTTTGCTTGAAACAGAGAAACAAATTCAGTCAGTATTACAGGAAAAACAAAGTGAAATAAGAAAACTAGCTAAAACAATTAAGCAATATCCTAAATTTTTGGCTAGCATCGAACATAATGATGTAGCTTTGGTTAGTGATAAAGATATTGATATAACCTTCAAAACACCTCTTTTTGTAGCAAATGAATCTACTAAGAAACTTATTGCTAGTCAAGATTCTCCTACAAAGGCATATTTGGATACAAATTCTACTTTAGTTACTAGTTATCTTAACACATTGAAATCATCTACACCAAGTCAATTGCAAATGGATACAGTTACCTATAATAAAGCTACTTCTTATTTGCAAAATGTGAGATCTAAAATAGATACTGCGTATAATCGTTTGTGATTGGATAGTGTGGCATATGATTCTTGTTGAATTCCTCATGTACTATCTCCGGATTCTTCAAATATTACAAGTTCTGTAGAATTAAAAAATAAGTTATTGGCAGCTAATTCAACTACTACGTCTTCAACGTCATCGACTTCTACTACTACTGCGGCTGATATTTCTTCGTATGTGAAGGGTATCTTTGTAGAAAAATATCATGATACATGATCTACTATGATAAATGTTGTAAGATCTGATGATTATATTAGTAAGATTTCAGATAATTATAAAGTACTTCCTCCTCTAAAAGATAAGAAATGATGAACTATGGATCTTAATCGTGATGGATATCTTGATGTACTTATGTGGGATGCTCATAGTATTTATGTAAAATATGGAAAACAAAAAAGTATCTATGAAAATTCAAAACCTAATGTATATACCAAGTATTATGATTATGATTCTTCTAGTCTATTTTCTTCATCTTGGTATATAGATAGTTATGATCAATTATTAGATCAAGTATATCCTGATGATGAATGATATGTTTCTTTTGGTGATACAGAGATTAGATTGGTTCGTCCTGTTCAAGAAGTAAAGAATTTTAAAATAACATGACAGGATTTTGATTCAATTCAATATTCTTGGACATCTAATGAGTCATTGTGAGAAGAGTCTGCTGGATATCTTGTAAAACTAAATCATAGAATAGATACATATAATGACAAAGATCAGCCGTTTAATTTTCTTGATGATGAATTCCTAAATAAAAGATATATCCTTATGCTTCCTTTGGATACGGAGTATACAGGAGCTAGTCTTTATCTTGGGGAAAGATATTATTATAAATGAAAGAATGGTGATAAAGAAAGATTAGTTTCTGATTTCCTTTCTGGATGACTATATTCTTGATTGATTTTGGCTGTAAAATATTATGATCCTACTCAAGAAAATATATCGCTTTCATTACAAGAAATACCTAGAAATTGGCAATATGCACAAATAGCTACTTTGCATAATTTATGAACTAGTGATCAACAAAAATATATTTTAGGATCTTCATGGTCAAATCAAATAGTTGCTTGAAGACAATTGATAGCTGATACTGTTGGACCAGAGCCTGAGATTACTCTTCAAAGACCTAAAACATCAGAAGTTGTTAGTACGTGATCTACTCATGTGTGATATGTTGGTACCTATTATACACTTAATGCTGATTGGAAAGATAATGTAGCGGTATCTCAAATGTGGATACAGCGAGAAGATACCGTTCTTGCTTATAGTACTTGAAATCAGCAAACATGAAATATTTATCTTTCATGATTGTATTTTACATGAAATACTACATTGGACTTGATTTTTTGAGCTATGGATTTTAATTGAAATAAACAATTAACTCCTGTGACTTTGTCTATAGAAACTCCAGAAATTACTATGAAAGATTTTGTTCAAATATCAGAATCTTCTGGACAATTGGTTTCAGAATTGTCTCATGATATTGATGAAGGTATGGTTGTTTTCCAAAGATTAAGAAATAATAAATGGTTGGAAATTACCGGCTCTCTTTCAAATAGTTATGGATGATTTTGGGTTGGTCCAAAACAAACTATCGTCACTGGTTCTGTATTTAGTATAGGAAATATGGTTGGTTTGTATGATTCTTCAAGTAATCAGGTTGGATCTCTTTCTCCTTCTGGAGAATTAAAGATATTCCCTGCATATGCAGATCGTTATAAGGTAACTATGGATCTTTCATCATCATTACCTGTTGTGCGTGTTTTGGATATGATTACTAGTTCTACGTTGTTTTCTATTCGTCTTCCTGCCGAAAAATTAGTAGATATTAGTTTATATCAGCAGAAACCATTTTATGATAAAGTAGATCTTACTGATGCTAGTTTTGGTGAATTTACTAATGGAAGCTGTATTCAAGGTATAGATAAACAATGTATTATCTATATAGCTCCAGATGGTTTGTTATATATTCCAAAAAATTATGCACAGTCTTTGAAAGCTATTTATCATTATGATATGATCAATCAACAGGTAAATTATACTATTCAAGACTTTCAATCAAAAGATATTGCTATGATAACTGTAAAGGTAAATGTTCTTGCACAGTAATAGAGGTTTTATCTATCGCATTTAAAAATGAAAAAAATTATTATTATTGTTTTGATTTGTATGATATCATATGTTTATGCTGATACGAGCAATGATTGTGATACTGTAGTTTCAGCTGAATTCTCTGAATATACTAGTATTTTGCCTGTATCAGATTTTGCTATAGCTAAAAGTCATATTTTGGCCTATTGTTGTAAAGAAAAATTATCTAGTTTTGCTGATTCTGGTTATAGAGAAAAATATTGTAAAGATTTACCATCTGTATATCCAGAAAGTCCTTTTTGGTATGATCATTTGGTAGATGTTGGATTTAGAAGATTGGATGTGGTTTGAGCTTATGATAAGAATTCTGTTGATGTAGAATCTAGTCAATGGTATCAATTTATCGCACAAGAAGATGATCCAACAAAAACAACTACTCCTTTATCAATTTATACTGAATATCAAAGAAAGTGGCCCTATAAAAATCTTGTTTTTTTGACGCAAGAATATATGGATATCAAAGAAAGTGATGCAGGAGGAAAGTTGTTGAAACTTAGAAAATATGATACGGAACTTTCTTCTTGAACTAAAATGATAACGTTGTCTGATAAGTATATTAATCGATGTACTGCTGCAAGATTAATTTATGAATGATTACTTTCTCCAGATGATAGACAACGTGCTATCAATGTAGATAGTAATGGATATTATGATAAGTGTATTATTTTAGCAAAAAATAGAGTTCAAGAAGAATATCTTTATGCTAAAATATTGATGATACAAAGATCTACACATACTTTAACTACTGCATTTAGATCGTATGTAGATGAATTTAGTCAAAATAGATTGATGAGTTTGAAAGATAAGTTGAATAATATATTTCAACTCTTTACTATAATAAAATCTCAAGCTCCTTTATGTGATAAATGTAGTAGATAATTTTATTTTATTAGTATATGTTTCCCATGAAAAAATTGTTTTTATTGATTACTATGATGTGATTTATTTTTATTTGATTTGGCGTATTTGCTCAAGAGGATTTGTATATTATTCCAAAAGTTGATGATAGAACTAATGTATGAGATGTAGTATCTTGAGTAGCTAAAGGATGAGAAGTATGGAAAAATTATAATGATGCAGCTGCAAAGTTACAAAAAAATAAAGATCTTTGAGGCCAAATGGCATCTGGAATATTTACATGGAGTACACTTCTAGATTACTTAGTTTATCTTATTAGGTTTATGTCACAAGCTGGACTTTTTGTAGGTGCTTGTTTTATTATTTATGCGGGGTATATTTATGCTAGTCATGTATTTACTGGAAAAAGTGTTTCCGATGGAAATAAGGCTATCACCAATGCTATTGTGGGAGTAGTGATTATTACTTTTTCTTATGCTATTATGAAAGCAGTTACTGCAGCATTCCTTTCTTAAAATATTTTCTCTTCTTAATTTTTTTCTGTGAATTTAGAACTATTTTTTAAATAATATACATCTTGATTTAATTGGTTTAATACTTCTATTGTATCTCCCCAAAATATATTATTAGCTGATAGGTACTCTAAAATAGTTTCACTAATTTCTACTGTTTTTTTGTCGATATGAGTTTGTTCTTCTTTTAGTACTTCTTGATTTACTACACTATTTTTTTTATTAGCTATTGCTTCATCATAGTTGGCTCTTATATCTTTTAGTTCAGCTCAAAATTCTTTATAAGCTTTGTCTTTTACATAGTCAGATACTATTATGTATTTGTTTACATCTAAGGCAGGACTTTCATTTTTATTTCATATGGTAGAGGTGAATTTTCTTACATATGCTTTTGCTTTATCTTTTTCTGCTTTTGTAGGTGTATTTGAAAATAATGGTTTTGTTGTGAAATCAATATTGAAAGAAAATATCTTGGTTCGTTTAATATTTCCTATAGGATTTTCTAGATATTCTTTAGTTCTGTAATATTTTACCATTTCTCCTCCATTAATAAGATTTTCTAATAGTCATTTAATTCTTGTTAACATTTCATCTCGACTATAGATATCTGAGGCCTTACTTACATTATTCTTTTGTACAGGAATCATACAAAATTTTAAAATTACACTATCATTCATATCTTGTAACTTTGGATTACTGAATTTAGGAAAGCTTACTTTGTTACATAAACATTGTATCTGACAGATTACTTTGTCTGTAGTGCTTAATCAATTACATTTTTGTAAGCATGATTCTATAGCTCATGAATCAAACATACCTCCTATAATATTTTCTAATAATTCATTGGTTGCTGGAGAATTTTCTCCGCTAAGACTTACTGGTGTGCTGATTTCTGGTGTTTGTTGGTATTCTAAATTTATTTGTAATTGTTGTATTTCATAATCAAGCCCTGAAAGATATTTTATTATTTCAGTTTCTGTGTATGTTGGTACAATATTTGTTGTAGTTATGTTTTCTGTAATTCATTCAATACAAGTGTTTCCTTGTATTAAGGTGTTTGTAGTAGTTGATTCGTTCTTTGCATTAGTCTGATTAATAAATTTTTGTATGTCTGAAGAAGTAGTTCAAGAAGTAGTTCATGTTATAGTATATATACTTCAAGTTTTTATTGTTGTGATTTCTCAAATTGTAGTTCCTCCCGTAGATCCTACTGTATAATCGGTGTTTATTAAGCCTCCTTGTCCATTAGCAATTTGTTGGAGAAGATTATCTATAGTAGAAGAGCTTCCTGCAGTATTACCATTTGTATTTGATGTGTTATTTCCCTTTATTGTAGGTAGTTTGTAAAATAGAGTTTCTGTAGGAGCTTTGAATGAGTTAAAGAGTAGTGATCAGATTCTGTCAATATCAACCATAAGATCATATTCACTATCTTCTATAGATCCGTTGAGAAACAATTCCTCTCCATAGTTGTCTAAATTAAAATTTATTATATTTTCATTTCCTTGAGAAAATATGTCATAATTACTTTTTGCCCACAATTGAATACAGTCCTTTTCATCTTTACTAATACTATCTTCTTTTTTATTTTTTTCTTTTTTACAGTTTAAAACTTTGGAAAATTTAATATAGCTATTACTAATACTATCTTCTGATATTTCACTTCATATACTATCTTTTGATACTCCACTTCATATTCTATCTATTGCTTTTTTAAATTTTCTATTACTATCATATAATATATTTAAAACATCTTCTTTGGATACTGTTTGATTTCCATTGTTTGGAAGTAAAAAATTTATCTGATTTAATGTATTGTTTGCTGTTTTTGTTTTATTATCTTTTACTAGTCATAAAGATAATTTATAGACATTTTCTATGTTTGCTTTACCATCAAATATTTTATCTATTTCTGCGGTTTTTTGAATTTTTTTATTTAATTTATCAAGAGCATTTCCTATATAACTCTGGGAAGCATAAGTTGATATTATAGTAAAAATACCTCATATAATAAGGAAGATAATTATATATATATGTATTTTTTTATCCTTCTTTAATTTGAACATTTCTAAAAAGATCATATATGGTATAAATAGGAGGAAGAAGTTTATTAAATGCTGTAGCAAAGGTATTTATGTCTTCAGTATATAATAAAAATCCTATGTGTAATGGAAATGTCATTTGAATTTCTTTGAGAAGTCTTATAGTAATTTTTATTGCTTCTCTAGACTCTGCAATATCATATTCAATATCTTCTATTCTTTTTGCTTGTTTAGCAGTTTTTTTAAATATATCAGCTTCATCTCTTGTTTTGAAATTAGGCTGTATTTCTAAAATTATTTTGTAATATTCGGTGAAGAGGTTGTAAAAAAATAATTCGTTGTATACAAGGTTGATAAAATCACTTAGATCTCCGCTATATAAACTACAGGCTATCATATCATATCATTTATCTTTTTGTTGACATGCTTTTTTAGATGAATTAGCATATATAAGATCCGTATTTAATATATTGTTGCTGTTTTTATAGGTTTGTCTAGCTTCATTAATATATTCTTTAAACTTTTTACATGTTTTGTTGTATCTGTATTCTTGATCGTTTCCGCATATTTTTAGATGTTTTGGTGTGCTTGTAATATATGGAAAATATTTTTCTGAGAATTTATTGATTAATTCTTCATTATCTTTATTGGGTGCATATCAATATATTCCTGCTTGATAAATGCTGGTATAACTTTCTATGATGGTATCAAATACTTCTTTTATATAATTTTCAGTATTACTATAAATATCTGGTAAATTTTCTCTGAAATTGTTTCTTAGATTTCCATCTGTATCTATATATATGTGTATATAAGAAGTGTTTTTGTCTTCAGTAAATCATTCGGATTTGTTAAAATAGGTGTTTTCTGCTTGTATTTGAGTATCTGAACACATCGTATACATAAAGAGGGATTTGTTTGCATTGTATACTATATCACCGCTTATAGAAAATATTTCTCATTGATTACTAACTGTTTGACAGAATGTTTTAATTGCAGATTTAAATACACTTTTCTCAGTATTTCCACTTCGTATTACATCATTGATTGGGTCTATAAGTTTTCATAGTTCGGGTTCTTTTGCATGAATTGATCCTATGGAAAAAATTCCTATCAATAGTAGGTATATGATAATGAATATGTGTTTTGAAGAAAGAAGTCTGATTTTTTTCATTAGTAGTAACATTTTTTATTGCTAATATTTGTACATTGTTTGGAACATAATTCTCAGAAGTTTTGTATAAGTGTGTTTTGCTGATCTTTAGACCCAACTATATGTTTTGTAAGATACGTTAGTCTTTCAGATAAGGCTACAAAATAAATGGATATGTCATTTACTGTTGCTAATTGAGCACTTTCATTAGCTGTTGTTGCTTCGCTTTGTACATCATTCATGGCATTGGTAAGTTTATTCATTATTGTTGTATATCTTGATGCTGAGCTGTTACTTGTTATTGTAGAAGTTTGATTAGTGTTGTTTGATGAGTTAGTGTTGTTTGATGGTGTTGTATTTTTTTTATTATTCTGACTAATAATATCTTCTTGTTTTTCCTTTTTTTTCAGGTTTACTGATCTTCGTAGTTTTGAAGGGAGTTGTACCATATTTTTTGCTGTTTGTATTGTTTGGTCTATTTGTCAGTAATTGGGATTAAAATCTATGAAATCATACCAATTTGTTTTTTTTGTTTTAGCAGCAGTTCATTTTGATCGAGCTGTTCTCAGCTTTTGATTTGCATCTTTAAATTCTTTCATAAATGCCGTTCCTCCTTCTTTGAAGCTTTTGGTAAATTCTTTCCAACTTTTTTTTAGATCTTGGAATGAACTATTACAAGCTCCTTGTTTTGCACATTTATAATCATTTATAATACTATTTGTTGCTACGTTTTGAAATTTTATATAAAATTTTCATTGATTGAATTGTTGGTTGATCCATTTAGCATTATCTGTTGCGATGAGTGATTTTAAAGATGTGTTAATCGATCATAATACCTTAAGTACTTCATTGTATTCTGTATTGTTGTCTATATGTGAATTATTGTTAAATCAGTCTAAAATTCATTTTGCTGTATATGTTTTTATGATAGATTGCATTCTTGTTAATGCAGCTCATTGAACCATTTCTGATCGTCATCATCCTACTGAAAGTTCGTATTGTTTCTTGTTTATGAGTTTTTCTATTTGATTAACCTTTTTTCGATCTCTTTGGGTAGTTCTATTTTTTATTAGGACTAGTGATTCTGTACCTACATCCATCATTCCATTTCGTAATCTTAAGGGGGTGTATATTCTTGTAAGTGATAATACACTATTTACGGATTCTCTAGCTCGTTTGAGTGTTTTTGACATTACTCATTGTGCCGGAGGAGAAAATTTTCAGCTATTGAATCGACTAGGTGGGACAGGTTTTCCCGCATAGGGAGATTCTGTACCTATAGTTCTGATAGTGCTCAACATTTCCATAGTAAAGTCGTTTATTAGACTTACATTTTTAGGAGAGTTTGTGCAAGAAGGACATATACTTTCTTCTTCTGTTTGTCAAAAAGATATACTAGGTATAGCTAGTAATAAGAAACTGAATCATACTGATAGAAGAATCTTTTTGTACATAAGAAGCGAATTTTAAATAATTAGTTTGCTTGTATTTTGGTTGTATCTCGAGCTCTTCGAGTGATGTCACTTTTTACTAAAGCAATATTTCTTGTAGATGGATGTATATATGTTCACTTGAGAAGTGTTGCTATAAAATTGTATTTTTTGGCTAGAATAGAGTTTTTTTGTGCGATATATTTGAAGACTTTATTGTGATTGAGATAGAGATTGAAACATTCTGAGAAGTCTTCGAAAGGATTGGACATACCATATCAGCTACAGAAATCTTTCTTTTTTGCTGTAGTTTTTCTTACGGATTCATTTTGTCGGGAGATTGCGTAGTAGAGTAATGATGGATCATCTTTTGCAAAGACTGACTTTTTGAATTCTGTGTATTGGGTATTTTTTTGTTTTGATGTTCACTGGAGAAATCAGAGATCGAAGATGTGTCCTAATTCATGGCAAGAGAGTTGATTAAATTCATCATCAGATTGTAGACCAGCAGTATTGAGTACGACAGTATCTCGCGTTGCATATCACCTTCTTTCACCTTCTTCATTATTGATTTTAAATGTTTTGATTGTTGGGTCGAAGTTTGGTTTAATATTATTATTTGTGTTTAGAAAGTTGATGATATCTGTTTCATTTTTGAGGTAATTAGCTTTTTCTTCTGACGCATAATCTCCAATAAAGGTGATCTTTTTACATATGCTTGGATAGGTGCTGCATATGTTTGTAAAATCTACTGTCTCTGCGGCGAAATGTCATGAGTCTATTTCTGATTGGATTGATCATGTATCTTGTTGATGTGTGTAGTCTTGGAAATATTGGCTTTCACTATCTTCTCCGATGTTTTCTGATTTTCGCAAAAATCCTAGTAGCAAACAGGTACAGGCTCCTAGGAGTTTGATGATGTCTGTGATAGTGATCTTATTTCACCCCATATCGCTGGATATCATCTAAAATCGATTGTTCATTGCCTCCTCTTATATTGAAAATGATGATTTCATCAAGAGGAATCTTGCTTGCGTAGACTGATAATAGGAATGCATATCATCAGATAATAATCTTGGGTTGCGTTGTTTTTGCTTTGAAGAGATTTTTCCCCATACCACCTGTGATATTCTCTACTAAAATCATATATTTTTCGTGAAGATTGTTTTTGTAGAAGGTATCAAAAAGTTGTTTGGATTCTTCTTTTCTTGTGGAGAGTATAAAAAATGTAGTTGGTGATTGGTACTTTTGAATGTATGCTAATATTCTATCATATAATCAGATTTGTATTGTTGGTATGATTGATTTTGGAGCTTCGTTTGGAAAAAGTTCGATAGCCTTTTTGTCACTGTTGGAGAAAAAATAAATATTTGATGAAAATATATCTATAAACTCTGGTCGTGAAGTGAATTGTGTGTGTTCACTATATACAAAATAAATGTCAGAATTATTCATCTTCTTTTGGATTGTGAGGATTGTGTTGAAGAGGTTGTCTATGTGAAGAATATGTTTTTCTAATAGAGCAAAATCTTGTTCTTGAAGATCTGATTGAAGTTGTGAATAGTTTTCTCTGATTTGCGTTCGGAGAAGATTTGTTTTGTAAAAGGTAGAATTGGTAGAAATAGGGTTTACTTGGATATTTTCTACTTGTGTATTTACAAACAATCCTTTGCTTTCCATAAATAGTTGTCCTATGAAGATCTGGAAGGAGGTGTAAAAATGTTGTAAATGATTGTCTGATTGGATTGCAACGCTTTCGCTCGCAATGACTCATTGGTTTATTTGAGATTCTAGATTGCTTTTGTAGAGAAGGTTTTCGATGAGGGTGAGTGTATAGTACATATCGACTGGGCGAGAAAGGAAGAGGTTGTAGCTTTTATATCGCCATTCTGCATCGAGAAAAAATATATCATAGTCTTGATATTCGGATTCTCCATCTTGAAGATAGTTAAATAATCACTGATGAGTAGTGAGTACGATAGGATATTTTGTTTTAGATTTCGTGTTTTTGATTGCGTGGTAGATTTGATAATCGTATTTGTTGTTGAGATCTAGTATTCCTAATCCTTGATCTAATTGTGAATAATACTTTATAATAAATTTGATTTCATCATTTGAAAACGAAGATTTGTTGAGAAATTTTTCAAAGATATCATAGTCAATGAGTTGTTCGTCTTTGAGAAATCAGAGATTCTTGAGTCCCATATCATTGAGGATGTTTTTGGCGATATCGAGTTTTTGAAGATTTGAAAATGCGATAATGCTGTTTTTGTTTGGAGAAAGACGCTCTATAAATGTTTTGATATTGATATTTCCTACGTAATATCTTTTTTGATTTTCAAGTGTATTGGTATCTAGTGTGTTTT
Organism: Patescibacteria group bacterium UBA5124; assembly: GCA_002414185.1. Classification (GTDB taxonomy): domain Bacteria; phylum Patescibacteriota; class Gracilibacteria; order Absconditabacterales; family Absconditicoccaceae; genus UBA5124. The sequence continues at coordinate 1,692 of DHYS01000026.1, read as the reverse complement.
GGTTTGGTTGTATCTGAGTATTGGGAGGGAGAATTTTGTTAAGTTTGGGGATGTCTTTGATGATGGGGGTAGTGATTGTTGGATTGTTTGCTAAGTAAGCAGAAAGACAAAAATTTTGGTTTGCAGTAAATGTTCTGAGAATAGGGTATTTGGTAGAAATATTTTCGATTTTTTCTGCTATTTTATTGAAAAGAATAAGTGCGTTTTTGGTATCTTGAAGTGCATCATGAGCATTTTCTCAAGGTACAAGGACTTCTAGGGCATAACTGGGCTGATAGTGAAATAGGGTTTGTGCCAGGGGAAAGGTGTCGATAGTAGAATAATAGGTGCATGATGGAAAAAACTTCTCCAAAAATTGGATATCAAAGGCGATATTGTGTCAGATTAAAACTGTTTTTGATCAGAAAAAATGTTCAATATTTGTTACAATATCTTGCGGAGATGGAGCTTGTGAAAGAGCTTCTACAGAAAGTCCTGTAATAAATCCCACGATACTTTTGAGTTCATTAAGGTCTTTAGTCGGCTTGAGGAGTGATGTATATTCGTTGATCGTGTTTCATGAGATATCCATCTCGACAATACCGATTTGGATTGGTTCATCTTTGGCTGGATCTAATCCTGTGGTTTCAAAATCGAGTCCTATGTAGCGAAAATCTGAATTAAGCATATGTGTGTATAGTTGGATTTTAAATGAATAATTTTCTTGTTGGTAATTTTTAGGTTTTGGAGGATAAAATCAAGGGGAAAAGCAAGATAAAAAAGAGTTTTTTGATTAATATAGAATAACTTTCTGTATTTCAGAAAGTTATTCTATATTATTTTTCTTCTATCTAAGGAATTATGCTGTTTATGTTAATTAATTTATGTTTGAAATCCTTTGTCAGAAGGTCGTAATCCTTCTACTTTTTTAGCTTCTTCTTTAGTTAATTTGTATGTGCTTGATTCCCATTCGGCAGCAACAAATGTTTTTGATCTCATAAATGTTGTTCTTTTTGGACATTCACACTCTAAAGCGTTAAATACGAGATCTCCATCTAAAGATTCACTAATGAATCCAGGATATTCGTTACAATGGATGCATTTTATTCTTTTATCTTCTTTTTTATCTTCCATATATTTTGTTTTAATTATTATTTCTGTTTGATTTATATATTTTTTTGTTGTGAAGTCAATATTTCTGGAATCCAGAAAAATCGTTACTTTTATAATTTATATTTTTCTAAGATATTTTTGTATCCTTGTAAGGTGAAAATATTATCAAAAAGGCAGGCTACGGTGAGGGGACCGATACCTCCGGGGACGGGTGTGTAGGCGAGGACTTTGTCAAATATGCTGTCTATGTTAACGTCCCCGACTGGTTTACCGTCGATATGTCCATATCCTACATCTACGATAATTTGGCTATTGTCTTGGCGAATCCATGAATCGTCTACTAAATGTACTTGTCCAGTACATGCAATGATATAGTCAGATTTTTGTGTAAATTGTTTGATTTCTTCTGGAGTATAGTCAATGTTGAATGATGAAACGATAGCTCATCTTTTGATACATTCCATGATAAGCGGTTTTCCTACGATGTTGCTTTGTCCGATGATAGCGACTTTTTTCCCTTTGAGGTTTGCTAGATTGTAATGATCTAGAAGAGTTATGACAGCTTTGGGCGTAGCTGGAATAAAATCAATTAATCCTGTC
>DHYS01000024.1:29103-50170 GCA_002414185.1 Patescibacteria group bacterium UBA5124 | reverse complement strand
AAAAAAATAAATATTAAAAAAAATAAATATATCATATTGTTCACATTAATACTATGTATAATAATAGCTATTTGAACAAAAATAGGAGAGAAAAATGACTCTCTGAAAAACGATTTTTCCAAAAATACTGAAGAAAGTATATTTCAACAAGCACAACTAAATAGTAAACAAGCTAATGAAGCCTTCTTAAGAGTACAGCAAACAATTAATGCCCGAATGTGAGAGATCACACCTCAATATCTTTTTCCGAAAAAAATAAACAACGCCATTTTATGAAATAATAGTATATATCTACGAAACAACAAAGATGTAGCTTCAGATCTCTATGGATTTTTAGTACTATGATCTTATTACACAAATACAGGTTTCTTACCAATATTAGAAAAAACTTTAGATTCAGAAATAGAAATAAGTCAAAATAGTTTACCAGTTAGTATCAATTTAGAAGATTGATCTATTATCAATGAAACAGATGATGATATAATTTTCTGAGCATCTGAATATGCAAAAGATGGATTAATACCCATTTTTGAAGTAGAATGAAACACAAATCGATACAAAAGAATGATTACTATTGAAGAAAAGTTGTTCGAAACAAATCAAGTAAAAACAAACTATGGATATATTCCATCCAATAGCTCAGAAGTAAATGGTGAACAATTACAGACACTACCAAGACTCNNATATCTAGAACGAGCAGAAAGAATCGGAGACAATTATATCTATGAAATACTACCAAACAATGGAGGTAAACCATGTGAAAAATGGAATTTCACAGAAAAAAAATGCGACCTTGAAAGAACAAGATTAAGAGATCATGGAAATGAAATTATACCAGGATTAGTAGAACTTTATAATATAGAAAAAATAAACAATTCACCAAGAGCAAAAATATACAAAAAAACAATAGAAAAAATGCTTGATGAACTGTTAAAATACAGAAACAATGATGGATTGTTTTATATCACCACAACAGATACCAAAGAATTAACTGATAATCGATCATATGTTTACTATGGATATTATCTTTTCTACCTCTTAGAAGGAAAGACTAAGTACTATGAAGAAATAAATAAAACATTACAAAACCTACCAAAATATACCAATTATAAACGATGAAAATGAAGTATGGATGGTTTAGCTGATACTATCGAATGAGCTCTATATTTCTTAAACACAGAAACACAAGTACAAAAATTAGAAGAATTCATAGAAAAAAGTATACCTTTAATGTTTAATCATCAAGAAAAAAATTGATTTGTAGATGGTACATACTTAGATGGAAATTTCATAAGAACATCTCTTATGTATGGACTATACAAAACACAAGGAACATATCTCTCAGACTTTAACTCATGAATATATCTCGGAGCTTCTACAAACAATGATAAATTATACATATACCTAAACTCACAAAGTCCAACAACAACAAAAATTAAATTTGACTACAATAGACATAATGAAATCCTTCACATGCCATACAATTATCCAAGAATAAATACATTTCCTGAATGGTATACCATAAACAAAGATAAACAATACCGTATTACAGACACAGACAAAAATACTTCAGAAATCATAAAATGAAGCAAATTAATAGAATGAATTTTTCTAGAAATCAATAATGAAAAGAAAATTATTGTAGAAGAAATAAAGTAAACAAAAAAACCTGCATCCCCATATGCAGGTTTTTCTGTAAAATAATGCCTAAAAATTATTTTTTAAGATTATTTTTCTTTATATAATACTTGATAGAAGTTAAGTTTTTGAAATATTTTCCTTTCGAAACAAAATTAGTAGATGTATATCCCTTCCCCTTTACATAAGAAATTACATAAGTTTTTCCATTTGGAGCCACATACAAACTTTCTCCAGTCCCTAAAACAATACTTCCTGACAACAACTCTCCTGAAAACGGTCTCATATGACCTGATTCCATATCCCCTGAAAATGGTTTCATATCTCATGAAAACATATCTCCTGAGAATAATTTCATATCTCCTGAAAATGGTCTCATATGACCTGATCCCATATCCCCTGAAAACGGTTTCATATCTCCTGAGAATAGTTTCATATTTCCTGAGAATGAAGGTCTTTCTCCTGAAAAATTACAAACTACTCAAGATGTTCCTCCACAATTTTTAGGAGCTTTATTGAGTTTACTATTAGAAGCAAATGAAGCTGTTCACAAAACTAATACAGACAATCATAATACTACAGATAAAGATAATTTTTTCATAACTAAACAATAATAATATAAAAATTTATTTCTGGCAGTATAATCACCAACCTTAAGATAATCTTAAGATAGCTAAGCTTGCTTTCATCAAGGAAAAAAATAGATATAAAAAAATAAATTATAATCAGATTTTAGTTATTGATAATATTATATGACTAATATAGTCCTCGTTTGAGCTTGAGGTACAGGAATGTATGGAATAGCAGGTATTCTCCACGAACTATGATTCAAAAATATCATTTGCATAGACTCTACACAAAGTCAGCTTACTGACAATCTCGAAAAAAAATGACTCAAAGTCATCATTGGACATAGAAAATATACACCAACTATTGATGATATAATTATTTATTCAGAAGCTGTCGCTCAAAGTCCAGAAATACTCAAAGCAAGAAGTCTAATTACAGAACACAAAAAAATAATATTTATCATGAATTATTTTCAATTTCTCGGAGAAATATCTAAATACTTTACCACTATAGGAATTACAGGAACCAACGGAAAAAGTTCAGCAACAGCACTTACACTATATGGAGCCAAAGATTTCTCAAATTTTGGTTTAGGAATTCTCGGAGCTCTAACTCCTGATTTCAACAATGAAAGCTACCTTATCAACCAATCCAACAAAGACGAAATCAAGTCTATTTTCACCAAAATTCTCACAGGAAAAACATCAACTCCTATCGACCATAAAAAACTATTATTTATCGTAGAAGCCTGTGAATACAAACGCCACTTTCTCAATCTTGATCTAGATTATGCAGCGATTACAAGTTTAGAATTTGATCATGCAGACTATTACAAAGATTTTGATGATTACAAAAATGCATTCAAAGAAATGCTAACCAAACTCAAAAAGAAATGCTTTGTGTTAAAATGATTCTTAGAAGAAAATCCTGATTTCAAAGAATATAAAAATAGTGAAGAAATTGAAGAAAAAGAATATACTTTTGACTATATATTCTGACCTCACGTCAACAAAAACACTACTCTTGTAAACAAACTTCTCCAAACTCAAAATTCAGATTTTAAAGTTGAAAATATACAACAATTTAAAGGACTCCGACGTAGATTAGAATACTTATGAACGACAGAAAAATGAGCACAAATATATTCTGATTATGGGCATATGGCATCATCTCTTGCTATAGGATACCAAGCACTAAGAAGAAAATTTCCTGATAAAAAACTCATAGCAATATTCCAACCTCATCAAATCACCAGAATTTTCACATGACGAGATGATTTTGTCAAAAGTTTCACAGGATATGATGATATAATTATCTATGATATTTATGCTGCCAGAGAAAACATCCAAGATTTCGATTTTTCACGCAGAGGAGAAAATATTCACAATATCCAAGAACTCGGAAACACCTTTGCGCAACAATGCTGAGGAAAATACATTTCGTCACGGGAAGAACTCAAATGAAACATAGAAACAAATAATTGAGGCACCATTTTAGCAGTTTTTTCTGCTGGAGACATAGATTATAAACTACGTACAGATATCACATTAAAACATTAAAGATATTGATTTCTCTCCAGAAAACAGTATTTTGAAGTCATAATTTTATATCATATTCTACATATATGAAAAAATTTCTTTTAATTTCTATGATATTTGCATCATTATTTCTTCTCTGATGTAAAACAGTAACTATCACAAATTCAACAAACAGCTGAGAAAATCTTTCTGGAGAACTATTATCTGGAGACATGCTTTCTGGAGATATACTTTCTGGAGAATTATTGTCTGGAGATATGCTTTCTGGAGACGATACTACTATTACTATTGATGACATTGTAGATACTACATGAACTACTATTTCATGAGCAAAGACAACAAATATTACTCAAGAAAAACTCAAAGCACTAATCGAAAAAAGAAAAGAAGAAATTAAGGTAGAAGAAACTACACAAAAGGATGAAGATGTTGAACTCACAGAAAAAGATATCCAGCTTTTAGAAAGCATATTAGATGGACTTAGTAAGTAATATTTATTCAATAAAATAAAAGAAAATGATTTTCCTAATGGAAGTATGTAAAGGAATTTTCTTCTTTATAACGATGTTAGTTGGAATTTTCTTTCTTAGAGGAGAAACTATGATCTGACAACAATCATACATCATCACAAAAGAGATTTTAATGCCAGGATATCTTCTTTTTTGCGGTATTATGCTCTGATATATATTAGCTCGTATCCAGATAGGATATGAAGAAGAAAAAGCAGACCAAACTAAATTATATACTAAATTTTTTATGATAGGTACGGGTATCGGTATTGTATTAGCTCTTATTTATATCATCATCTAAAAGATGAAAAAAAATCTTATATGGATTATAGGTATCATAGGATTATTTTTTCTTTCCTGATGTACCAAACTTCAAGAAACAAAAATACTGTTTGATAAATATACATTCACATTAAAGACAACAAATACATATCAAGAAACTACAAATATACAATCTGAAACAAGTCTTCTAAAAACATACATACAACAACAAAGCTGATTTTCTTCATCGTTACTTATTGCTAAGCAAGAAATCCTTTCATGAACAGATATAGACACCATCATAGCAAAAAATATACAACATGAACTCAAAAGCATAAGCAACGCTAATCTTGAAAAAGAAAAAGAGATAGATATATCTTGTTGAGATGAAGATATATCTGGACAAAGTAAAACACTGGAAATTGAGACCAACAACGGAATTCTCTATCTTACACAATATTATTTTATAGATCAGTGATTTCTTTTCACACTATCATCACTAACTCCTGACAAAAAACAAAACAAAGAAATACTTAGTTCTCTCAAAACACTTTCTTGTTTGAGATAATCCTTCAACTATATTAAACTATATTTAACTATTAAATAATTACCTATGTCTTCTTTTGATCTTCCAAATACACTTGAGTGACTAGCACCAATTATGCCAACAAATACTCAACCTATGCCAAATCCTGCTACATTTTGAGCAAAACCAGAAAAAGCAAAAAATATTTTCAATGAACCAGGAAATCTTTCTTGACGACAATTGGTTAGCAAGACAGGAATTGGATTAGTTATCGGTGGAGTTATATCAGCATTATTATTTATTGTAATGACTTTTGTAGGAAGTATGTTTACTTCTGCTATTAGTCAACAAACAGGAAATGTTGGTGGAAGTATCAATCCAATGGTATCTATCGTATTATTATTTATAGGATTTTTGAGTACATTTATTGGGAATATAGCGGTTGCTGGAGTATATAACCTCTTTTATAGCAAAAAATACTATGAAGGATCTAAAGTATTCTGACTATTACTTCTTTCAAATGCTTTGTTATTCTTCATTCTAGCTCCTATATACATAGTATTTGCTAGTCATATCCAAAGTCTATTTGTAGTATTAGGATTTCACATAATCTTCTCTATCTTCGTATCAGCATGTCAAATAGAGTTTTCAGCAAATCCAAACTACTCAGGATCTTCACTTATGGGAAATGTTATAGGATTTGCTCTATCATTTCTCATCTATAGTATTTTCTACAAGAGTTCTGCACTCAGTGGAGCAGAACAACAAACATACCTTTTGATGCTATTACCATCTATTTTAGGATACTCTCTAATTCCTTTTGGATCTGGTATCTGGGAAAAAATTTACTACAAACTTTATGAAATGGGAAATAATGCTTTTTATATTGCATCTCCTTGAGAAGTTGCCGAAGCACAAGCAACACAAGAAAAATCATTTCAAGAAGAAGTAGATATCAATATCGAAGGATAAATCAATATTTAACAAACAAATCAAAATGTATCTCTATCATCTTATTTCTTGAATAAAATCTCTTTTAGGGATTGCTATAATTATTATAACCTACACAAGCATCAATGTATATGAAGATCCTATAGTTGGTATTGGGTTATGATTTTTAGGTATATTTATATCTGCTCGATGACTAAGTTTTTATCTATTCTTATGGATTCAAAAATTTTACCGTCATCTTGATCATATAACATTAGTTAAAGAAAGTTATAAACTATCATTACTCTTTGGAATATATATTATTATCAACTTTCTCCTCGTTTTACTTGGACGATGGACAAAACTATTAGGAATACTTTTATTAGGAGGATTTATCTGGTTACAGATGTCTTTATTCTCTGACAAGGAAAAAAAACATGGACACAAATAACTTCAAAACATTGCTAGAAGAAAAACTCAAAACGATCTATGATCCAGAATTTCCTATGGTAGATATCTACACATTAGGATTGATATACGATATTTTAATCAACGAGGAAAATAAAGAAATCAGAATACTTATGACCTTTACTACCGCTGCATGTCCGATGGCAGAGACACTTCAAGCCATGGTTACTAACGGTATTTCGGAGATCGCACCAGAATACACAGTACATCTCGATATCACCTTCGATCCTATGCGATCTCCGTCTATGATCAAAGATGAAGACCTCAAAAGAATGTTTGATATGTAGATAGATTAGATGTTATTCCGACCTTATCAACCTGCTTAACAGGTTTGGAGACGGAATCTAATATATAGAAAAAACTCGCCACTAAGGACGAGTTTTTTCTATATATCTCTTATAAATTAATTCCTTTGAGAACTTTACCATATACACAACCATTGATTACATCTCTTTTTGTTGCTTCTGCCCAATAAGCAGATTTAACTGTTGATGGTGTATATTTCACATCCCAAGCTTCCAACATTCCTTTGAGTGTTATATATGTTTCACACATAATCAGTTTACTAGGATTAGTTTCTTTTCATAAGAGTTGTTTGTCATATGCAGTTTTCCAATATGTATAGTAAGGATTCTTAGCTGTTACATAATTAAACTTTACTCCTGTAGATGATGACAATACTACATTATGAGTATCCATCAAATATACTATAGCATCCATCATAGTCAAACTTTTAGTATCTGTTATTCCAAGTTTTTCTTTAATTGCTGTAGATGCTGATACTTCAGGAACCATTTCTTCTGTTGGTTCTATTGTTTCAACAGTACCTGTCTCTTCTGTTCATAAGAACATATTATCTATATCTGTATTTACTACTACGCCAGTTTCTTCAAGACCCGTTTCTATCATATTACCTGTCACTTCTATCAAATCCCCTGTAAGAATATCTCAAAAACCACTTCCTATCATTTCACCTTCTCCTGTCAAAGAAACAGTTTTCTTAGTAAGAATATTTTCAACAACAGTTTTCAAAGAAGATCTAAATGCCATTACCGAAACGAACAAGAAGATAACTACAAACAACCAAATCCAAAGCTTTCTACGTTTCTTTGATTTTTTGTGAGCACCATAAGCAAATTTTACAAAAGTATCTGCATGATGAGCATGTTGAGTTGACTTTTCTTCTTCTTGAGAAGTTTGTGATTGTACTTCAGACTTTTCTTTCTTTTCTAATACATAAGAAACCAAAAAATAGAGAACTAATGCCAATAAATTAGCTGCTGATAACCAATAAAATCTTGCATCTTGCCAAAAAAATCCAAGCAAAATAACCAATACAACTAATACATAAAAGACAAAAAAAGAAAAAAAAGAAGTATTCATAAAAGTTAATATGGTTAGATTTATAAAAATGTCAACTTTTTTTAAGAAGAATACCAACCTTATACAAAATAAATATATTTTTTCAAGGGCAATGTTTGAAAAAAAATCCTTTTTACATATACTAAAAGAGACTACATTTTACATAATAAGTCGTTGGTATGAAAATATATAAAAAACTCACATATATACTCCTTTTAGGATATATGGGAACATGTTTTGCTCAATTACAAATCCCCGGAGAAGCAACCATCTACAATGAAAATCAAAAACAATACCTAGATGACTCTAATATTTCAAATCCTATCAGAGATGGTGCCTACGCTGCCATAGAAAGCCCAAACGAAGATAATAAGATTGGTGGAATTCAATGAGAAGGAGATAAAATTGAAGATCACACAACAGCAAAAGAAAAAACTCTTCAACTTATAAAAAATATGATCAACTATGCCTTATGATTAGTAAGTTTAGTTGCTCTAATATATATGATCTACCACGGAATTCTTATCATGACCGCTGCGGGAGATGATGGACAATACAAGAAAGGAATGAAAGGGATCAAGTTTGCAGCTATTGCTTTGATAGGAATTGGTTTCAGTTGGATTTTTGTAAGCTCTATCTTTTGGCTTATCAACAATGTACTTCTTAAGTAATTTTTATTGTTTACCTATTACGTATGAAAAAATTTGCAAAATACTGCCTTATAACATTACTAAGCATAGTATGAAGTACAATATTTGCTCAAAACATGACACTTCCTGAAAATAATTCCTTCTTTTATGGAGATGAATACAAAGGTAGTAAAACAGATAAAGCTGCTGACTATACTGATTTAGCTCAAACAATAAAAGAAGACGCTGTACAAGCAGATGATTCAAGCATCATTTACAAAATCCGTGAATATTTTAGACTCACGGGAACAGATACCTATGATCAAGATCAACCAGCTATAGCTTATGTTAGAATGCTATTAAACATGGCATTAGGATTGGTGAGTTTTATTTCACTTATTCTTATCATCTTTGCATTCTACCTCATATTCTTTGACAAAGGAGAAGAAGGAGTCAAAAAAGCAAAAAAGATTCTGATTGGTGTTGCAATCGCATTGGTATTGATGGGATTATCTCGAATCATTGTAAGTACTATATTTGGTATCTATCAAACAGAAGTCATCAAAAATGTTTAATCAAAATATTTAACCATATTTAACCGCCACAATCTATGTTCTTCAACTTATGAGATCAGTCAAAAATACAGAAAAACAACAATGAAAACATGTTTAATACAGAAACCATGCTCCCTATTTCTGAAATTAAAAATGACACCATCATTCTCGAAGACGGATGATTAAGATCTATATTAAAAGTATATGGTCTCAATTTAGATTTAAAAAATTTTGACGAACAACAAATAGTTTTAGAACAATACAAAAAATTTCTTAACGGATTAGACTTCCCTATACAAATATTAGTACACAATAGTTACTTAGATCTATCAAACTATATTTCATATATGCAAGAAAATGTGTGAAAAATAGAAAACTTAACATTAAAAAAACAAGGAGAATGATATGTTAAATTTCTCCAAGATATAGACATGCAACAGGGAATGATTTATACAAAAGACTTTTATATTATTGTTCCTTACTATAGTTCAGAAAAAGACAGTACTGAAATCAACAAATCACGATTTACAAAATTTCTTGATGTCCTTAATACAAAAGATGATGTAGAAAAGATAATTTCAAGATATAGAGGATTTTTAAGTGGTAAAAAAATGCTAGATACAAGATCAAATCTTATTATAGAATGATTATGATCTATGGGTATCGAAGTAGAAAAAATAGAAACAGCTGATATCGTTAGCATTCTCTTTCGTCACTACAATCCGCTTCTTCATAGCAGTCAAGCAAATTTATAATTTTGTTTTGAAAACCTTACCAAGAACAATATAAAAAAAGACATACTCCCCTAGAGTATGTTTTTTTCATAATACTATTTACTCATATTCCAGATCATGCCTATTATAATCACAGGAATCATCCTAGTAATATATGGAATACTTGCTATATACAGTGTAAGTATTCATGAATCCTTCACTCTAACACTAAAACTGATTGCAAAAGGAAATCTTACTTGAGATCCCTCAAACTATTTCTATTTTTTAAGACAAATAAAAAATATTGTTATTGCTGTTGTTATGGCTATTTGAGTATATGCAATACCTCTAAATTTTTTTCAAAAGAACAAAAACGTAATTATTATCGGAGCTATTCTTATGCTACTCCAACTTTCAGTATTTATACCAGGAATAGGTATGACACTCAATGGAGCAAGATGATGGATCAATGTTCCTCTATTACCAAGTATACAACCAGCTGAGTTTTTTAAATTATGATACGTTATATTTTTAGCCTCTTGGTTAATAAGAAAACGTGATTTAATAAATCAGAAACAATTTTTTGTTAGTTTTCTAGTATTAAACGGACTCTTATTTTTTGTATTCCTTTTAATTCCTGATCTAGGTACACTCCTTATTTTAGGTATAGTTGCTCTAATTATGTGTCGATATGCAGGAGCTAAAATCAAATATATACTCTATATTTTATTTTGATGACTAACAGCAGGGTTATTAGTAGGAAGTATTGCTGGAATGATGAGTGATAGATTTCAATATATTCAAAAAAGATTTACCTATTTTCTTAGTTCGGATGTAGATCCACAATCCAGACAAATTTGACGACAAAATCAGCAAGCGCTTATTGCTGTAGGAGGTGGATGATTTCTAGGAAAGGGGTACGGAAAAGGATTACAAAAGTTTTGATATATACCAGAAGCACAAAGTGATTTTATTTTTTCTGCATATTCCGAGGAGGTTGGTATGATAGGAAATCTCTTTCTTATTAGCCTATACTTCTACTTAGCATATTATTTTCTTTCTAGACTACAATATATAAGAAATGAATATAACAAAATTATCTGAGTCGGTATTATATCGCTGATTATCATCCAAGCCTTTGTAAACATCTGAGTAAACATCAAGATTATGCCCAATACATGACTTACACTTCCTTTTATCAGTTATGGAGGGACAGCTATCATGGTAAATCTTATAGAACTTATGATACTTTACAAAATACTAAAAGATAAATAATATGGATAAAAATCTAGAATATTATCAACTTTCAATCAATCAAACACTAGATAATCTCAAAACAACAACTGATGGTTTATCTCAAAAAGAGGCAAGTCAAAGACTTGCAATTTATGGGAAAAATACATTAAAGGAAATCCACAAAACAAGTAAAATAATAAAATTTCTTGCCCAGTTTAAAGATATATTAATTATACTACTCATAGTAAGTATGATAATATCAATATATCTAGAAGATGTAAGATGAGCAACAATCTTATGAATTATCATAATAATAAATGCTATCATAGGATATATCCAAGAAGCAAAGGCTGCAAAAATTATGGAATCTCTAAAAAATATTCTTCATCCGACAGCAAAAGTAAAAAGAAATGGAAAACTTATAGAAGAAAGTGCAGAAAACCTCGTACCTGGCGACATCATTTATATGGAAGCTGGAGAAAATATTGCTGCTGATGTGAGAATTTTTGAAGAATCTGAATTTCAAACAAATGATTTTTCTCTTACAGGAGAATCAAATCCTGTACACAAATTTACTCATGCAATACCTGGAGATGTTCCACTCTGAGAAAGAAACAATAGCGGATTTATGGGAACAAGTATTGCAACGGGATATGCACGAGGTATTGTTGTAGCCACAGGAATGGATACAGAATTAGGAAAAATCGCAAATCTTTCTGAAGCTCAAGAGTTTCAAGAAACACCTCTTCAAAAAGAGATGAAAAATATAGCAAAGAAACTTACCATAGGTACATTAGTACTAAGTTGAATATTGATAATAATATCTCTCTTTGCTAATTTCACCCTAAGAGAAGCTTTCATTTTCGCTATAGGAATAGCAGCAGCTATGGTACCTCAAGGATTACCAGCTCAAGTAAGTATAGCCCTCTCATTAGCAGCTGGAAGATTAGCAAAAAAACAAGCCCTTATTAAACAACTTTGATCCGTAGAGACACTATGATGTGTAAATATTATTTGTACAGACAAAACAGGAACTCTTACAAAAAATGAAATGACTGTCAAAAAAATATGCATAGGAAATACATCCTATGATATTCCATGAACAGGATACGAACCAATAATCAGCAAAGAACTAGAACAACTTAGTCATCAACGAAAGCATTTTTTCTATGCAGGATTTTTAGCATCCAATGCAAAAATAAATCCTCCTGACAAAGAACATAATAACTGGTATTGTATAGGAGATCCAACAGAGTGAGCATTAGTAAACTTATGAAAAAAATGCTGATTCGATACAGAAAAATTATTCACCTCATACAAACAATACCACCAATTCTGATTCGATTCAATCAGAAAAATGATGTCTTCCGTACGCAATATTGATGGAAAGACTACCATCTACGTAAAATGAGCACCAAATGAAATCTTAGAAAGATGTACACAAATTTTTGATGGGAAAAAAGTAAGGAAAATTACAGAAGAAGATAAAAAAACTATTGGAAATGCTATAGAAAATTTTTCTAAACAAGCGATGAGAAATATTGCATTCGCTTACAAAGAAATAGACGAATATACAAAAGATCTCAAAATGGATGATGCTGAAAGTAAACTTATTTTTACAGGATTTGTTGCTATTATAGATCCTCCTAGAGAAGAAGTACCTTTTGCTATCAAATCCGCTCGTGATGCAAAAATAAAAATCATAATGATTACCTGAGATGCAGGAACAACAGCAGAAGCAATTGCAGATCAGATAGGACTAGATGGAGACGGAAAAATGACCCTCATCGAATGAAATGACCTCAAAGAAATGTCAGACATAAAATTAATATCTACCATAGAAAGATATCGTTCACTGATTTTTTCTAGAACAGCACCTGAAGACAAACTAAGAATTGTAAATCTTCTCAAAAAAAGACAATATATCGTAGCCGTTACCGGTGATGGAATCAACGATGCCCCAGCTCTTAAAAGCGCAAACATAGGAGTAGCTATGGGAAATATAGGAACAGACGTAGCCAAAGAATCCTCTGAAATAATTCTTTTAGATGACAACTTTCATACACTTGTCTGAGCTATCAAAGAAGGAAGAATTATTTACCAAAATCTAAAAAAAACAATTATTTCTTCCATCACATCAAACTGAGGAGAATTGTTTGTAATATTAACAAGTCTTGTTGGACAAGCATTATTCAATGTTCCTATTGCTATCAATGCTGTACAAATACTCGCCATAGATCTTATAGGAGAAATGTGACCACTAACAGCACTTACACGAGATCCTGCACAAAAAAACCTCATGAAACAATGACCAAGAAAAACAAAAGAACACATCATAAATACTTATACTATAATAGATCTCTTATGGTCTGGAGCATTAATGGGATGGATATGATACCTCGCATATATAGTATATCTCCATATCAATCATATATCTGCAAAAGGATTAGATATCACAAGCGGAACTTATATGACTGCTACAACAGTAACCTATACAAGTATCATCTTCTGTCAGTATGCTAATATCATATCTCGTAGAGCAGGTGTTAATGATCATATCTTCTCAAAATATATGCGAGCAAACAAAAAACTTCTTTTCTCTTTTGCTTGAGGAATACTAATAATCCTTTTCCTCATCTACAATCCAGTCGTAAACAAATATTTTTGATTTAATAATATGCGTCTTGTTGACCGATTATTTCCTATAATAGGAGGTATAACATTTCTAACAATACGTGAATCGTATAAATTTATTATGAACAAATATAAATCTAATAAAAAAAAGACTCCGAGTAAATAATACGGAGTCTTTATATTTAACCAAAATAAGAAAAGCTTTCCTTATTTCCTTTTTCCAAGGAAAACTTTTTTGCACCTTCATCATAAAGAAAAACAGCAATAAATGTAGTATTTTTCAATCGTTCCATACTATGTTCTTGCTCAGAAGCAGGAACGAGATGAAGTATTAGATCATAATCAACAACCTTTTCAAAGAGTTTTTTAAACTCTCGATAAAATTGTCGATAATTAGAAACTAAGGGTTGATTTTCAATCGATTCAAGAAAAGATAGATTTTCGGCTTCTATCTCATCTTCAGACAATGAGTCTTTCAAAAGAACTAAAACTTTAATCAAATAACCATTCATTACATATATTTTTTATTTTGGTCAATTATAGAAATTAGAAACCCTTTTTCAATAATTTAATTTTTTACTCATTCAACATCTTTTCTTTCCAGTTTTCAACTAAATTATGAAGATAGACAATATTATGCAAACTCAATAAAGTTCATCACATCATTTCACCTTCTCTCAACAAATGAGACAAATACGCCTTACTAAAATTTTTACAGGTATAACAAGGACAAGTATCAGTCAATGGAGAAAAATCTTCCTTATATTTAGCATTCGTTATCTTTATTTTTCCTTGATCAGAGAAAGCTTCTCCATGCCTACCCAATCTCGTAGGTAAGACACAGTCAAACATATCTATTCCCTGTTCTACCGCATGCAAAATATCTTCAGGAGTACCAACTCCCATCAAATATCTTGGTTTATCTTCAGGCAAAAGTGGAGCTGTATGCTCTACCACTTGTTGAATAAGTTCTTTAGTTTCACCGACACTAACCCCTCAGATAGCGATTCCATCCCATGCATACTGACTCAAAAATTGCGCAGATTCAGTTCTAAGATCCAAGTGACTACCTCATTGCACAATAGGAAAAAGAACACCACGCACCTGATCATACTTAGTCGCTAAATGATCAAACGCTCTTTTTGCCCAGCGATGAGTCATCTGCATATGTCTATTAATTACTTTTTTATCAGCTCAAGCAGGACTACATACATCCAATACCATCATAATATCACTACCCAAATTACATTGAATATCTACCACATTTTCTGGAGTAAACATATGCTTACTTCCATCATAGGGAGAACTAAACTTCACCCCTTCTTCTAGAAGTTTCATTTTTACCGTATGTGAATGTTTATTATTTGATCACTTATTATTGAGTCCCAAACTAAATACTTGAAATCCTCCACTATCAGTCAAAATAAGTCCATTTTGTCGATGCTCAAATTGATGAAGTCCTCCTGCTTTTTTTACTAATTCATCACCTGGACGAAGATACAAATGAAACGTATTTGCAAGAATCAATTTTATAGGAGTAAGATCACCAATATATGTAGGATCTGTCAACATATCCAAAGCAATTCCTTTTATCGTAGCTTTAGTTCCTACCGGCATAAACACAGGCGTTGTCAGCGTTACACCATTGAGCGTTATTTGTCCAACTCTAGCTTTTCCTTTCTTTTTAAGTATTTTAAAATTTAACTTCGACATACAATATACATAAACAATAAAAATCTGACTTTTCTATACAGTTTGGACTTCAAAATGCAATCTGGTTTAGTATTGACTTTTATAACAAAATAGATAGTAATTAGTATAATAAAAATATAAACCAATTAATAAAAAAAGAATATGAAAAAATTTGTAGTACTGTTTTCTGGAGGAGCTAGTTCCCTTAAATATCTATTTGAAAAAGATAGTAATTATGGGAAAAATTATCAAATCATATGTGGTATTTCAAACAAAAAAAACACAAAAGGAGAAAAATTTTGTAAAGAAAATAATATCGATTTTATTGAATGCAACACAAAACAGTTTTGCAAAAAGCATGGTTACGATGGCAAACTCAAGGATATGCCGGACGGTATCAGGATAAAATATTATGAAAGCGTTCTAGAGATCATTGTATCACTTGAACCAGACCTGATTATCCTTTCCGGATTTATGTTAAAAATCAGTACACCACTATTAGGATTTTATTCAATAATCAACGTGCATCCTGCAGATCTAAGTATCACCGGTTCAAACAAAAAACCTAAATACACTGGAGATGACGCAGTAAAAATGGCTATTGAAGCTGGAGAAAAATACACAGCATCCACAATCCATTTTGTAGAAGAAGAAGTAGATTGTGGTAAAATTATTTACATTTCAGATCCATTACCAGTAGAAAAGGGTATAACCCCACAAGAGCATCAAGAAAAAATGAAAGTTCTTTGTGATGGACCAGCCTACAAGGAAGCACTTAGAATCTTATGTTTAAATTAAAACATGTATTATTATGAAAACTCCCGGTATTCCCGAGGAGTTTTTTTATTTCACCTACAAATATTGACTTTTCAAAAGAAATAAGTAAAAAACTTAAAAAAATAAATTAAAAATAAAATGTATGGATAAAAAAATAACCATAAAAATATCCGATACTGAAATACTTATTATGACAAATAATCTCCCCTTAGAATGGATTCTAAGATTTATGGAAGACTGGGAGAAAAAAAAATCTGATTCATATTTTATGCACAACATATTTTCTAGCCTCAGTACTGCTCAAAAATTTCTTTCACGATTTGAAAAAAATATTGATGACAACATACTATGTAGCTTAGAAAATGAAAAAAGAAGTTCTTTTTTATTACTAGCATCTATTAATCCAATACATAAAGATGCTATTGAAAAAGAAATTCAAATAAAAAAAAAAATCTATCAAATCAACGAAAAAAACAGAAAAAAGAATACAGTAATTCTGTAAAATCACGATCAAACACAAAGTCGGTAAATAAGCCGACTTTTTTTAATTGATTTTTTAACAGTAATCCCTTAAAAAAATCCATGAACAAAAATTAACAAAATCCAATGTACTATGAGAATTTTAACTTTAAACAAAAAAGAGCAAGAATTGCTTTTAACGCTCCTAAATAAATTCAACAAAAATAAATTTGAATGGGACGAAAAAACAAGCAAATTAGTAGACGGCGTCATCAAACCAAACTTAAACGGGATTTTAGAAAAAAAACTGATCAGACAAGAAGAAGAACATATCCGAATATTTATTAATATAGAAGAAGAATTTGCAATAAAAGACTTCTTAATTCTTATCTTATTTCACCATATACGAGAGAAAAAAGAAGAACTTGAAGACCACGAATACGAAACAATCAAAAAAATAATGGCAAAAGTTGAATAATAAAATCAAAGCCTCAGGTAAATGTACCTGAGGCTTTTTCAATTATTTAATCATCACTTTAAATTGCATCAATCCTTCCCATTTTTTAGGATCCATTCCATGTTTTTGATCAAACATTTCTGTAGCATCTTTTCCACAACTTGCCAAGATAGCCTTATCTCCTCCTGGATGCTTTCCAATAAAGGAAGTAAGATCATAGACACTTCCACTAATTACGGTCCAACAACTTGCTTCATCAGAATGATTTTTTACAATACTAACAAGATCCATTCCATCAGAAATTTTAGCAGACACTTCTCCTGTAAGAGGTTCGGGAGTCATAGAAGTTTCTTGTTTTGCACATCCAGCAAGTAAAATTATTCCAAACAATAAAGATAATAGTCAGATTTTTTTCATCGGGTAAAGTATTATAAAATAAAACAAGATAGTATACGAATAGATATACAATTATCTAGTCAAAATAATAATGACTTTTTCTTTACAAAGAAGAAGAAATAACTATAAAATCCAGCACTTTATTATATTAATATATCTACATGGAAACTAAAGACTGTAATGGAAAACCTATCAACAACGGAGACACCATAATTCTCACAAAAGATCTCAAAGTTCAAGGAGGAGACACACTCAAAAAAGGAACTGTTTGTAAAAATATAAAACTCACAGATGATACCGGACTGATCGAATACGGATCAGGAAGAAACACTATTTGTATAAAAACAGAATTTATAAAAAAGAAATGATAATATTCTTACATTACTATTTACCTACTAATATATCCTATGAACCTTAAAGAAATTGGAGAAAAACGACAAAAAAAACGAAAAGAATCACAAATCTACAAAGTTAAAGAAAATGATAAACCAAAATTTTATGTTATGGATATGTTTCCTTATCCGTCAGGAGCAGGATTACACGTAGGACATCCAAAATGATTTGTAGCATCAGACACTATCGCTCGTAAAAAAATGATAGAAGGTTTCAACGTACTTCATCCAATGGGATTTGATACGTTTGGATTAGGAACAGAACAATATGCAATCCAAAACAAAACCAAACCACAGATCGTAGCAGAAAAAAATATCAACACCTACATCAAACAACTTGAAATGTTTGGATGTACCTATGATCGAGATAGATCTTTTAGTACTGCAGATCCTGATTATTACAAACGAACTCAACGAGTTTTTTTGCAATTTTATAATCATTACTATGATGAACAAGCCCAAAAGGCAAAACCAATTTCAGAATTAAAAATTTCTTTAGAAAAAGAATGAAAATCAGAACAAGAAATCAAAGATATACTAGACAGTCAACGTCTTGCGTATGTTGATTACAAGCCTATCAATCGATGTCCAAAATGTATGACAGGACTTGCCAACGAAGATCTTGATGATGGAAAATGTGAACGTTGCGGATCAGAAGTAGAACAAAAACCTATGAGACAATGGGTACTTAGAATCACAAAATATGCTGACAGATTAATCAATGGATTAGATGGGCTCAACTGGGATGAATCTATGAAAGATCTTGAAAGAAACTGGATTGGTAAATCTGAAGGAACACAATTTAAAATGAATATCAAAGATTCACAAGATGCATTCGAAGTCTATACAACTCGTATAGATACGGTTTTTGGTATGACTTTTGTAGTTATGGCACCAGAACATCCACTTGTAGACAAGATTACTACTCCAGATCACAAAAACGAAGTAGAACAATACAAAGAAGCTGCAAAATACAAAACTCAACTCGAAAGAACAGAACTCCAAAAAGATAAATCAGGAGTATTCTGTGGAGCTTACGCAATCAATCCATTCAATGGAAAAGAAGTACCTATCTTTATCGCTGATTACGTACTTGCAAACTATGGGACAGGAGTCGTAATGGCCGTAGCTGCACATGATGAAAGAGATTATGAATTTGCTCAAAAATACAATCTTCCTATTACTCAAGTCATCAAACCAATGCTGTTTGAAAACAAAGGTAATGGAGCATTCCGCAAGGATAAACCTCTTGTAGAAAGAGTTAACGTAGGAGCTATTATCCAACATCCTACAGAAGACAAAATTCTTCTCCTCGATCGAAAAGAGTTTGGACGAAAAAGCTTTATCATGGGAGGTGCTGACGCAGGAGAAACTCTAGAAGAAGCTACACTCCGTGAAGTTAAAGAAGAAACAGGATATACAAATATTGCTTCTATCACCAAGATACCTCGAGAAATCGAAACCTACTATTACGCTGCACACAAAGACATCTGCAGAAAAGGATTTGAACATATTTTTGTAGTTAAACTCAAAGACTTAGAACAAGTACCCGTAGATCCTGAAGAAGTAAAAAACCATGATATGTTCCGAGCACCTAGCAACGAAATCAGCCAAGTAAATACTATGGGGCATGGTTTCTTCAGAGACCAATATCTTCAACCACAAGCATACACAGAACTCTGACGTCTTATCGACTCAGAAGAATTTTCTGGACTCACGAGTGAAGAAGCTATTCCAGCCATGCAAGCATGGTTATCAGACAAAAAAATCTGAGGAAAAAAATGTAATTATAGAATCCAAGACCGAGTATTTTCTCGTCAAAGATATCGAGGAGAACCATTTCCTATTGTCTTCTGTGACAAATGCGGAATCGTTCCTCTTTCAGAATCAGACTTACCAATACTTCTCCCAGATGTAGATAATTATGAACCAACAGGAACCGAAGAATGACCGCTCGCAGATGTAGATTTTTGGGTAAATACGACATGTCCACACTGCGGATGAGCTGCTCGTAGAGAAACCAACACCATGCCAGGATGGGCAGGATCTAGCTGGTACCGATTAAGATATATGGACAACAAAAACGACGCACAACTCGTAAGTCCAGAAAGAGAACAATACTGGAAATCAGTAGATGTCTATGTAGGAGGCGCAGAACATGTTACCAGACATATGATTTATGCAAGATTTTGGCAAAAATTTCTTTTTGATATCGGTGTAGTTACTCAAGAAGAACCATTCCAAAAATATCAAAAGGTAGGACTTATCATGGCAGAAGATGGACGCAAAATGTCCAAAAGACGAAACAATGTAGTTCTTCCTGACGATGTAATCGGTGAATACGGAGCTGATGCATTCAGAACCTATGAAATGTTTATGGGACCTTTTGATCAAGCGATTTCACGAAGCACCAATGGTATTAAAGGAATCAAAAAATTCTTAGATAAAATCATAGCGCTTCATGATAAGATTTCACCAGAAGCACTTCCAAAACAATTGGAAACAATCAAACACCAAACAATCAAAAAACTCACTGAAGATATCGATGAGTTCAAGTTTAATACAGCTATTTCTCAGCTGATGATTTTCGTAAATGCATTGAGCGATGCATCACATATCGACAAAGATACATTCCAAGACCTTATTCTTCTTATAGCTCCATTTGCACCGCATCTTGCAGAAGAATTCCGAGAAAAACTAGGAAATCAATATTCTATCTTTACCACTGGCCAGCGACCAACATACGACGAATCTAAACTCGTCGCCGACACCGTCAAAGTCGCCGTCCAAATCAATGGAAAAGTAAGAGGAGTACTAGAAATTACGCCAAGCACTACCCAAGAAGAAATTATGAATCTCGTAAACCAAGATGAAAAACTTACAGCTTGGATCACTTCTGAACCGAAAAAAATAATCTATATCCAAGGTAAAATTTTAAATATTGTGATATAATTTTTTATCTCATAATCATGAAAAATGCTTAAAGAATTTATGAACTTTTTATCACAATACAATGTAGTCTGAATCGCTATAGGACTTCTTGTCGCTACCAAGGTAGGAGAACTTGTCAAAGGATTGATAGACGATCTTATTACACCACTTATCCTCCATCCTGTACTTACTAAACTAAGAATCAAAAAAATAGAAGATCTTTCATTTAGAGGAATCCTCTATGGAAAAATCATCTCTCTTTTGATAGATTTCCTCATCACTGCATTCCTAGTATTTTTGATAATAAAATATGCAGATATAAAAATAATCGCAAAATAAAACCCAATAAAACAAAAAAACTCTAAAAATAAACTACATACATATTTTCAAAAAAT
>DHYS01000024.1:0-28942 GCA_002414185.1 Patescibacteria group bacterium UBA5124 | reverse complement strand
TATAGAAATCATGAAAGAATGGAAAACAATGGAAAAGAAGACAAAATCTATGATTAAAACTGCAGAATATCACGACATATACCCTTTTGTTCAACGAAAATATCTCCTAGAAAGCAAACGTAATATGCAAAGACCCAAAGATATCTTTGATATCCACCTTATTATCAAACATTTCAAAAAACTCTTATGATGGGAATTTTTTCTCCATTTTCAAAAATATTTCTGAGATTTCCTCGCANNGCGGCGGTCTTGAAAACCGTTGTACCGCAAGGTACCGGGGGTTCGAATCCCCCATCTTCCGAGTTATTTTCACAGCAACAGCTGTGATTTTTTTATAATAACCAATTGAAGATATACCCAGCAATAATCATAAACAATGTTATAATTCCAAAATAAGTAAGTAATAACCTCATCTTCATTACTTTTTTCAAAATCAGAAATTCTGGCAAAGAAAGCCCTATAACTGCCATCATAAAAGAAAGTGCTGTACCCATGGGAATGCCTTTTGCTATCAATGACTGTACAACAGGGATTACTCCTGCTGAATTAGTATACATAGGAACTCCTATAATAACTGCCAAAGGCACAGCAAATGGATTACTTGTGGTTATATACTGCTGGAAAAATCAGGTAGGAATAAACCCATGAATCAATCAACCTAAAGCTACTCCTATCAATACATATGGCATAATTTTCAAAATAAGATCAAAAGAATCCTTACTTATTTGCTTGAAAAATACATAAAGTTTTATTTTTTCTCCTTGTATTACATTGTTTACAGTCTGTGCTGGTTTACGAATAAAATCTGCTATTTGATTTTCCATCTTCAACTTTCCAAGGACAAACCCTCAAAGTATTCATAACATGATACCAGTCCCAATATAGATAGCCATTACCTTGAACCCAAACAATCCATAAAGCAACGCTATCGCTACCTCATTAACCATAGGAGAAGTAATAAGAAATGTGAAGGTAACTCCCAATGGGATTCCTGCTTTAAGAAATCATACAAACAAAGTTATCGCTGAACAACTGCAAAATGGTGTGATTACTCCAAAGAAAGCAGAAAAGATATATTCTAATCAGTATAATTTATTTTTTACTAAGAAATCTCTAATTTTCTCAATAGGAAGATAATGATTTATGATCGTCATTACATGGACAATGACTATCAAAAGTATAAATATTTTGATAGAATCAAATACGAAAAAATTCAGAACCTGAGCTAGGTGAGTTGTTTTATCTACATTGATGATTCCATAAGTGAACCAATCGGTAAGTGATTGTAATCGGTTGAACATACTACGATTTTTCTATGATTGTAAAAGTTTCTCCATTTCGTCCTTGCTTGGTACTCTACCAGCAACAATAACTTTGTCATCTATGACCAAAGCTGGTGTAGTCATAATATCATATTGCATAATATCCTCCATATCTTGAACTTTCACCACTTCTGCCTCAATTCATAATTGAGCTACAGCATCCCTTGCTACCTGCTCTAATAACTTGCATTTAGGACATCCCGTCCCAAGAATTTTGATAAGCATTATAATATCTTTATATAGTAAAAAGATGTTTCATTATTTTTGTAAATTCTCCAAACACTTCCTTATTGATAGCATAATGGATATTTTGACCTTTTCTTTCTGTAGTAAGTAAATTTAACTCTTTTAATACTTTCAGGTGATGCGAAACAAGGTTTTGTTTTATACCAAGCTCTTGTATAATTTCACATACACATAGACTTTTAACCTTAGAAAGCATGCAAATAATCTGCAATCTATGAATTTGTGAAATAGTTGAAAGTTCCTTAGAAAACAGAGACAAATCATCGCAAGTACACTTCATATTTTCAAACAACATAATATAAAAATATATCAACAGTCATTGATATATTTATTCTGTAAACAAAAGCAAGTGATGTATTATAGAACTACTTGCTTTTATCCGATTCACCTCACAATCAATGTCGTGATTTTTTTATAAAAAAACCTGCAACCAAAAAGTGCAGGATTTTCAAATTATATACTAATCAATTTACTTACTCTTTTACATCTTTTTTAACTTTCCCAGATGTTTTAGTATATTTACCCTTAATAGTATCTCTGTATAAATATAAGATTCCTCCGGCAATAAGAAAAATAAGAAAAATGAGCCTATATGAGGTCCATTCTTATAATATTTTTTTATTTATTAATTTTTTCTCCAATCTTGAAACTTCAATCATATACCCATAGCAATAACTGTTATACAGACTCATAACAACCATACAATCTGACTATATACAATCTCTGCTCATAAAGTCTTAAAAATAATACCAACAAAAGCCCAAATCACAACCAAAGCAAAGATAATATTATATTTTTTTCATAAGGCTATCAAAGCAAGGAGAGTAGCAACTACAATAACCAGCATTGTCCAAAATATAGGAGTCAAACCTCGCATATTTCGCTGAATATTTACCAACCAAGTTGAAATATTAGCAATAGTCGCGACAGAAATCCATCAAAGATAAAGACTAAAAGGAATCTGAACAAGCAATTTATCTGACCACATTCAAAGTTTTTTTCAAAGGAAAACTTTATTTCCTATCACAATCAAGATAATCAAAAATACTAACATGATAAGTACAGACAAAAATACTTGTTGAAAGTGCCATGCAAAAATCCATCCAATATTCGCAGCACAGGAAAGCAAAAATCGAATCCCTACTTTCTTAGTAATTTCAAGAGATTTCTTTTTAAAAAAATCTATCATCTGCCAAACAACAAATCCAAGAAGTGCTAGATAAATCAATCCTCGTATAGAAAAAGTAAATCCTGCAGGAGTAAAAAGATTAGGATACAAATCAGACAATTGACCTGTAGTGAGACCTCATATAGGCAAACTAGTAGCCAAATAATTAACAATAATAACTGCAGCAAAAGCTACAATATTAGCAATTCCCAAAACAAGCAACCAAATATTAGTCGTTCCCTTAACCAAGGGTTTTACAACAGTTTTTTTCATTACAGGTGATTTCTTCATTTTCTTTAACATAAGAAAAAGATAAAAAGATTCCTAAAGATATATACAAAATAGAAAGTTTTGCAACAAAGAACATATTTCATACTACCAAATCGTACAAACGATGTACAATATTTTTCAAGAACTTATAATCAACGTAACATTCATTATTTTTATCCATCAAAATATTATTGATTATCGACCAAAAACAAATATAATAATCACACAAATAAAAACAAAAAATATGGAAAACAACCCTGAAACCAAGTCGCCTCCTTTTACCGAAGGAAGACGAAAAGAAATTGCCAGAAGTATAGTAAATGGNNCTTAAACAATGATAATTTTAGAATTTATTTTCTTTTTATACAGGAAATAGACAAAAAATTATCAGAAAAAATGCAGACAGATGGGAACCTATGGAATTACAAGAAATAAAAAAAATGATGGAAAACGAACATTTTCTAAACAGGTCTCTCATAAAAGAGATACTAAAAGAAACCGAAAAACTGTAACCTCAAAGGCATCTATGTAAAGGGCCGTATAAGGTCCTTTTCTTCTAAAATACTTGATTTTATAGACTAACTAATTACAAACTTTATAGTTTTGTATAGTAAAAAATTCATGGATATCCAACCACCTATACTGTTTAGTAATTCAAATAAATATTTTCCAGACGCAAAAATACTTCAATCAAGTATAGATTTTATCAATCCATTAGATATCGATATTTACGTAAAAGATTCTTTTGGATATATGAACAATGCTATAATAATTACTTGATGATATATAGAAAGTTTTTCCAAAAATCACTTAGTAGACGAACGCTTAATTTGTTACAAAATGGAAGGATTGAACCACATTCCTTTACTTAAATCAGAATGATTTATCAAAATAAATCTTATCAAACAATGATTTTTGAGTAGTGGACTAATCCAAGGAGTTATCCAAGGAACACCACTTTTATCACTTTTGATACTTAGTCTTCTTACACGTATATTACCTAGCAACATAGCAACTGTCCTCAATTATATAAGTCTTATATGACTACTTATTACCTGTTTATTTTTCACGCGAAAAGTAATCAAAATGTTTTATGCTATGGTTACGTCAAAAGAAATAGACTATAATGGAATAGGTATACAATATGAAAAGAAAACAGACATGCTGAATATATCTGACGAATATATTGCTATGCTCAAAAACCTTCACAAAAAAGTAAAAATAGAAAAAATAATGTATTATCAATGATGTTTTTATCTCAAGCAACCTATCAAAAAGACAAGCATCAAAGAAGCAATCAAAAATATCTTTACCAAAACATCAACCACAACCGAACAAGAAACAATCCAAACTATCAATACTACAGTCTGATTTATTCTTTCCAGTTGATTTATTTGAATAGATACTCCCCAATAACAATGCGAAATATTTTCAAAAAAACAAAAGAATTAAGTACCCCCCTAAACAAATGGATCCAGGATACCCGAGGATCTCAAGATTTTCCATTAAGTATACAGAAATTAAACAATTTTTATATCAAATACCAAGATATTTTTACCAAACAAGTAAGCTCAACTATCAAACTAGAATCCGATGACGATGTTTGTTCTATTATAGCCAACGATTGCTACAGACCCAAAGACCAACGTCCATCTACTATAGAAAACTTCAGCATAGTACCAGGATTAAATACAGAGATGATAGCTGTCTATGAAAATAAACAATCAAAAATATGTATTTTCGGACTAAGATGAACCGTAATCACAAACCTCAAAGATATTGCTAGCGATGCTCAGATCGTTCTCGACATCAATGGAATAGACCCAAGAGTTGGTGAATCTTTACAAATGTATGACACCCTCAAAAGAGAATATCCAGAATACAAAATATATGTGTGCTGACATTCCCTTTGATGAACATTATCCTATATTGTAGCCAAACATAGAAATCCAGAACGCTGTGTAGTTTTCAATCCAGGAATAGCCTTCAATACATTCTTTTTTCAAATGCTTGAAGACACCCTCAAAAAAGAAGACCGAACAGAAAAGACATACACCTACAAAATACTTGGAGATATTGTTTCAACTATAGCTTTTGTAGGACATACTAAAGTATTTAAGATAAAAGCTACGGATCCCCTCAAACTCCATGCAATGGACAACTTTATACATCATTAATATATTAACATAGATGTCATTCCGGCCTAGCCAGATGGAGCCGGAATCTATAAAAATCCAAGACAACATTTTAAATAGTAAAAAAATAAAAAATGAAAAAACTTTTCATAATATCTATAACATCTCTATTTTTGGCCGGATGTAGCTTACCAACACTCCAACAAAATACAGAAACATGTGAAATCAACACAACAGGTACCAACTGTATTCAAACAGGAATCATACAAGAAGAAATCGCTCCCCTAGATCTTAGCAATTTTGAAAACACAACAGAACATACATTACTAGCAATCAAAAACAAAGATATGAAAATATTAGAAACCATAGCAGGAAACAATGGTATTCGTTTTTCTCCTTATGCATATATCGATACAGACAAAAATATAATCTTAGCTAAAGATGGTCTACAAGATGCACTTTCTGGAAATATTCAATATGTTCGAGGAAACCAAGATGGAAGTGGAGAACCAATTATTATGACATTCACAGACTATCTCGACAAGTTTGTTTATGATGTAGATTTTATCAGTTTATCAGAGACTTTTCTCAACCAAAATCTTTCTAGAGGAAATAGCATCAACAATGCAACTGATGTATATAGCGGAAAACAAATCATAGAATACTACGTACCAGGTATCGATCCTCAATACGAAGGTATGGATCGAAGAAGCCTTTCTCTTGTCTTCGAACAACAAAATGGACAACGACACCTTATAGGTATTATCCACAATCAGTGGACTATATAACAAATTTTCTCTTCCAAAAAATTTTATTGACTATAGACAAAACAAGAATATACTTTCAACAGAAAAAATATCTAAATCAATACAAAAAAACAAAAATTAAACATATAAGGAGGCAAAAACATGACAACAAAAAATTATCTATTACTCAAAAACTCGCTGAATCTAGAGTTATCTGTAGTTCTTCAAAAGATTAATCTCATACATGCAGGTAAATCATCTAAGATTGGCATAGAAAATCCTGAACATGAAGAAGCTATAAATATCTTCAAAGTAAAAGAATTGGAAAAGGCTCTCAAAAAACTGGATACTATCTACCAAGAGAAAAAAAATTTCACAACAGCTGTTTCAGAGCTACACAAACATCTATTCCCTCCTATTATAATAAGTGGAGAGATATAACCCAAGGTTTTCCTTGGGGCCTTTTAATATTGAAAAAAGCAAAGATATCCGTATAGAAGACAGACTAAAACAAAATCATACCGTTATGGAAAATCTACTCATCATACTGTTAGGTGTATTATCACCAGTATGGAAAAGTTCTATTATTCAAGCTTTTTATTCAGTATGCTTCCTCACCGTAGGACATGCCATAGGAAAAGCAGAAAAAAGAGAATTAAATAAAAAACTGATGAAATATTATGTATTTATCGGTTGTATTTCGATCCTTACAATCATTTATTNNGCTTTTTTCGAATAAAACATATTTTTCAATTTACATTGACTTTTATATAAAAATATGTATATAATATAATATAATAAAAAATAAAACAAAAAAAACATGTACACATCAATTAAATCTTCAATTACATTTAGCGACAAGGTATATGCAGGACTACTCCTGGATAAAGACTCATTAGAAATATTAGTTGAAACATGTATCAAACATATCAACCGGAGTATTTCATCCTACAAAAGAAGTAAAACCGATGTCAAAAAAGACAAAAAACAAGTAGGAATAAGTAAATATGACTTTACCCATCAAGTTGGCGTTAGCTGGGAAATCATTGAAAAGGCCATTTACTTAGGACTCTCTGAAAAAGATCTTAAATTAAGCAAAAAATCGGCATTGAAAATCAAAAACCTCGCCATCAAACTCGAAAATTTCATATACAAATTGGGAAAATTCGATAGCGACTTTATTTCTATGGATGAAACTAATCGTGCCAGACCAAGCGAAGAATTCTTGGATTACATCAAAAAAGTTAAGTAGCTTATCATGCTTACTAAAAAAACGGTACCGTTTATGGACCGTTTTTTCTTTTAAAAAAAACTTAAGTTTATCTTAAGGTTGATCACTATAAGCTTCTTGCTATCATTTATTATCACCTACAAAAATATGCAAGAATTAAACAAGATCTTAGCAAGACTATCTATAGTCACGGCAACTATTGTTATCATGCCAGGACTATACAAACTACGAGGATCTATATCACGATATATCCTAGTTATTATAGTCTTTTCAAGACCTCTAGCTAATCTCTTTCCTCAGATAAAACTCTTTTGCAAAATTGTTTGTATCAGAAAGTGACTAGGTATATTCTGCTGATCTGCAGCTTTAGCACACGTCGTAGGATACTTTCTATTTCATGAAATACCTGTAGGAACTATCTTAACTAACTCAGCATATTGGAGTTTTACAACACTCTTAGGACGATGAATGCGAGCTATGATAGCTATGCTGATACCTTATCTAACTTCCAATTGTTTTTCTATGAGAAAGCTCGGAAAATATCGAAAAACACTTCAAAGATTTACCTACCTAGCTTTTATAGCTACAGGTATCCATATCTACTTTGTACATCACAATCCAACTACCCTAATTATTATCGCATTGTATATCCTTATATACATTTTAGCTTATAAAAAGAATCAATGAACCACAAAAAACTAATTCCCATGTATGCTCTTTTATTAGGAAGTGTAACGGTTTTAGCATGATGCTCAAACAAAGGAGACTTCTGACCAGGAGAAGGATGACCTAGAGGAGATAGACCAGAAAGCTTTTCTGGACAAAACATACCACAAAGAGAAGGAAGAAACTTTTCTGGTTCTAGAATGTTTTCTGGAGAAAGACCTAATTTTCCATCAGAACAAACACCTACAGACGGACAAACTCCTCCATCTCTAGATCAAGCTCCTACCGACGACACGACTACACAAGACACCGTAAGTAATGCCGATACTATCAAGAAACTTACTATCAATCAAAACTGTATTGGTTGTGGAAAGTGTGCAATGATCGCTTCTAGCAACTTTGCTATGCAAGGAAACAAAGCTGTTGTAATCTCACAAGACAATACTGACTCACAATCAGTACAACACGCTATCCGTGGATGTCATGCAAACGCTATCAGTTTAGCATAAAACAGGCACTATATACAAGATGCAAGGACAAAATGTTTTTTAAAATCTACCGAGGGATTCCCATCACCTTATTCCTCTGTAGGTTTTTTCTTTTTATCTAAGAAAGTTTTTACAAACCCATAAATCAATTTCGACACATCTTCTACTTGCACATTCAATACATCATACGTTTTATTATCGATTTGTCCCAAATCTCTCGCAATACTAAGCAATGTACGAGTTTCAGCTGATTTAGTTTTAGCCATATACAGATAGTCTTTAAATTCTCCTAAACTCCATCTTTCATAACCAGCAGCTATAATACTAGTACATTCAGCACTTGCACGCAAAATCTGTTGTTTCAAAAATACATCTTCCATATCTAGGGACTTATACAATTCTACCGTCAATACTTGGGCTTTTTGCCAAGCTAAAATATCCATAAAATCTTTGATTATCATCTTCTTTTCATATCAAATATATAAAACGCCTTGCATCTTGTATATACCATCTATTTGTCATTCCGGCCTTGTCTGTTGGAGCCGGAATCTATTCTTACATCTCCTCCACAAAAAAGTTCTTATTTCTATATTGCATTGCTTCAGCCAATTCTTGAATACTAACCTGATCTACTCATTGAATATCTGCAATCGTTCTCGCCAACTTTATTATTCTATGGACAACTCTAGGAGATAATGTTAATCTCTGAGTGGCCTG
The DNA here is from genome assembly GCA_002414185.1 of Patescibacteria group bacterium UBA5124. Lineage (GTDB taxonomy): Bacteria > Patescibacteriota > Gracilibacteria > Absconditabacterales > Absconditicoccaceae > UBA5124. The sequence continues at coordinate 19,953 of DHYS01000024.1, read as the reverse complement.
CAACAAAAACGATTTACAAGCATCATTCAATGGAACAAACTCATCCAAATCTTTAGACGTCATATGAGCATTTGCAGTAATATCCGTCCCAGCAAATCTTTTCTGCTGAATTCTCCAAGCAGCAATCACGCGTTCACCTATACTCTCAGAAGATTCACCCTTATGAGAATCCAATATAAGATCAATTTTCTCTCTAGGAATCTCCAAAGTCATATCTATTCTATCCAAAAGCGGTCCAGAAATCTTACTCTGATATTTTTTAACATCCATCAATGAACAAGTACATTGCTTTTCTCTATCTTTGTAATAGCCACACTTACAAGGATTCATAGCCGCCACAAACATAAAATTAGCTGGATATTGAATAGTTCCTGCAACTCTAGATATCGTTATTACCTTATCTTCTAGCGGCTGTCTCAACACTTCCAAAACCTCTCTAGGAAACTCCGCCAATTCATCAAAAAACAAAATTCACTTATGAGACAAACTAATTTCTCCAGGAGTAAGTTTCGATCATCCACCAACAATAGATATCTTAGAAGCAGTATGATGTACTTGTCTAAACGGTCTTTTAGTAATCAATGGCAAATCTTTACGAAGCTTACCAACCACAGAATAAATCTGACTTACTTCTAATATTTCTTCAAATCACAAAGGAGGCAAAATACTCTGCAACGCCTTACTCAATAAAGTTTTTCCACTTCCCGGAGCTCCAATCATCAAGACATTATGACAACCAGCAGCAGCGATTGCAAGAGCTCTCTTTGCTACACAATGCCCCTTAATTTGATCAAAATTCACCAACAATTTCTGAGCTTCTTGATATAGATCTTCTATATTTTTTGGCTGAGTAACAGGATACAGAATCTCTTTTCCAAAAAAGAAAGATACAATCTGACTAAAATGATTGATTGGATAAACAACAATATCGGGAATATATTCCAATTCATGCATATTTTCCATAGGTACAAAAAAATGAGTATACCCATGATGCAGAGCATCAATCACACAAGGCAGAAGACCATTAACTCCTTTAACACTTCCATCAAGTCACAGTTCTCCAAAAAAGAGCGTCGTATCCAGTTTATCATAAGAACAAACAATATCCTCATACACCAAGAGTAACATTGCGACCGCCATAGGTAGATCAAAGCTAGTTCCGACCTTCCTGATATCCGAGGGCGCCAANNAAAATAAATTTTTTATTAGGAATACTGATTCCCACATTTCTAAACGTCGCTCTAAGTCTCTCCTTCGACTCCTTAATCGCCGCATCCGGCAACCCAATAATCTCTATCGATGGAATCGAGTTATTACTATCTGCCTCTACCACAATCTCAAATCCTTGCAATCCAAGATGAGTATAGGTCTTTATTTTTTTAATCATAAGAAAAACAGTGAACACAAATAAAATTGCTTCATAATAGATAAATTTTTAAATCTGATTATTTTTTATTATTTGAGATCTAAATATTGAAAAACTCAACAACTAGGAGCACATCAATCTACGTGAGATACTTTATAATATCTATCTTTATGTAAAGGATTATAAACAAAATAAATAACTGTATTTGCATTCTTATCACAAAATTCAACTTCATCAGGATCCATTGAATAAATAATATAATTTTTAGAAAGCCCTTTGGGCCTATATTGATCAGAATACAATTCAAAAATACACCCAGATAATCAATTATTTTGTACTAACAATTCTTCATTGAATTGAACTTTAGGATCTTTTTTAAATTTTTGAACATAATTACTATATCAATTTTGATATATTACATCATAAGAATCATCTATATATCTAGAAAAAAGATTATTTTCATTATCCTTTAAATAATATTCTTTATCTAAAGAATTTTTCTTATTAATTCATATAATAATTCAGAAATCATTAAACGTATAATAATGTTCATATCATTGAAGATAATATTCTACCCCAGTACCATCCTCTGTAAAATATTCCTTCTTATCAAGAATAGATCCCGAAATAAAATCATAATCTAATCAAAACTCATCCTGCCATCTTTTTACCGGGATATGTTTTACTAAAGGCTTTTCTTCTGACACCAAATCTTTTTGTTCCCAAGGAAAAACATAATCCATATGTTTATCAAAATTATCATTTCATTTTGAAATATGTTCATCCAAAGTAGTTTCTTCAAGTTCAGTAATTCATGTGTTTACTATTATCATATTTTTAGAAGATATTCATCCAAAAAGAGAATATTCATACCAGCTTATCACACCAACAAATAATAATAAAACCATTACAGGTAAAATTATTTTTTTCATAGTAATAAAATAATAAATAAATTTTTTTAAACTATATATAGATATTGTCAGAAGAAACAAGGAGGTAAAAAAATTACCCCCTTGAAAACAATATTAATACCGATTAGGCACTAGGAAAAGAAAATTATAATTTCTTACCTGATCTGGCACAAGCATTTCACTAAAAAAATCATAAAGATCTTCTTCATAAAGATTATCCTGATAATTAGATTTAGCCTTTTTAGCAGGATCGCTATAAAGTATAGTTGAACCACGACCACCTCTTTTCCAATTAACAGCATGAATAACAACAAAATGTCCTACTAAATCACCATCTTTTCTATGACAACTATGAATAGCCAGAAAAGGAGACCGATTAGTTAAAAGATGATTAAGCATCTGTTTGATTGCTACTGTTTTATTAGTACCAATACTAGGAAGATATGGGTCCACATAATTTGAATGATATTTCTCACAATATCTTTCCAAAGCAAGAATACCATTACTATTAGAACATTTCTTTTTTACTTCATATACTTTATCTGAAGTAACTGGATAACTTCCCCACTTAGCATTAATAATATTTCCCAAAGCCATCACATAAGAAGTCCAGCTACAAGAAGTTGCATCAGGCTGTTTAAGGTGTTTATATGCAGACTGATATTTCCAATCAATTTGATAATAATTAGTAGGAATAAAATCCAACGATTTAACATCCATAATCCAAGTTGAATAAGGAGGTGCTTCTTTATATCCAGTTGATTTCAATGAAGATGTTTGATAATCTTCTACAACAATAGCAGAGCATGTATCCAAAGGATCCGAAGACATTTCCTGAACATCAGGGGCTGATGTTTCGATATCTTTCTGACAAGCCGACAATGCTGCAATTGCTACAATCGCAAACATAAAACCAATTCTTTTTTTCATTTTAAATAGTTTTTAATTTTGTTTAACAATAAATATAAATGATAATGAAGACTTCATACTGTTCTCGAGAACGCCTGAGATGATAGGAAAACAAAAAAAGAAAAAAACTGACAAAACTAGGACAAATTTCTATCCCAATCCAGAACTAATATTTCAAAGACAAAAAAAATTAGAAAATATTTTAAACAATTCTTTGTCTTTTTTTGAAAAAAACAAAATTTACAAAGAAAATATCAATTATAAATTAGAAAAACCAATCACTAAAATCATCAATCGTCGACATCACCTTAACCAAACAAAATAGGTCACTTCAACATATTTAAACAAACACTTACACCCGTCGGATAGTGCACGAATTATTCAAACAAAATTAACAAATACCTTTTACAATCTTAACGAGATGGTTTCAGCTGGAAAGCCCAACGTTGACTAAGCAAACCACCGGCCGAACAAACGTGGCGGATTTGTGAGTCCTAGACCTTTTTGGATACTTTTTGCGGTAATGCTAAAAAGTATCAATAAGAATTTAAGAAAAAATTTAGATTCCCGCCCCAGCTGACAAAGCCGGAATGACAACAGAAAAAAGACAAAAAGGTCAATAGTTTGACATTGTAAACTAGATAAATATAAAAGACAAAAAACTAAACTAAAAGATAAATATATGGAAAACGTAAGTATTAATGACATTCTACATGAATGTGGACTATCATCTAGTCCTGGATACTATGCAGGACAATTTGGATATTATCCAAATGCAGAAACATTGATAAAGATTTCTCAAAGCATCAAAGAAAATTATGGAGACACTGCTCAAGAGGCTTTCAGTCAAATGGTAATGGATTTACCAACATTAAAAACAGCATTCTTTGTTTCTTTTGTTGTAAAATTACCCATAATAGCCAATGGTTCATCATGGTGGTGGAGAAAACATGTAATAAGCCATTATCGTGAAGATGCTGAAAAAATGCCAAAATGTGTAATCACAGAAAAAATCAAACAAGAATTTAAACAATTACTTGAAATCAAAAGGAGCCTGAATTAGGCTCCTTTTCTATTTCTATTCCATCTCTTCCAAACTCAACACATGTCTACTTCCATAAAAAAGCAATATTCCTTCAACTCACACATACAACAGCACCAAAAAGAAAATCAATTCACCTGCTAACTGACTATTGATCAACAAGATCACATTGATAATAAAAGAAAGCAAACTAGCCACTATCCAATACCAATAATCAAGTACGATAAAGGTCTTTCCTAATATTCTATCCGCATAAAACAAAAATACACTTGTTGCTAAATTCCAAACAATCGCCCACGTTGCTATAGACTGAAAATTCCCTTCAAAATACGAAAAGAAACTCACATAGATAGCAAAGTGAAACACCAAAAACAAAAATAAATTTTGAACAATACTTGTATATTGTATTTTTTTAAGCAACAATACATTACCCACAAAGAACGATATTACCACCCAATACAAAAACTGATTTAAATCTCCTAAATTTCCTCGATGTCCAAGAAAGTAGACAATCAACGATATCACCAAAAACACATTCAAAGACTCTAGAATATTTTTATAAAGCACTGGCATAGTATCGATAAATTCATAGATCCAATGAAGCATCTTATGAGAAAAAAAGACATGAGAAGTTACTCTTTCACCAGCCAAAATACGTCTTACAGAAATACGTTCACGAACAGGAGGCTTCTTTTGGATAAATCGCCAAAATGCCGAGTAAATACCTGTCAATAAAATACTATCCAAAGCCAATGCTACCGTAAAATGTGATGATAAAACCTTGATCACTAAGAAGAAAAGTACAGATATCAACGTTACAAAAAAAGTATAATACAGATTACGTTCTATCTCATATCCAATACCGACTATAAATACAATAAACGCAGTCACCGACATATGAAACAAAGAAAGAAAAAACAAAAGATCAAAAAAATCAGTTAGAGAAAGTTTTGTACCACATACGAGTAAAAACACTGCTAATAAAATATAATATCCAAATTGGAAAAGACTTTTTCCATCATTATATCCCACGATATAAGAAACTATCCACAAGACAATATTTGCTACAATCAACCAAAGAAAATCATAAGGAAATCAGATTCTAAAAAACGACAACACTCCCAACAACGCAAACAAAACCAAAATCCACGCTATATACAAACTATAATTCAACAATGATTTTGAAGACACACCTATACTTGGTGTCTTAATATGGGCATATCAAAAAAATAAGAAAAAAATCAAAAGAGGAAGTACACTAAGATACCACACATCTATACCATAAAAAAACAATACAATAGCTGCTAAGACAAGAGAAAAAAGAAACAAAAACATGCTTCACAAGAAGAAATAAAACTATCCTAAGGCAAAACTATTTTTAATAATTGGCAACAATGAAAAATAAAGAATCAAAACAACTACCAATAAACCGACATTTAATACGATAGATTTTTTTCTCAAAAAAAGCGCTCAAAAAGACAATATTCCCAGCCATCCAAAAGAAATACAAGCATAATAGATATTATCCAAAGAAGTGAGAAACCCAAAAAGAGAATTACCCACGACAATAAGTCACAGAATTATCAAAACAATCATAATTCCCATCTCAAAAAAATCAAAAAAAGAATACACAAGATTTGGTATTGTCTTTCAGAGAGACAAGATATCTCTTTTCAAGAAAAAAAGATAAATAAGATTACGACCAAAAGCTACATAATCTTGTCTCTGAGTAGGGATTGTACCTCCAAAAATCTGTGTTTGCTGAACCTTTTCCAAAATACTTGCTTGTCTTTCCAGATCTGCCATTGTCACTTCTGTACCAGCAAACAAGGGTTGTCCTTTATCTTCTNNATCCTCTTCTACACGATCTACAATAGAAAACAATTCTTGAAGCATATCTCTAATTTTTTCATAGTTTGTACCCATTCTCATCTTTTTTAATTCTTCAATTTTTTCCTTGATCGTTCTAAGATCTTTTGATGAAATATATGCTCATTTTTCTTCAAGGAGAACGGTTACTTTATCTATCACCCAAGAAATTACTGACTTAGCCTTTTCCAATCATTCACTAGAATAATATATTTTATTTTCAGACTCTTTTTGCTTTTCCAATACTAAACGCTTTTTATCTTGCAATGTTTGGTATTCATTTTTACATTCATCAATAATAGCTTTTACTTGTTCTGGAGTTTGAGGTTCCTGAAAAACATTGGCATCTACCACATCCATCTCCAACGATACAAACAACATACACAATTCTTTCAAAGAAACTTTTTTATTACCAATTATAGTAATAGAACCTGTTTCATACGTAAATTGAATATATTGTGGACCATATTCTTGTTTTTCTCAAGAAAATTCTTTGAGAGAAAGCAAAACTAATCCTGTCTTTTCTATAACCTTTCTTGTAAGTAGTGGAGAATCCAAATCAATCAAAAATTCTACCGCTTCTTTGTTTTCAGAGTCTTGTTTTATAGCATTTATTACAAAAGTCATTACAAAAAAATCAGTTCTAAAGAAACAATTCTATACCCATTTTCGTTTTTATATTGAAAAATACAAAAAAATCAATATATAGGGGCGCCAAATACAAGGAGACAGATGTAGACAAACAGCAAATATCTTTATATGTTGACCTAAGTCTATGAAAAAATTTCTTCCTTTTCTAGCTATAGCTCTTATCCTAGGATGAGTATATTTTTTTGTAAAAGAAAAAAAACAATGAGAAAATCCTATGACTATAGCAAATCCTGCTTCAGTTTTCTGTGAACAAAATTCTTGAACACTTACTATCAAAGATGGTACAGGATGACAATATGGAATATGTACATTTACAAATGGTTCATCTTGTGAAGAACGAGCATATTTTAGAGGAGAATGTAGCCCCACAGACACTACTCAACCAGACACAATTCCAGACACTATTCAACCAGATATAATTCCAGAGACTACCATTCAACCAGAAGACAAACCAGAACAAATAGACCAACCTTCAGAAAACCAAGCTATATGTACTATGGAATACGCACCAGTTTGTGCAGAAGTTCAAGTACAATGTATCAAAGCACCATGTCCACCAATTCAGCAAACCTTCGGTAACAAATGCCAAATGAATGCAAACAAATTAGCAAAATTCCTCTATGAAGGAGAATGTAAATAGCATATTTTCATTTCTAACCCAACACCTATGCAACAGATCATCTGAAATTCAATACTAGACCAATACTTTGACGAACACACAATGTCATTACACCTCAAAGAAAATAGTCCTATTCTCCAAAAAAAATGAGCTCCTGGAAACTGGAATCCAGTACTTAGCGACCAATCTATGTCAAAATCAGAACTCACTAATCTTATAGACACCCTCTACAAAGAAGTAGAAGCTAGAGATGATGGATTTCTTGAAATAGATAGAAAACTTTCAAAAGTACTTCAAATAGGACCATATAGAATCGTTATTGTTCATCCTCCATTATCAGATGGATTGGAAATGACTGTCGTAAAACCAACAATGAAACTTACTATGGAAGATTATCATCTTTCACCAGAAGTTTTTGATCTTCTCAAAAATAAAGCCAAAGGTATTCTCGTATCTTGAGCTCCTGGAAGTGGTAAGACAACCTTTGCACAAGCACTGATAGAAGTACATCATCAAGAACACAAAATCATCAAAACAATAGAATCTCCTCGTGATCTTCAACTCGCTCCAGATATCGTTCAATATAGTTTCACCTATGGTACTCATGATGAAGTAAGAGATATCCTTTTGTTATCTAGACCTGATTATACAGTTTATGATGAAGTAAGAAACAAATCAGACTTTGATCTCTACAAAGATTTGAGATTGACGGGTATTGGTTTAGTGGGAGTAATACATGCTACAAGACCTGTAGATAGTATCCAAAGATTCCTCTGAACTATAGAAATGGGAATCATTCCTCAAGTTATCGACACTGTAATCTATATAGACAAAGGTCAAGTACAAGAAATATACCAACTCAATCTTACTGTTAAAGTTCCTGAAGGAATGGTTTCAGAAGAATTAGCTCGTCCAGTAGTTGTGATAACTAGTTTCCTTTCCAAAAACGTAGAATACGAAATCTATACATTTGGAGAACAAATCGTAGTAATGCCTATCGGAGAACATCAATGATGAGCTCAAACACATCCTGTAAGAGCTGCTAAACAAAACGCTTTATCAGAATATACTAAACAAGGTGTTGTAAGAAAACTTGAACAACATATTCCATGCGACTTTCTTACCAAAATCAAAGGTACAAGCATAGATCTCTATATTCCTGAAAGCAGCAAGGGACGTATTATTGGAAAATGATGAGCTTCAATCAATGAATTAGAAAAATCTATCTGACTCAGCATCAATGTAAGATCATTTGACGACTTACCTCTCATAGATAATCAAGTTCATATCAATGAATCCAAAGGAAGACTTGATATAGCATTCTGAGAAGAATTTGCAGAAAAAACAGTTAGCATACTCGTTGGAGATGAAATCATAAAACTCGCTACAGATGCAAACGGAATCTCTTCTATCAAAAACAAACCACTCCTCAAAGCTATCCAAAAAAGAGGATTTGTAATCATAGATGAAAACCAACTATAATTTTTTAACCTTAATAAGTAATTACAAGTATGACAAACTTTCATTTCGCCAAAGTTATTGCAGGAGTATGACCGACATTAGCAAAAGAAACTGTTCTCTCAAAAATCATCAATATGGTTGATGTCTTCAAGATTTCTCTTTGAGGAGGATTCGACGACAACAACAAAAAATATATCGACACCCTAATGAAACTCGACAATAGTAAAACTATTATGTTAGAGACAAGAGGAGAAGATATCAGAGTAAAAAATGTAATGGATATCAAACTTAAAGACAAACAAATAATAGAAATAGAATATTCTGAATACGCACAAGAAAACAATCAAAAAATTTTTGCTGATGCAACATTTTTGGGTACTTTAAAACCAGGACAACTCATTATTTTTGAACAAAGTAATATTACAGTCAAAGTAAAAAGCACAAAAGAAGATATAGCTGTAGGTGAAGTAGTACACGGATGAGATTTAATCCAATATGATAGAATGTTTTTTCCTGACTACGATACGGAAATACCTTTTTTTAGTGAAAGAGAAAAAAAAGATATTTTACGAGGATTGGAATATGGTGTACATGTAATAGCAGCATCTTTAGTAAGATCAAAAAATGATATTTTTGAAATCAAAGAATTTCTTACAGCAAACAATGCTGAAAAGATGAAAATTTTTGCAAAAATTGAGACAATCGAAGCTGTTAAAAATATTGATGAATTTATAGAATCAGCTGATGGAATTATCTTAGTTATGGAAAAAATCACAGAATATCTCAAAGATTATAAAATCACTGAAGAAGATATCATCAAAAAATGTAAATTAGAAGGAAAACCTATTGCTATCACCTTTGGAGGAAGTAAAACTAAAGAGAAACCTACTACAATAACTGAACAAGAAGTTAAACAATATAGCCAAATGTGTATAGATTGTTATATGTTAAATACTCTTCTCAAAGAAGATGAAACAATAGAAGTAATTACAGAAACATCAAAATATTTAGAAAAACATGAACTTTCTATAAAAGACTGTTGTGATAAAGAAGAATTTTATAAAAGAAATGAAAATTATTTTGTAAGAGATTATATTATCTATAATGCATATAGAATCACAAATGAAGCTGATATCAAAGCAATGGTATCGTTTACAGAAAACGGATATACATCAAGTAGACTATCTTCATTAAGTCCAAAAGTACCGGTTATCGCATTTACCAAAGTTGATGAAACATATAGATATATCAATATGCTTTGGGGAGTAAGAGGATACAAAATCTCTCAATCATTCAGTTATGAAAATCTCAAAAGAGTTGGAAAAGAAATGATCAGAATCATTTTCAAAGGAAATATTTCTTTGGACGACAAAATCATTATAGTTCAAGCTAATGAGATCATCAAAGATGAAAAAACAGGTATGATCAATGGTCTAGAACTCTATAAGTTTAAAAATATTTAATTTACCATAAACTTTATATTATATATTATAATATGCATCTTCGTGTATACAATGGAGAAAAATTTGAAAGAAGTAAATGGTGGTATGTATGATTTGCGGTAATACTTATATGTATTATCATACTTTCTCTCGTCAAAAAAAACATTGTAGGAGTTGTGGTTTTGTTTTTTATACTATGAGCATATTTCTATTATAGTATTATAGCCAACCAAGTCATCAAAATGACGATAAATAGCAATCATTTATTAGTAGATAAAAAGGCATTTCCTCGAAATACTTTTATAGGATATGTATTAGAAATAGATAAAAAATCTCAAAAAATTAAAAACATAGTATTTATTTCAAACAAATCACATAATATCTACACTATAGATGACAAAAATGAAAACATTAAGAATTTTTCTATAGAACTAGATAACTATATTCCAATGTTAGGAGATTTTGATCAATCATTTTTTGAAAAAACTTCGAGAATTTTAAAATTATAAAGATAAATGTCTTCAAGATTAGTAATTAAAGATGCTGTTCGACAACTTATAGGAAGACTTATAAGCGCTCTTTTCGGATTTCTTACAATAAAAATTATGACACCTTATCTAGGACCACTCAGATACGGAGATTATTCTACTATTCTCAAATATTTCGCTATTTGGACAGCACTTGCTGATTTATGACTCTATGTATTAGCAGTCAAAAGACTTTGAGAAATCAAAGAGAAAGACAAAGATCCAGAGCACAAACAACTCAAAGACGAATATGGAAAATTTGTAGGAACCAGAATACTTATCATGATTGTAATCTATTTTTTGGCTATAATTATCGCATATTTTCTACCAGCATATACATCAAATCAATATCTTATACGAGGACTTCCCCTAGGAATGATCTTTTCTGCTAGTTTTATGTTTGCAGGAATCCAACAGTTACCACTACAAATTTTCTGGAAAATGGAGCAGTTAAGTATTAGTTTAATCACAGCCAGATTATCACAGATGGCAATATTAGTTCCTGTGGTATATTTCTTTTTCAAGAAGGTTGATTTCAATAATGCACCATCTACACTATCTATAGCAGCTTTTTGTATGATTTTATTTTCTGTAGTAGCTAGTGGTATTGGTCAAAACATAGAAATACACATCAGAGCAAACAAAATACTTCCCTTAAAGATAAACTTTGATCGACAATTTACCAAAAACATTATTAAAAGAAACTGGAAATACTGAGTATCTTATTATCTAAGTAGTTTTCATACACTTATTGTTCTCTTATTTTTAGGACGATATTTTCCTACATCAGGAGGAAATGATTATACCGGAATACGAGCACTCTCTCTTTCTTTGATAGAAATACTACTTATCATTCCATCATCATTAGGAAATAGTCTTCTTCACAAAGTTGCAAGTTATACTGAGGAAAACAAACGCAAAAGCATGGGAAATCTTCTTTTAATGATTATTTGGATAGGAGGTATTGTAGCCGTAAATTTCTGGATTTTTGCAGAATGGATTATCAAATTTGTATCAGGAAAAGAATTTATAGGATCTTTTTCTAATCTATCTCATCGATGATCAAACCAAGTACTTCCATTTTTGGGAATAGTACTCTTCTTTAGTTTTGTAAAACAAGTATACAACTACTTATTTGTAGTAGTAGACAAACAAAATGTATTATTACGAATCAATGGAATAGGCGTAGCTATAGGTATTATCGTAGGTATATATACCATACCAAAACGAGGAATCTTATGATGAGTAGTTACTCAAGTCCTTATAGAATGGTTATTTATGATGGGAGCAATGCGAGTAGGAAAAATAAAAAAAGTACAACCAATATACCAAAGATCCCTTCGAATCAAGATATATTGAATCATTGTACTTAGTGCTCTAATCGGATATTTTGCAATAGGATATATACATCTAAATATGTGGCTATTTTTTGTAGTAGCTATTATTTTCAATGGACTTATCGTATTAGCATCTCTACGTACAATCAAAAAAATTGCACGTTGACTAACTATAGAAGAAAATATTCAGATTGCTATTACTGATGAAATTTAATCCAAAACATTTTTACCATCTCGACGCATACGAGGTTTATCCTTAGATCCATCATAAACAATTTTTCTTTGTGCTTGTGGTTGTATTTCTTTTTCTTGTTTTGATAAAGGGATTATTTTCTTTTCAGCTTTTTTTTCTTTATGAAGTGGTTTTTGAACCACAAGACCTGACAACAAAGTATCAAGTTTCAAAGAAAATTGACTTCCTTTTTCAGGTTTAAAAATAACCTCTTTCCCTGCTTTATCTTGCCCCAATCCAATAATCTTTCATTGTAGAGGAACTTTTGATTTTGCAGATGCATAAACCAAATTTTTACCCAAAAGATTTTTATCTTGAAGATCTAACCATCTTTTATCTGCATGATTAATTTCAGCATTATCTCACTGTTTTACATAAGATATTACTATTTCATCTCCTCTCAAAAAATCATTTCCTATCAGANNCACCTTCCATGGTTTACCTCATTTTTTTCCAAGACAAACCTCTAGTCCTCATTTTTTCACATTGCTTACCAAAGCTTTCATATATCCATTTTTCAAAGGTTTTTTATCAAAATCAGGAAGTGTTGAATATGCTTCCGTATATGATTTCTTAGTCAATTTATCAAAACCTTTGTCCAAAAGTTGTAAAATTTCTAATATTTCTTCCTTTTCTTTTCCTAAAGTTTCCAAGAGTTGTTTAGATGATTCTTTTTTTTCTTCCATACGTTGTCTAGGAGACTGTTGTTTATCAGAAGCTATCAATTCCAAAATTTCTTTTTTACTTTTTGCTAATAATCTATCAAAAGACTTTGATGTTGAACCTTCAACTACAGAACCATCCAATGATGGATAAACAAGATAGTCTGCATCTATCCCATCAAATTTTTGAATCTGAATCTCTCATACATATTTATCCTTATTATGATTTTTGTTACCTACAAATTTATCAAGATTTTTTCTTGATGTATTCTTTCTATGTTCATGTGTATCAGATTCTTGTAAGACAGAAGATAAGCCATCAAAAGAATGTATTTTTTTTCCCATCACCTTTCATCACAAAATTTAAAATAATTTATTTAACTATACTGGTTTTTATCTTAAAATGCAAAATTTTTTTTTACAAATTCAAAAATGATTTGAAAACCATCAAATAAACTATACATATTATCATAACTAGACGAAACAAACAACAAAAAATTTAAATCATTACAAAAATTCTCTCTATGGATATTTTGAATATTATAGGAATATTTGTTATATGAACTATATTCTGATCACTTTGATCTGTACTTCTAACTAGGTTACAAGAAAACATTTCTCGAGACACTATCAAATGAATTTTATTCTGATTTTCTCGTTGTCCTCATTGCAAAAAAAGACTTCATGCACAAAATCTTATCCCAGTCGTAAGCTATCTCAAACAACAATGAAAATGTGCTTTTTGTCACAAAAAAATATCTCCCATCTATCCCATATTAGAAATCAGTTCAGGAATAGTATTTGTTCTAAGCTATATACTAGTGTATAATATGCTTTCTTATATGGTACCAGATGCTTACAAACTTTCTACGCTAGTTTTCCGAAGCATCACCAATCGATGATTGTTATTGATGATCATCTATGACATTCAAAAACACGAATTACATATGCCTATGCGAATTTTTACCACAATATGGATTCTTTTATGGCAGTTTTTGTGACACATAGGAAGTTACAAATATGCTGTTGTATGATCACTCATATTTACTGGAGCATTCATCGGAATATATTTTTTCGCAAAACGATATTCCAAAATAAGATTCAAACAAAAACAAGAATGATTTGGACAAGGTGATATTTACATAGGATTTCTCCTCGGAACACTAAGTCCCTTCGTATGTATGTACAATCTTTTAGAACCAAGCTTCATAAACACACTAAAATATTTTATAACACTACTTATTCTTAGTTCTTTCTTATGAATAGTGTACTACTGAATAGGAGAACTTATCAAAAGAAACTTCAAAATCTGACACAATTCACATCATGATCTCCATATCAAGTGAGCATTTATTCCATTTATACCTGCTCTAATAGTAGCATTTTGGATATTGGTATTTAAAGCAGACAAAATTATCTCCTTATTTTTCTAATAAAACCATATGAAACACAAGATTAGATTTTCTATTTTTCTTTTTCTTTCTGTAGCTTTCTATATTGGCTCATTATTTTTTCTCTTCAATCAATTAAAGATTTTTTCATCTATAGCTATTATGCTAGCATTTTTTGTGAGTTTTCACTTTTTATATCTTGATTTATACAATCAACCAAAAAAATATTTCATCTGGATTATGATTATCCTAACCATAGGAGAAATACCACTTCTCTGACATGGAAATCGAGGTATGATAGGAGGAATAATCTTATTCAACTTCAGTATTTATCTCTTAGGAAATAGTCTTCATAGCGAAACCAAATGGACAAACAAATTTTCTGGTTTAAGTTATTTTCGAGTAGGCGGGTATTTATTTACTATGACGCTTACCTTAGCCTATAGTCTAACTAGCTTATGAATATACAATAGATTTCCTTTTGACTGTAGCCAATTATCTGAAGCATCAAATGGAGTCATTGATACACTAACAAAACCATTAAAACTTTGACGAGATGAAGCTAATAAAATAAAAACAGACACATCAAACTTTTTCAAGACTACATTCAATGATGCCGTAAATATCTGAGAAAATATCAACATAGAAAGCACAGATAGTCTAAGCACGACTCTTGTAAACAAAATAAAAGTACGAAAACAAGATATCATCACCAAAACAATAGAAGAAAATAGTAAACTAAATATGGGTATATGTGATTACACATTAAAAAAAATTAATGAAAAACTAGCCAGTCCAGAATTTCAATTTTCTGTAATAATTTTTATGGTATTTTTAATATATCCTTTTTTAAGAATACTCACTCAAGCCATGAGTGTTGTTGCTTATATAGTATTCCAAATTTTGTATAGATGTAAGGTATACCACCTAGAAAAAATCACTAAAGAAGTAGATGTTATCTGATAACCGACATATATCAAATTGTCTAATTTTGTCAAATAAATCAACATATATTCAACAATTTTGTTAATTTTTTGTAAAAAAGGAAGATTGTAAATTAAAAATACTATTGAAAAACTACTGAAGCTAGGTATAACAAGCAAATCTTTTACTCTTTTTCTCTCAAAATTCATGAGAAAATCTTTAAAAACACTAGGTGTTATCATTACTTTTTTGATATCAATTTTTACGATAACACAAGCGCAAAATTTATGAGATCTTATTGATAGCTTAGGAAATGAGATTACTTTTGGATATGGAACCAATCAAAAAATTTCAGTTTCTTCCATAACAACAGATACTGTTACTATTTCTTCACCAGTACTTCAAAATCAAGCAGGAAGTAATATTACTAAATATACGATCATGTTTAGTGAATATCCTCTCGCAGATATTTTAGAAAAAACGGAATTACTCAACCAAACATTAGAAAAAACATTTGAGCTAACAGGAAGTGAAAATCCATTCACTATGCAATTAGGTACTATTGATAATATTGATCCAAGCAAAAAATATTATATTTTTGTAATTCCTAAAGACAGTAACGATACACTTGGAGAAGTTTCAAATGAATTACGATTTCAATTAAATACTCAATCATATGGAGATGGAAATCAAACAGTTACATGACCAGTAACTACTCCTCAAGAAGTTCATAATGCAGCAGGTGCTGATATGACATTAGCAAACATTACACATACCATCAATGGAAGTATCATTACCCTAAAATGGACAGCAGTAGAATGAAGTAATAGTGTTGATATCGCCGTAATGGATCCAAACACTAATATTTTCAATAATGTTGCTACGGTAAATATGCAAAACGAAACATATTCATATACAGCAAACAGAAATGGTGAATTTATCTTCCAATTTAGTCCAAATAACGGAGGTAAACAAGTAAACTATACTGTAATGATGAATGGAGTATCTACAAGTCCCAAAGTAACTCCTACTATTACAAAAGTTCCAAAAACAGGACCTACAGAAAACATTATTGCAGTTATTCTTATTTCTCTCGTATTCTATTTTGGATACAAAAAATTCTACAAAAAGGCAAGATAATTTTTTATTATAAGTAATGCATGAAACACAAACACACACAAACCTTATGATTACTATTTATTGTACTTACCGTCTTAGTAATAATTTTTAAGGACGCCTATTTTTCTCAACACAAAACATCTCCACAAGAAGATATTCCACAAAAATCAGATGTTGTAGTTACTCAATATGAAGCTACTAAGGAAGATAATACAACTACCTGACAAACATCTATAGAAGCTTCTAAAAACCTTGAAGATATTCTTTCTCAAAAAATCACTAACAAAAATATTGAAGATCTCAAAACACTACAAAAGATCTATGAAGAAAAAAAATCTCTAGATATTTTAGAAAAGATTGTTCAAAAACAAGTACAAAACTACCAATTCAACGATGCAATCAAAAACATAGCAACAATTTTGGACCAATGATGATCTATAGATCCAAATCTTCATCTTCACGCATATATCAATAGTAACTATATCAGTATAAACAAACCTGAAAGTATAAAATCAATTCTTCCTATCGTAGAAAGATATATAGATGAAAAAAAACTCAATCAATATGATTATAACTTTTATCAAGGACTCATAGAACTACGAAACAAAAAATATTCTGCAGCTCTAGAATTACGAAAATCAAACACAAATCCCGTATATACGACTACAATACAAACATTTGAAAAAGCTATTCACAGCTATAATGCTGCCAAAGCTATTCCTCCTTACTATCAGGATGGACTAGTTGCACTAGCAGCAATGAAAAACTGATATTTTACTATAGCAAGAAAAATAGCACTAGAAACAGCATTCAAAGACGAAAAATACATACTTCCTTATCAAGTATTAGCTTATGCACATTTTCTAACCAACAATCGAGATACAGCTATAGAATATTTTTTGAAATTAGCTGATTTTGACAAAAACAACAAATCACTATACCAGTTTCTCATAGGTGTTTCTTATTATCGACAACATGACTATGATTCTTCTGTATTATATATTTCTCAAGTAAATACACCAAAACTAGAGACAGATAAACTAAGATATTTGATCCTAGATTACACAGAAATGCAAAACAATACAAAGATCAATCTTACTCGACAAAAATTGTTAGGACAAAAAGATATTAATCAATCAGATTTCTATTCTTATTTTTACAATACATTCTACAAAGCATACTTTTCACAGGACAAATCTTTATACAACGAAAATCCTCAATTAGCCATCTTATTTTCACAAAAATGTAACGAGGTAATATGAATAAACAACAGTATTTGTTTATATGGAGAGATTGGAAAAAATTTCTTAGAAGGAAAATGAGGAAAGAGCGAAACAGATCTTATTAATTTAGCAAACACCTACAAACAAAGCTACCTCTATCATATGTTAGGAGATTATTACACAAGCAAAACAGACAAACAATCTGCTAAAGAAAATTATGCCAAAGCATTAAGTCTAACAAACGATGCTAATGAAGAAATGATCTTAAAAGAGAAACTATCAACGATCTAAGCTTTTGATTTCTTTATAATTTTCATACCAATAATAAGCAAAAAACGCTCTGATAAAACTACTCATATATGCAGACAAAATAACCAATACAAAGAAGATAATATATACCAAATCCTTAACCCACCAGATATCCATAATATTCCAAGCTATCGCCCCATAAATAAGAGCTACCGGAATACCTATAATAAAGATAACATTCAACGAGAAATTAATCAAAAGTAAGGTTTGTAAATTCATAAGCTTACTCGTCTTTTTATAATTATTCCATACTATCTTAATACTTGATTTCAAAGCATCTCCAAGAGATTTTTGCTGGAGAACAATAAAATATCTCGTATATATTTTCAAAGTATTAAAGAAAACCATAATTCCAAACCAAACCCCAAAAAGAATCAGAATTCATCGACTTGGAGATCAAATTAGTACCTTATAAAGAGTAATAAAAAATGCTACCGGAGAAAAGATCAAACAAATAAACCCATATTCAAACATAGGAAAGAAATACTGCAAAACAGCTTTGATAGAATGTTTCATTCCCTTTTTCCAGTGAAGATAATGAATCACTGCAGCTTGTCCTATAGGATAAACAAACGAATAGAGAAGAAACAACAAAATCGTGATACCTATAAACCAAGCAACAACATGATTCTTATTGATATCTTGAATCAAAAATTCAGCTATTTTTCCTATATAAAGACCATTCTCATAATGTTGGGTCAAAAGTTTATTGGTATTCAATACCAAAAGCAAAGCCACTACCAAAGAATGAAAAAAAGAAGTCAAAAACGTAAGTCTAACTATATTGACGTCCGAAGACATATTTTCGATCGATTTTTTGATTATCTCTTTATGCATAAGGAGTATGTAAACAAAATCACCCAGTTTTCAAGTTCTTTAAAAAATAGTGTAACATTTTTTATCTATTTTCGTAGTATAGGTAGATATATCATTTATTCCATGGAGAAACCCATGCAATCAGATCTGCAGATAGTCACTTCTATCCAAAAAGGAAATAGAGACGATTTTGTTACATTATACGAAAAATACGCCAAAAAGATCTTCGATTTCATATTTTTCAAAACAGGAAACAAAGAAGATTCAGAAGATCTAACCTCAGAAGTATTTTTGAAAGCATTCAATAATATACAAAAATTTAACCTAGAAAAAAATTATTCATTCTCGGCTCGATTATATACTATAGCAAAAAATCAGATTATTGATCATTTTCGTGCTCACCATGAACAATATGAATACAAATGGCTACAAGACATTTCCATCCACGAAGATCTCTTACAAAATATTCAAGACCGCGATCAAATACAATCAGTTCTAGAATTTCTAGATACCCTAGGAGAAACAAAAAAACAAATTTTCATTCTCAAGATCCGAAATGAACTCTCGTATGAAGAAATCGGACACATCGTAAACAAAAATCCAAATACCTGCAAGGTTGATTTTCATAGAACCATGCAAAGCATTATCCAAAAATTTGGTATTGCTATACTCCTCCTTTTTATCAAACACGTTGCCTAATTTACCATCTTTTCTCTACAAATGGACAAAGCTACTCTAGAACATATCTACAAAGAATTAATTCTTTTAGACCCAAGCATCAAAAGTCAAGAAAAAGAAGTAAAACGTCTCATACACAATCTCTTAGCCATCAAACCAAAGAGTCCTTTTTCATATACCTACAAAGAAAATTTCAAACACAACCTCTTAGCACTAATCCAAGAACAAAAAGGAACATACAAATCTAAACCATCGATTTTGTGACACATAAGAATACGAATAGGAGGATTTGCAACACTGAGTGTTTTTGCATTTCTGATCTTCTACTACCAAGAGATAAACAAACGAAACACACCAGACAAAACACTATCAACAATCACTACACCACTCGCCTTGGAAACAGCTCCTCAAGAAAAAACAACATCGGCAGATAGTCTTCCGACAATGTCTTTTGCAAAACAAGCT
>DHYS01000016.1 GCA_002414185.1 Patescibacteria group bacterium UBA5124 | reverse complement strand
TAGAGCGCCTGGTTTGGGACCAGGAGGTCGCGAGTTCGAGTCCCGCATTCCCGATATTGTCTATATTTGTCTATTTTTTTATTGGTACAATGATCTACAGGGTAGATTTATTATCAATAAACAACGTTTCGATAACAATGATTCGCTCCAAAGATACTTGGAGCTATCACAGGTTTCGGGGCAAATCTTTTTTTTTCAAAAAAAGACTTGAAATAGACATAGAAATATGTAGACATGACATCATTGCACAAAACAATGTATCTATCTTTTAACTATTAAATAGATCTAATTATGGCAAAACTACACGTAAATGTGGGTACTATTGGTCACGTAGATCATGGTNNCACGCTGACTATGTTAAAAACATGATCACAGGTGCTGCTCAGATGGACGGTGCTATTCTCGTTATCTCAGCTGCTGACGGTCCTATGCCTCAAACAAGAGAACACATTCTTTTGGCTAAACAAGTAAATGTTCCAAAGATTGTAGTATTCTTGAATAAATGTGATATGGTTGAAGATCCTGATATGTTGGATCTTGTTGAAGAAGAAATTAGAGACTTGCTTCTTAAACAAGGATATGGTGCGGATGCTCCAGTACCTATCATTAGAGGGTCAGCTCTTAAGGCTGTAGAAAATCCTACAGATGCTGAAGGTGCTGCTAAATGTGTTTGGGAATTGCTTGAAGCTCTTGATACATATATTCCTGTTCCAGTAAGAGATAATGAAAAACCTTTCTTGATGCCAGTAGAAGATGTATTCTCTATTAAAGGTAGAGGTACTGTTGCTACAGGAAGAATTGAAAGAGGTATTGTTAAGATGAATGATGAAATTGAAATTCTTGGACTTGGAATGGAACCAAAGAAATCAGTTATTACTGGAGTAGAAATGTTCCACAAACAATTTGATTCAGCTGAAGCTGGTATGAATGTTGGACTTCTTCTTAGAGGTATTGATAAAGAACAAATCGAAAGAGGGCAAGTTCTTTGTAAACCAGGTACGGTAAAAGCTCATAGTAAATTTGAAGCTGAAGTATACGTATTGAAGAAGGAAGAAGGTGGAAGACACACTCCATTTATGACTGGATACAGACCACAATTCTTTTTAAGAACTACAGATGTTACAGGAAATATTTCTCTTAAGGCTGGTGTTGAAATGATTATGCCTGGAGATAATGCTAAGATTGATGTAGAACTTATCTACCCAGTTGCTATGGAAGAAGGATTGAGATTTGCAATTAGAGAAGGTGGAAGAACTGTTGGAGCTGGAGTAGTTACAAAGATTAATGAATAATTCATATATTCTGATTTAATATTTAGTGCTTGGTCTCGCTATAGAGGCGGGATCAAGACCTAAGTGTTAAGCTTTTTTATCTATTTGTTTGTTGATATGTCAGAGAAACAAAAGACAGCTAAAGTCAAAAAAGACTCTAAGGCGAAATTGAGAATTAAACTCAAGAGTTATGATATGAAAATGTTAGAATCTTCTGTAGGGAAGGTTGTTGGATTGCTTATCAAATCTGGGGCTGAATTAAAAGGACCTATTCCTTTGCCAAAAAAAAGAAAATTGTATACTGTTTTGAGAGCAAACTTTAAACATAAGGATGCGAGAGAACAATTTGAAAGAATTACTTATGCTAGAATGATTGATGTTGTAGAAACAGGTTCTAAGACTATGGAATATCTTCAAAATCTTGCTATACCAGTAGGTGTTTTGGTTGATGTAAAGGTATTTTAAGTAAATTTTTCTTTTAATTAGTGAAATGCATAACAATGTATAAATGATGATTGATTGTTAAAAAGCAGGAAATGACTAAAGTTTGGGTAAATGATACATTTGTTCCTGTTACTTTGGTTAAGGTAATTCCTCAAGAAATTATTAGATATAAAACAGATGAAAAGGACTGATATACTGCTGCTGTAGTTGGAACTGAAAAAAAGACAGCAAAAACTAAAAAAGGTGAAAAGGCTGTATATAATGCTATTTCAGAGTTTAAAGTGGATGTAGATTATACTCAAAATAATCAAGTAGGTAAGGTTTTGGATCTTCCTACAGTAGAGGGTATTGAGTATGTTGATGCAACATGAACTTCAATAGGAAAGGGTTTCCAAGGTATGGTAAAAAGATGTCATATCAAAGGAATGCCTGCTACTCATGGTCATAAGTTTACAAGAACTGGTTGATCAAAGGGTAATAGAAAGCCTAGAAGAACTATGAAATGACATCCTCATGCAGGACATATGGGAATGGAACAAATCACAGTTAAAGATATCAAAGTAATTGATATGTTCAAAAGAGATAATGAAGAAATTCTTGTATTAAAATGATCTCTGCCAGGAGCATACAATGGAACATTAAAATTAAAATTACACTAGTTTATAACTCTTAATTCTTAATTGTATAACATGGCTTATTCTATAGATATATATGATAAAAACGGTAAAGTCGTTTCTAAGGTTGATTTAAATGAATCTGTATATGCAGATGATTGTATAAATGAATCTTTGATACATGAATATTATCTCTTACAAACAAGTAATGCGCGTAATAATATTGCTTGTGTAAAAGGAAGAGGTGAGGTTGCTGTATCTGGAAAGAAGCTTTACAAGCAAAAAGGTACCGGTAATGCTAGATCTGGAGGTAAGGATTCTCCTACAAGAAAAGGGGGTTGAGTTGCTTTTGGTCCTAGATGAGAAAATAACTGGGAAAAGGGTATGAATAAGAAAGCAAGAAAAATTGCTTTAAATGGTATTATAACTCTTAAAGCAAAAGAAAATAGTATTGTAGGACTTAAAGATTTAAATCTAGAAGCTCCTAAGACAAAAGAGGTTGTTGATGTTATTAGAAATATCGGATTACAAGATAAGAAATTGCTTGTTGTTCTAGATAAAAAGAATGATAATCTTACAAAATCTTTGAGAAATATAAGTAATGTAAAATATATTACAGTGGGTTATCTTAATCCATTTGATGTAATGGGTGCTAGTAAGGTTGTATTTATGGAATCAGCACTTCAATTAATTAATGAAAAATAGTTTACTTGATCTAAGAAACGAGCATGGTATTTAAGCAAAAATTACAACAAAGAGCTAAAAAAAGTATAGCGAGTAATGTCGTAAAGAAATTTTCGATATTTGATGTTATTGTATCACCTATAGTAACAGAAAAATCGTACAAATTTCATGATGTTGCGAACAAGTACTTTTTCAAAATTCATAGAAATGCCAACAAAAACGATGTGAAAGCAGCTATACAGTATTTGTATAAGGTTACTCCTGAAGCTGTAAATATTGTTAATGTTGTGTCTAAGAATAGATCTCAAAGAGGTTTAGTAAGAAAGGCTTATAAAAAAGCTATCGTTACCTTGTCTAAAAAAGATAAGATTGAGATTGGTTTATAAGATATTTATGTTTTGATTTATAATTGAAAATGGCAATAAAAAAATACAAGCCGTATACACCTTCTAGACGTTTCATGATTGGATATGATTTTTCTGATTTGACTGCAAAAAGTCCAGAAAAGTCTTTGACTAAATCTGTTGGTAGAACTGGTGGAAGAAATAATCAAGGTAGAGTAACTACTAGATGGATGTGAGGATGACATAAAAGATTGCTCAGACTTGTAGACTTCCAAGGTTATGACAAATGTGATATACCTGGTAAAGTAGCTACTGTTGAATATGATCCATATAGAACAGCAAGAATTGCTCTTATCAACTTTGTTGATGGGGAAAAAAGATATGTTCTTGCTTGGAAAAATATAACTGTAGGTGAAGAAGTGATGAATGGAGTTAATTCTCCAATCAAAGCAGGAAACAGAAAACAACTTAAGGATATTCCTGAAGGAATGAATATTTTCAATTTGGAAGTTACTCCATTCTCAAAAGGAAAACTTATTAAGTCAGCTGGATCTTATGCTAGTCTTGTGGGTAGAGATGAACAACAAAAAGTTGTTTTTGTTAAAATGCCTTCAGGAGAAGTGAGAAAGTTCAATGAAGATTGTTGGGCTACTATCGGAGAATTAAGTAATGATCAACACCAAAATGTTGTTATTGGTAAAGCTGGTAGACAAAGATGGTTAGGTAGAAAACCAAGAGTTCTTGGTAAAAATATGAACCCGGTAGATCATCCACATGGAGGTTGAGAAGGACACTCTCCTATCGGATCAAAGAGATGACCTAAATCATTTGCTGGAAAAAATGTTTCTGCTGGTATTAAGACTAGAAGAGGAAAGAAATGGTCTAACAAGTTTATCGTAACAAAGAGAACTAAAAATTAAATTTAAGTAAAATATATAATATTTAACATTTAAAATTTTGTTTTATGGCAAGATCACTAAAAAAATGATTTTATGTGAATCCAAAGATTGAAAAAAAGGTTCAAGGGATGACACAATCAGGAGATAAAAAGGTTGTAAAGATATGGGATAGATCATGTCACATAACTCCTGATATGATAGGATTTACTTTTGCTGTTCATAATGGAAAGCAATTTGTAAGTGTATATGTTACAGAAGATATGATTTGACATAAACTTGGTGAATTTGTTCCAACAAGAACATTTAGAGGACACCCATTCTAAATTATAAATATGATTAACAGTTTTAAATCTAAAATCATTAATAATGAATAATAGTATGACTGCTACTTTGAAATATGCTTTGCTTTCTCATATCAAGATGGAATTGATGGCGAAGTTGGTAAGAGGAAAAAATGTTCAAGAAGCATTAGAACAATTACAATTTATACCAAAAAAGTCTGCTAAGGCTTTGTATAAGGTAATTAAGTCAGCTGCTAATAATGCTGTTACTAACGCACACAAAGATATGAACAATCTATATATCCAAACAATTGATGTTGGAAGTGGTCCTAAATTAAAGAGAATTAGATTTACGTCTAGATCTAGAATTAGCCACTATGCAAAATATAGATCATTTGTTAGAGTTGTTTTAAATAGTAAATAAGCTTAGTATGTGACAAAAAGTAAATCCAATCGGAATGAGAGTTGGTATTGTTAAATCTTGGCCATGTGAATGGTTTGGAAAGACTAAGAGAGCAGGAGCTGATTTTTTTGTTGAAGATATAAAATTAAGAAAATTCATTGAAAAAACTTTCCCAAGAACTGGTATCTCAAAGGTAGTAATCAGAAAGACAAATAAAGAAGGTGAAATCATTATCTTTACATCAAAGGTTGGTGTATTGATGGGAAAACAAGGAACTAAGATAAAGGAATTTGAAGATGAACTTAAGACTAAATTCGGAAAAGACCTTAAAGTTGTTGTAAAAGAAGTAAAAAATCCAGAATTATCTGCAAAGGTTATGGCTGAATTTATAGCTTCACAACTTGAATCTAGAATGCCTTACAGAAAAGTAGCTAAAAATGTTCTTCAAAAAATTATGGAGAAAGGAGCTGCTGGAGTAAAGATTCAGATTGGAGGAAGGCTTGGAGGTACTGATATAGCAAGAACTGAAAAGTTTATTGATGGTAGAGTTTCTCTTCAAACATTTAGATCTGATATAGATTACTGTCACTTACAAGCTATGACAAAATATGGAGTATTGTGAGTAAAGGTATGGATTGAAAAGTGAGTATTAAATGCAAAATCAAATGTAGCAACTGCTAATAATTCAAATACTAAAAAAATAAGTCTGTAATTTTTATTTATGTAGACGTAGTAAAATGTTATTAACTCCTAAAAGATGGAAATATAGAAAACCAATTATCAAGTCATTGACTGGAAAGAGTGCAAGAGGAACAGAAGTTTCATTTGGAGATTTTGGTCTAAAGGCAACAACTAGTTGATATATTACTAACAAACAAATAGAGGCTGCAAGAAAGGTTATTGTAAGATCTATTAAAAAAGTTGGTAAGGTTTGGATTAGAATATTTCCTGATGTTCCATTTACAAGAAAAGGGCTTGAAATGCCAATGGGATCTGGAAAAGGAGAAGTAGATATCTATACAGCACCAGTAAGAAAAGGAAAAGTTCTTTTCGAACTAAATGGTTTGTCTGAAGAAGACGCTCGTGAAGTATTAACAAAGGCATGTAAAAAATTGCCAGTTAAAGGTAGAGTTGTTGCTAAAGGAGAAGTTAGATAATTTTATTTATTTTACCGCATGGTACAATGAAGTGAAAAGCTTTGTTTATGAAAGACATATCCTCAAAGTCTGTTAAAGAACTTGTAGAAATGAGAAAGAAGTTAAAAAGAGAAGCATTTGAACTTAAAGCAAAAAATGCTATTAGAGGGTTGAAAGAAACACATAAAATAGGTGATATCAAAGTAAGTATCGCCAGAATCAATACTCTTTTAACACATAAAATTAAAGAAAACTATGGCAATAATATGAAATAAAAGCATCAAGGAGTTTGTTGGTGAAGTAATTAGTGATAAATCAAATCAAACTCGTGTGGTATTGGTTAAGTCTGTAAAAGTACATCCATTGTACAAAAAGAGATTTATCGTAAGAAAAAAATACTACGCTCATGATGATAAAAACATCTCAAAACTAGGAGATAATGTAAAGATTAGAGAAGCTAAACCTATCAGTAAATTGAAAAGATGGGTAGTTATCGAAACGTTGTAGTATCTTCATTTATTTATTTTTTTCAAAGCAATGTTAAAAACCGAATCAGTTGTTGTTGTTGCTGATAACACAGGAGTTAAAAAAGCAAAAATAATAAGAATTCTTAAGTCTTCTAATGCTAGAACTGCTATTATTGGAGATAGAGTTGTGGTTGCTGTTCAAGAAGTAATGCCAACATCTTCAATCAAAAAAGGTGAGGTATCTCAAGCAATTGTTGTAAGAGTAAGAAAAGAAATAGGAAGAAAAGATGGAACATATATTAGATTCTGAGATAATGCGATAGTACTTATGAGTAAGGATGCAAAAGGAGAAATTAAGCCTATTGGAAAAAGAATATTCTGACCTGTAGCTAGAGAATTAAGAGATTTAGGATTCAGAAATATCACTAACATGGCTGAAGAAGTAGTGTAATAGTACACGAAAAGGTTTTACATAGTTATCTTTGTAATAAATGAAAAAATTAAAGGCAGGAGATCCTATTATGGTCATTGCAGGTAAATATAAAGGAAAAAATTCAACTATTGATAAAATAGAAGAAGATAAAGTATGGTTGAAAAATATTAATGAAGTTAAAAAAGCAGTAAAAGGAAAGTGATTTATAAAGAAGCACTTACCTATAAATATCTCAAATGTGATGTTTTATGATGAAGCTAGTAAAAAGCCTTCAAAAGTAAAAATATCTACAACAAAAGAAGGTAAAAAAGTAAGAGTACTTAAAACTACAAATAAGGAAATAAAATAATTTTATTGTGTTTATTTCAAGATACATGAATATATTAGAACTATTCAAAAAGGAAACACTTCCTGCTCTTAAAGAAAAATTAGGAGTGAAAAACATAAATGCTGTACCAACTATTGATAAGGTAATTGTATCTATCGGTATTGGTTCATTAGCAACTAGAAAATCTGTTAAAGATTTTGAAGAATTTGAAAAAAATCTAAAAAAGATTACTGGACAAAAACCAACATTGATTAAGTCTAGAAAATCTATTTCAAACTTCAAACTAAGAGAAGGAATGCCAGTAATGCTCAAAGTAACTCTTAGAAGAGAAAGAGCTTATGACTTCTTGGATAGATTTGTGAAGGTTGTTTTACCAAGAGTAAGAGATTTTTCTGGATTATCTGGTAAATCTTTTGATCATAAGGGAAATTACAGCATAGGATTAGTTAATTATAACATCTTCCCAGAACTTAATGTGGATGATGCAAGTACTCCTATGGGTCTTCAAATTACTGTTGTTACCAAGGGTGACTCAGATTCAGCAAAGTCAAAGGCTTTGTTGGAAAGTTTGGGATTAATCTTCAAATAAGAACACTTTAGTTTATATTTAAATATTCTAATGGCTAGAACTGCATTGAAAGCAAAACAATGGAAAATGTACGAAAAAAGATTTGTGAAAGGGCAGGATTTAAAAAAACCGACTAAATACTACAATAGATGTAGATTATGCGGTAGATGCCAATCATACATCAGAGATTTTGGTATTTGTAGAGTATGTTTAAGAACATATGCAAGAGAAGGATTGATTATGGGATTGAGAAAAGCAAGTTGGTAATACACCCCTTTTTATTTTGTGAATACTGCTAATGAGTTATGTAAATGCTCCTATTCATGATTTGTTAATTAGAATTAAAAACGCTTACATGGCGAGAAAATCTCTTGTTGAATGAGTAGTTTTTTCTAATTTTAAACAACAAATAGTGGATTTATTGAAAAAATATGGATTTATCAAAGATCGAGAAATAGTTAAAGATGATGCTTGAAAAAAAACTTTGACTATACACTTGAAACCGGTAAAAGATCCAACCAATGATATTCCAAATGTAAAATTCTTTTCTAAGCCGTCAAGAGCTTGGTACGTAAGATACAAGGATATTCATTCAGTAGCTGGTGGAAAAGGAATAGGAATTATTTCTACAAATCAGGGACTTATGGCTTCTCATGAAGCAAAACAAAAGAAATTGGGTGGAGAACTTATAGCAGAAATATACTAAAAGCTATTATATTCGACGTTTCTACGTTTTAACATTTAATGCAAATCATGTCAAAAATTGGTAAGAAACCTATCGCTATGCCAAGTGGTGTAGAAGTTAAGATAGATAAAAATACTATTGCAGTAAAAGGACCAAAATGAGAATTATCATATACATTATTAGATGGAGTAAATGCAGAAGTTAAAGAAAATAACATTGAAATATCTATAAGTGATGATGAAAAGAAAAATCTTTGGGGATTAACAAGAACTTTGGTATCAAATATGGTTACTGGAGTTACTACTGGTTATGAAAAGAAACTCTTAGTAATTGGAGTTGGTTATTCTGCAAAGAAAGAAGGAAAAGGAATTCTTTTCTCTTTAGGTTTGTCTCACAAGGTACAATTTGATATTCCTACAAGCATCCAATTCAACGTAGAACAAGATGCAAAAGGTAATTATGTAATTACACTAAATGGAATTGATAAACAATATTTGTGAGAAGTAACTGCAAAAATCAGAGCACTTAAAGAACCTGAACCATACAAAGGAAAGGGAATCAGATACTTTGATGAAGTTATTAAGTTGAAAGCAGGTAAGACTGCTAAGAAATAGTTGGTAATAAATCGAACAGATATTTCTAATTATAAATTATTAACTACATATTAATTTATTCTTATTGTACAAACATGCAAAATTTGAAAACTACAGCTAAAGATAAAGTTTCTAAATACTTGAGAAGAAAGACTAAGGTAAATGCTACTATAAAAGCTAGTCATCCAGATTTTAGAATAGTTATCAATAAATCAAATAAATATATTAAAGCTCAATTATTAGATAAGATGGGAACTGTTCTCGCATATGTATCTGATAAAGATAGTAATGGAGAAACTAAGTCTCAAAAAGCTCAGAATGCATGACAACAATTAGCTAAATTAATTAAAGAAAAAAATATAGAAAAAGTAGTTTTTGATAGAAATGGATATCTATATCATGGAAGAGTTAAAGCCTTTGCTGATGGAATAAGAGAAGGAGGAGTTTCTTTGTAATATGTGCTTATTTATCATATAATTATTATGTTTATGAAAGCTGGAAATAAAGATAAGACTAAAAAAGAGTTTGATGAATTGTTGCTAGAAGTAAGAAGAGTAACAAGAGTTACAACAGGAGGAAGAAGAATGTCTTTTAGAGCAACAGTTTTAGTTGGAAATAAAAAAGGAAAGATTGGATTAGGAACTGCAAAAGGAGCTGATGTTAGTATTGCAGTATCTAAAGCTTCTCGTGAAGCTTACAAAAATCTTGTTATTGTTCCTTTGACTAAAGCTAATACTGTTCCTTATGAAACAAGTACAAAATATAAGTCTTGTTTTGTTAAGTTGTTACCAGCTAAAGCCGGTACGGGTCTTAAGGCAGGATCTTCAGTAAGATCTGTTCTTGAACTTGCAGGATATGAAAATATGCTTTCTAAGATTGTAGGATCAAATAATAAATTAAATAATGCATTAGTTACTATTAAGGCATTATCTAGTTATAAGCATGTTGATTTCTTTTCTAAAATGTTAACTAAGATGGCTGAAGTAGAAAAAGAAGATGTTGCTTCTACTGAAGACAATACAGAAAACAAAGAAGAAGCAAAAACAGCTAAAGTAGAAAAGAAAGCTCCAGCTAAGAAAGCTCCAGCTAAGAAATAATTATTTTTAATTATTGTGTTCACTACCAATGAAATTACATACACTCAAAAGAAGTAAGGGAATTGTCTCAAAAGCAAAAAGACTAGGAAGAGGTAATGGTTCTGGTAAAGGTAATTACTCTACAAAAGGTCTTAAAGGACAAAAAGCAAGAAGTGGTGCATCTATGAAACCATTTTTTGAAGGTTGACAAACTTCTATTGTACAAAGAATTCCAAAAGCTAAAGGATTCAAAAGATATTTCAAACTTATTAAAGATGTAGCTATTGTAAATCTAGGTGCATTGGATTTGGATGAAAGAATCACTGATGGAATTGAAATCACAAAAGAACTTTTAAAAGATCTTGGACATATCAATACTATTGATGTTATTGTAAAGATTCTTGGAAATGGTGATTGGACTAAAAAAGTTACTTTCGGAAATATAGATCTTTTCTCAAAATCAGCTCAAGAAAAAATAGCTAATCCTTCAGCAAAATCAGATGCTCCAAAAAAAACTACTAAAATAGAAAAAGCTCCAGCTAAGAAGGCTCCAGCTAAAAAAGTAGCTGCAGTTGAAAAGGTTGAAAAGGAAGAAAAAGTAGTAGAAAAGAAAGCTCCAGCTAAGAAGGCTCCAGCTAAAAAAGCTACTACAGAAAAAGCTCCAGCTAAGAAGGCTCCAGCTAAAAAAACAACTAAGAAAGCATAGTTTTTACGAATTATATTTTTTATGATGGAGAAACTTATCAAAAAGATTCAAGACGTATTTGAAAATAAGAGTCTCAAAAATAAAATACTTTTCACTCTAGCAATTCTAGTGTTATATAGACTGCTAGTATTTCTACCTGTTCCATTTGTAGATATTTCTGCATTGATGGCTAAGACTGTTGATGTAGCAAATTCAGGATTAGGATACTTTGTAATGCTTCTTTGATGAGCATTAGATAGCTTTTCTATCATTGCTATAGGACTTGCTCCATATATCAATGCATCTATTATTATGCAACTTCTAGGAACAGTTATTCCAAAATTAGAAGAGCTTACAGAACAAGGTGAAGCTGGACAACAAAAGATAGCTCAATATACAAGATATCTTACCTTACCATTAGCATTCTTTCAAGGAATTGGAATGGTATACTTCATCAACTATATGTTGGGAGGAAATATAATAGCTACATCTTTGTCTACAGTTCTTTTGGCAGCATTTGCTATGACAGTAGGAAGTTTACTCCTTATGTGGCTAGGTGAACTTATTACTGAAAAGGGAATTGGAAACGGAACATCTATGTTAATTTTTGCTTCTATCGTTTCAGGAATTACTCAAAAAGTATATTCAGATATTTCTTCTGCAACAAATGCATGGGGAATGATATTGTTTATGGTAGTTATTGTATTAGGACTTGTAATTCTTTCTATATATATTCTTAAGTCTATAAAAGAAATACCTATCATCTACTCTAGAAGAGGAAAAGTAGAAGAATCATCTCATCTACCTATTCCTATGAATCCAGTTGGAATGGTGCCTATTATCTTTTCAATTGCATTCGTATCATTTCCATATCTCTTAGCAAAACTTATAGCACAGTTTCAACCAATGAATGAAAAGCTTATGGCTATGTCAAATTGGATTGAAGCAAACTTAAATATCTATACTCAAAATCCAGGAATATTAGCTATTATCTTCTATTTTGTGTTGATTATAGTGTTTACTTTCTTTTACACATTAATCGTATTTTCTCCAGATAAGATTAGCGATAATGTACAAAAGAGAGGTGGATTTATACCAGGTATCAGACCAGGAAAAGAAACAGCAAAATATATTAATGGAATCCTTATGCATCTTTGCCTCTGGTGAGGTATTGGTCTTGGATTAGTTGGTATCTATAGTTATATTTGGAATTACATTCCATTTGTACAAGATATTATTCAATCTGTTGGAGGGCTTCCAATGATTGTAACAGGATCTGGAGTAATTATTATTGTATGAGTTGTACAAGATTTGATGAGTAAAATCAAAACTGAAATGATGATGCAAAAATATGATACAAACGATCTAGATAAACTTTCAAAAGATATTATGTTATAAAAGAAAAGTCTGACTGCTAAGGTCAGATTTTTTTTTAACACGAGGAGTATAGTTATTCTTTATGTTTATAGTAAAGTGAAAGAATATAGTTCATTACATCTTCAAAAACTGGTGAATTAAGAGAATAATAAATAAACTGACCTTCTCTTCTATTTGATACAATATTTGCAGATTTTAAAATTTTTAAATGGTGAGACAGTGCTTCTTGGGTTGTAGAAAAGTTGGTTTGTAATTCTGATACAGATTTATCTCCTTGTTGTAATATTTTACAAATTTGTCTCCTTTTAGGATCAGCAAGTGCTTTAAAAATAGTATTCATAAAGAAAAAGAGAAAGATAAATAATTTGTATATACGGCAAGAGAAAAAAAATACAAGAGGATTAAGATTGTTTTTTGAAACCCTTTTTATAGAATGCAAAAATATATTTTATACTTATGTGTAATTAAAAATGAAATTTTTGAAATGAATTAAAATAGAAAAGATTGGATATGGAGGGATAGGTTTAGCGAGAATGTCTGATGGGAAAAGAATATTAATTAAATGATGAGCGCTTCCATGAAATGTAGTTGATTTAAAAATAGTTAAACAAAAGAAGGACTATATAGAAGCACATATAACTGATATCAAAAGTTATGATAAAACTATTGTAGATGCGGTGCCTTTTTGTGATCATTTTTTTTCTTCATTGGAAAAAAAAGATCTTACAGATGAAGAAAAAACAAAAATTTGATGTGGTGGTTGTAAACGACAATTGCTAAGTTATCCAAACCAACTTAAACTCAAGCAAGATATTATAGAAGATGCATTTACCAAAATAAAAAAACTTGTACCAGAGATAGCAATACTTCCTATCATAGCCTCTCCAGAAGAAAAATGATATAGAAACAAAATCGAATTCAGTTTTGGTAAATATATAATTAAAAGAGATGATAAACTTAATATACTTTCTGATTGGAGTGTAGGATTTCATAAGCAATGAGAATTTAGTAAGATAGTTAATATAGACTCATGCTGACTTATTTCGACAGCTACAAATGAAATATTTTGATATATCAAAAACCTTTTAATAAGCTCATGATTGCCAGTATATGATCAAAAAACTCACAAAGGTTTTTTTAGACATCTTGTCATAAGAGAAGGAGTAAATACTCAGCAATTATTAGTAAATCTTGTTGTATCAGATCAATATCTTGTAGAAGATGAGCAGAAATCTCAATGGGATAATTTATTGGAAATAATTAAAAACGATTCATATCTTAAGGATAAAGTAACCAGCTTTGTAGTTACTTACAATAATGGTTTAGCAGACGTTACTCATACTCCAGATAGTGAAACAAAGATTATTACAGGAGAGGGACAGATGTATGATAAACTTCTCTTTACCAAAGAAAATATATCAGAAGATCAAGAAAAAAATGAAATAGAAGTGAGTTTTAGAATATCTCCATTTTCTTTTTTTCAGACAAATACTCATGGAGCAGAAGTACTTTTCCATACAGCAGCTCAAATGGTGGGGTATACAAAAGGAACTATTTTAGATCTTTACTGTGGAACTGGAAGTATTGGAATAAGTTTTATGAAACTAGGAATGGGAGATAATTTGGTCGGAATAGAAATAGTAGAAGATGCTATCATAGATGCATGGCATAATGCAAAAATAAATGGATTGGATGAAAAAGTTTTTTTTGCCGCAACACCAGCAGAAAAAGCCTTTACTACCGTGCCTGAAATTACACAGAAGCTTGAAAATTTATGATTAGTGGTAGTTGATCCTCCAAGAGATTGATTACATAAAAATGTAATATCTACTCTAGCACAACTCAAAAAAGAATATGAGTTTAAATTATTGTATATTTCTTGTAATCCTATTACTATGGCGAGAGATATAGAACTCCTTTTACAAGAAGGCTTTTCTATTAAGTCTCTTCAGCCAGTAGATATGTTTCCTCAAACTCACCATATAGAAACAATTTGAGTTTTGCAATAAAACTCTCCTCTTGCATTTGCTAAAAAAATCCCTAAACCAATCCTACTTTATTTTGTAAATATTATCTCATGAAAAAACACATCCTCATGTGATGAATAATAACAACACTTCTTCTTGCTGGTTGTGCAAAACAAGAACCCGTAGAAGATAACAATTTATCTAATAATACTAATGCAATGTGTCCAATAACAGTACAAGATTATTTAAGTAAAGCAGATTTAGAAGGAAAAGGAGATAAGGTTGTAAAGAAATGAGATCAAATTGTTGTTCATTATATTGGAAGATTGAATGATGAAGAAGTATTTGATACTAGTGTAGAATCTGTAGCAAAAGCATGTGGAAAATATACTGCAGGAAGAAATTATGATGAAGGTTTGGCATTTAATGTTGGAGCTGGACAAATGATTGCAGGATTTGATAATGGAGTAGAAGGAATGAAAATAGGACAAACAAAAACTATTAGTATTCCTGCTGCAGAAGCATATGGAGAATGGACATGAGCTAATCTTATTGTTATAGAACGTAGTCAGCTTCCAGCTGGAGAATATGAAAAATGAGTAAAACTTATGAGTGCTATGGGACAAACATTTACAGTTTATGAAGTAGATGGAGATAATATTACTCTTGATGCAAATCATGAACTTGCAGGAAAAGATCTTATCTTTGATATAACTATTGTAGAAATAAAATAGTTAAAAATAGATAAATATTGTTCAATATCGACATTTATCTATATTAAACCAAATTTAACCACGTTAAACTACATTTAAAAAATTACCGTAAAATCCCCAATTGAAGATGATTCGTTGGTGGATTTTTTTATAAAAATTTTAACATTATAATCTCAAACTAATCAATTACCTTCCAAAGTATAAAATCTATCTGCTATAGGAGTTGGAAAAGAAAGACGGTATTCTAAAAAAGGATAAATATTCCCATTGGTACTAGAGAGAAGATTGATAAGTCCAAGAGAGAGTTGAAGTCATGTAATATGAGATGAAGAAAGTAATGTATTAAATCAGCTTGTTTGAATTCATTCAGCATTCGTAGAGATAACAGTATGTTCTGCAAGAGTATTGTTAGGAAAATAGTTATCTATTGGACTAAATTTTTCACGATCAGTTGTTCATCCAAAATTTAGTATTCATGTTTGATTGATTATAGATTCTCTGATAGTTATATCCTTGGTAGTATCTACCTGCATACCACTATAATAAAAAACTGATATAGTCGGGAGTATGGTAAATGGTACCCCATCCAAAAATCAATCAATAATCCAGTTTACTACTATATCATCAGAGAGATCATCTTCATCAGGATCACAAGCTGGATTTGATGAGTCTTTACATAAGAGAGAATTAGAAAATACACTTACTATCTTGGGAGGAAGCCTTAATATTCAGCTAAAATTTTCTGCAGTAAAGTCTGTAAAATCGGACTCTCCAGTATAATATTTATTCGTATTGGTAGTAGAATCTATACGTAAAAGAAATTTTTCCGAAGTAAAATAAGGAAGTTGATTATAATTTTTACTATCATCACTAGCTAATAAATAATCAATATTCCCATTTCCAATAGAAGGAATAGTATTTGTTCTAGAAGTAATATTCCAAGTAAATCAATTGTTTGAACTAGTTAATAATCCAAAGCTTCAGCTAATAATATCACTATTTGGTCCAAACTGAGTTCATTTTTCAAATCATCATGATCATTCAAATCCAGGAGATTTGTATTTAAGCACAAGTTCTGCTCTTTCTATACCTCCCAAAGCTCAGTAATATGCTGAGTTGAAATGTACTACATTACCGATATTTTGCATAAATGGAGAAAATACTGAATAGATAGAAGTCAGTATTCCCAACAAAATAAACAAAAGAACGATAATAAATACAACAAACATAAAATCTTAAATATAATAAAGATTATTACTGATGTACACGTTTGTATGATGCATAAATAATTCCAAAGAATGCCATAAATGGATACACAATCATTCTATCTACGAAACTATGTAAGACAAGTCAACAAACACTTAATCATATAATACCCAAAGAGAGGCTAAAAAGCAAAAATCCGAAGTATCTTTGTTGTTTAGTTGCTTTATGTTCTTTGGTAGTAGTCAAAGCTTTGATACCAATCCAATGAAGCCATCCATATAAAACCATCCATGCTAAGAATCCAAATAATCAGTATTCTAACCAAATTTGTAAGAACTGATTTTCTGGATTATATTCTTTTCCTTCTCAGAGATGATGAGAAGCTGGTCAAGCACTTCAAGCACCTTGTCATAACCAAGGTTTTTCTCCTATTTTTTCTATAGCTTCTTTTACCATATTCAAGTGTCCTGTATTAGAAAATTGTCTTGAGATTATCTGATCTCTTCCAAAATACGTAACGGTTCCAAAAAGTAATAAGACAGGTATTCAGCCATACAGTAATATTTGTTTAAGATTTTTTCTATACTCTACAAGTACCAATATTCAGGTCTGAAGCATCCAAGCAATCCACGCAGCTCTAGAAAAGGTAGAAAGTATAGCCAAAGAATATAATCATCATCGAGTAAGTGTTTTCTTCCATCATCTTTGCTTGATAGCTAAAGCAAAAAACAAAGGCCAGAAAGCAACCAAGAAAAATCATCGACTGATAGGTCTTTCAAAAAGAAATTGATTGCGGGCATATCACTGATTGTACTGAGAATGGTAGACAGCAGGCGGCGCTATACCAAGGTCTCCTTCGTAATTATATTGATTATATCCAGCAAATTCCAAAAGTCTTGGAATAAAATAAATAATCAACCACCATGTGATACTTCACCATAAAAGTCATTTTATGATTTTACTATATCGCTTTTCTATGTGAGTATTTTCATCAAAAAATATTCGAGAGATTCCAGCAAAAGCAAAGAAAATAATAAATCAAAGAATACTATATCTCAGTGATAATATGCTTACTCATAGGCTAGTACCTGTATAAAACAAACCTATAAGACAAACAAAAACTATCAATCCTATAGTAAGTAAACCAAATCGTTTGATTCCAAGTTTATCCAATAATGTTTTCCAGATTTTTGTTTTGATAGTCCAATAGGTTAAAAACCCAAATAATCCAACAATGATAATTTCTTTCCACATCCAGAATGCAGTAAAAAATCAGTTGTCTAAACCTAATCTATAGGTAACAAAAGTTTGAACAAAAAATTGTAAAATCAGACCAATAAAGAAGATTTTGCTTAGTATCACGAGAGTGTTTGCTATTTTTGGATTGTTTGCATACATTTGAATTCAATATATAACAACTAAAAATTATTCACTATTTTCCTCCTATTTGATAAAATATTGCAATCAATGTTATAGTAGCGAGAATTCCTTGAATAAACCAAGCTTTCATAACTATAGTAGCTTCAGGTATTCCTTTGTATTCAAAGAGATGATGAAGGGGAGATGTTGGATATAGTTTTCTTTTGAGATATTTCTTTGATAATATTTGGAGAAAACTTGAAGCAGTATCAATAATAAACAAGAGAAAGATAATCAAAAATGGAATAAATATTCCCATCCTCATATTGAGAATGTAGAGAAGTGTAGATAATATTCATCACAGCGCTAATGCTCAGCTATCTCCCATAAATATTTTGGCGGGATTGATATTGAAAAACATAAATGCAACCAAACATGCTACCAATATTCCAACAAGAGTTGTTGCTAAGTATGTTCCATTGACGAATAAAACAATAGCTAAGATAAGAAGAATGATAGACATTAATCCTCCAGCTAAACCATCGAGACCATCAGTAATATTGATCGCATTTACGATGCTAACTGTCATAAAGAAGGTGAGTAAAGGGAAAAACATTCAGATATCAACTTTGTCTGCTATAGGCCAAAGATTTACATAGCTTATACCGAGTTTTCGATAAAACCACCAACTGATAAATCCAGCAAAGAGAAACATTCAGAGAAGTTTTGCTTTAGCACTAAGTCCTTTGACTTTACCTACTCATTTGATATTTAACCAATCATCTACGACACCAATAAGTCCCATACTAAAGAATCCAAACAAGAGAATATACGTCTCCGATCTTGTAAGCAGAGAGTTGGATATCCATCATTGTTTCTTGAGAAAAAAAGAAGCAACCACCATGATCAACATAATAATCAAAAACAATCCTCAACCCATAGTTGGTGTTCAAGATTTGTGTTGATGAAGCTGGGTAAATATAGTAGATTGTTCTCCAGTTACTGAAGTTTCGCGGATTTGTTGTCCTGCTTTAAATCTTTTTAGAAGTTTGATATAGTAAGGATATAGTACAATTGCCAAGAAAAAAGCTCAAAGTGAAAATAGAATAATCTGATTAAGTTTCAGAAACATATGCACATAAAAAGAATAAAAACGTCCCTCAAAGAGTATATAATATGCCAATATATTCAAGTCTTTTTATAAAAAGAAAAAGGAGAGAATAACTCTCCTTATAAAGGTTTTGTAGCAAAATAAAAACCACTACATTGCTCCGATGTCTCTAAAACATCTTCAAAGATTTCTAGAAGATAATCATCTATACAAGATCCACCATCAAGACAAACTTGATCTCTAAGTTCTTCATAGTCAATAAAGCCCTTATTAAGGATTTCCCTTGTAACAATTTCTTTTGTTAAATTTTGTGCCTTAATAAAAGCATTTGCGATCATAATCTGATCATCATAGGTCGGTTTAACTGAGTTATCGGTCATTTTTGTTAAATTTTGTTACACATATAATATATGAAATCAAAAATAAAAGTCAAGAATGTCGATTATAATAGATTTTAATTGTTTTTCTAAGATAAATATATAAAGACAGTATATGTTTATTCTCTTAGACAAGAAATATGGATATAAAATCTTTTAAACCAATATTTGATGAAATATGTATCAACTATATAGATCAGAAAATTTCTCAGTCAACACAACTGTTAGCTAATAATAAATTAAATTCATTTGTAGAATATATAAAAGATTTTGTGGCATCAGGAGGAAAAAGAATCAGACCTTATTGTGCATGGATTGTCTACAAATGACTGTGAGGAACTCAAAATAATGATTGTATGAAATTTTCTATGATATTTGAACTCTTTCATACTATGGCATTGATTCATGATGATATTATCGATCAAGCAGCAAAAAGACACAATATATCAACTATGCACAAGTATATTACGTCTATCATAGGAGAAAAAAATAGTCATATCTGAGAAGGACAAGCACTACTTATAGGAGATCTTATCTTATCATGGGTATATGAGTTAGGAAACAAAGAATATGTCTTTGAAGAAAAATTGCTTACAGAAGCAAGACAAAATGTACATAATATGATAGAAGAAGTAATCCTCTGACAGATGATAGATGTAGATATGATGACCGGAGAAGAATCATCTCAAGAAATGATTGAGAAAAAAAATAAGTTTAAAACAGGATCATATACATTTACTAGACCAATGCTGACAGGAGCGATTCTAGCTTGAGTAGACAAAAAAAATAGAGATGCTATTATCCAGCTTTGAGATTATCTCTGATTAGCTTTTCAGCTAAAAGATGACCTTATGGATATCACCTTTTGAGATAAAACAAAATCTCCTTTTTCTGATATTCAGGAAGGACAGCAAACATATTTCACGCAATATATCTATACAAACGGAACCAGAGAAGAAAGTGAATATCTTAAATCATGTATGGGAAAAAAACTTTCTGAACAAGAAATATCTCGTCTTCAAGAAGTATTTGAAAAGAGCTGAGCAATTGCTTCAGGAAAAGAACTGATAGCTAAGCATATTGCTGACGCGAAGAAAATATTAACAGAAATAGATTTTAAAAACCAAGAAGCTCTACAAGGTATCACTGATATGATTAAGAAGATTGGAGAGATTTAGCCTTCTTTTTGTGTTTTCTATATGAAACAAGATAGTGTATTTTTAAAAGGAAAGTAATAAAGAATAATACCCAACCAGTTAATGTAAACACAGAAATAAACAATAATGACTTAGGTTTTGTAGGTTCTTCCTTCTGAAGAGTAGCTACATTATTGATAGAACATCAGATTTTTTTTGATAAATCCAAAATAGAAGTATCAGTAAAGTTAGATGATATGATGAGTCATGATAAGAGTTCACATTCTTTTTGTGTTGCATAAATAGCATCCATCTTTCCCAATACATTTCTAAACATAGATGGAGTAAATGTATGTTCAAAACTAATACCCGTTGCTGTAGTAAAAGTAAAAGTCTTTTTGGTCGTATTAGCTCATCCATATGACTGAAGATCTCCTATAGTAATAGTAAGATTTACAGCAGTCCCTATAGGAATCCATTCATTTGGTAAGAAAGCTAAATAGTTATCTTGCCAAGAAAATACAGGATCGGCACCTGAATATGTTTTTCCATTAAAATGAACACGTAATGATTGTTTGCTAACTCCTTTTCCTATATCTTTGATATCAAAGATAAAATAGCTATCCAAAGCTAAAGGTGTAGTTGTATCTTTAGGTTTCATAAGAGTGATTGTTGGCGGTATAGTGTCAGGTTCACATTCTGGAACCGCTGCAAAAGAAAGTTTTTGATCTACAAAAACAGGAATCTTTGTAGATGATTTTGTCATTACATACGAAGGCTTGTGAATAGACAAAATACTTCCTGTAATGTTTTCATTACTCTTAAATGAAAGAGAAAAAAGCTTTGTAGTAGCACTATTTGGAATATTAGCATCCAAAAGAGTAACTACAATTTTATCATATTCTATCGTAGTATCTAAGATATCTTTGTATCCAGAAGCAGCCTTGATATCAAGTATCTGGATCTTTTCAGGTTCATAAGAAATAATAAAACGGAGACTATTGATATTGTCTTTGGCTGTTTTTAAGCTAACAGTAGTAGTATCTATACATCCAGCATGAAGCTTATCAGCTGGTTCAAATCTAGTGTCAGAAAATACGGGGTCGATAGAAATCTGTACAGCAGAAGTAATTCATAAGAAAGAAATTATGCAAGCAAGGCTAAGAAAAATTTTCTTAAACATGAAAGGAATATACAAGATAAATGTTTTGTTTATGAATTTTATAGAAACATACTACTTTTTATGTTTTGTTTTTCAAACAATTTTCTTTTCTTTTTTTTCAGAATGGAGTATTCTAAAAACTTCACAGAGATTGTGGCAGAGTTCACTCAAAAGATAGAGCTGATGGAGGGATATGATATCAAAAAGAGATTGTCATTCTTTCAGTTTAGAAAAATCTATAGCAATATCCAAACCATAGTCTTTGCTTCATTTCCATTCTTTCCAGTGTTTTGAATAAACAAAAATAAGTTTAACAAACGGATCTTTTTCATGATTGAGAAAATCTTTTTGTTTGATAAAGTCTTCGGTCTTTAGTGAAAGATCAGAGGTAGTACTATGACTAAAGATATTTCTTAAAAATCTTATAATTTGTTCAAAAGCAAAATAATCTGAATGCAATCTAGAGACAACAAACTTTTGAAAGACATCATTGCTATCGATGAGCTCCCTCATAATACTAAAGATCCCTCTAAAAGCACTGATCTCCACAAGATATCCAAAAATATTTT
Organism: Patescibacteria group bacterium UBA5124; assembly: GCA_002414185.1. Taxonomy (GTDB): domain Bacteria; phylum Patescibacteriota; class Gracilibacteria; order Absconditabacterales; family Absconditicoccaceae; genus UBA5124. The sequence continues at coordinate 1,597 of DHYS01000016.1, read as the reverse complement.
TTTGATCAGGATGCTTATGTATTTGCTGAAGAAGGTTTTTGATAAGAGGTGCCTTGATTCCAAAATGGGAACGTTGACCAGTAACTATCGCTATGTCTAATACTTCAGGAGAAAAATCCTTACTCTGAATAATAAATTCCAAATACTTACCCAACGACAAAAATCTGTAATAACTTTGAAGAAGTTGAATATTGTTTTTGAGAGATACTCAGCTAGTCATAGATATGAGAAAATATAAATCATTATGTCATTCCGGCTTCGTCAGTTGGAGCCGGAATCTTTCCGAAGTAACTAGATTCCGACTACAACCATTGCTAAAGAAAGGTTTATTCTTAAGTCGCAATGACTATTTAATATTAATCATCATCATCTTCTTCCTCTTTTTTCCCTTTAACCTTTTCAAATCACAATTGTCCGCAGGCAGATTTTACGCTTCTTCCCATAGAGTCTCTAACAGTCGTCGTAATACCATATTTTTCTAGTATCGTTTGAAAAGTACGAATAGTTTCCATATCACTTTCTCCGAGTTTGATAGCAGGATTAGTGTTGTAAGGGATAAGATTTACATGCGCAAGTCTTCAACGCAAAAGTGAGCAAAGTTCTCTTGCTAATTCTGGTTTGTCTGTCACATCTTTGATCATAATATATTCATAGAAAATNNGGCATGATACGTTCACGAAGGGATTGATTAGGTGCATGGAGAGAAATCGCGAGTTTAACATCGATCATATCCATAATCATCTTCTTAATTCCTGGAATAATTCCTGAAGTAGAGATCGTGATATGTCTCTTAGAAAGTGATAATCTATCTTGTTGAAGCATAACTTGTATCGAATGTCTCATATGATCATAGTTGAGTAATGGCTCACCCATACCCATAAATACGATATTTCTGACCGCATGAAGAGTATTGTCGTCTTTTTTTCCAAACTTTTTCTTGATATAATTATTAGCATACAACACTTGAGAGATAATTTCATCTCGTGTCAAATTTCTCGAGAATCCAAGTTTTCCTGTTACACAAAAAAGGCAATTTACCGGACATCCCACCTGCGATGAAATACACAGCGTGATTCTATTGATCTTAGGTTTATTGTTTTTGACGTATTTAGCAGCTTGCCAGTGATAGATAATCACACTCTCAATAATATGCCCATCATGAGTTCTAAACGCAATCTTCGTAGTTTGTTTATCCTCAAGCATCTTGTCTACTTCCAAAGAAATCGGTCTAAACTGCTGTTGTAATTCATTTCTCATATCTTTGGAAAGGGTAGTCATATCGTCAAACGCTATATTTTGATTTTTATATATTTCATAAAAAATCTGTTTCACCTTGAACGGTTGTATTTTATTAGCTTTTGCATAGTCATTGATCGCTTGATCATCAAACAAAACAGGCAACATAAGTATCTGGTTTATAGTATAAAGTGTATAGTCATTGCGAGCATAAGCGTGGCAATCCATCTAAATCTCCGTATGTCATTCCGGCCTCAAGTCTTGGAGCCGGAATCTAATTACATCCATAGCAGGGTTGCGGCGGAAATCCAATCTTTCCTCCACAATAAGGTTTTCCTCCAAGAAAACAAAGAAAAATACA
>DHYS01000011.1:46270-47223 GCA_002414185.1 Patescibacteria group bacterium UBA5124 | reverse complement strand
CGATGGATAGCTGGTTAATATTCCAGCCCTTATATAAAGAGTGATGGGGTAACACATTGGGATGTGTAAGAGCGTGCGAAGGATATGGCGCGTTGAAAGAGTGAGATATTCCGACTTTGTCGGTTAGTGGAGACAGGCAAATCCATTTCCATGTAATTCAAGCTTGATCAGAAAGGATTCCCTCGGGATGAATGATTCTTATAGCTCTGGTGTCAAGAAAAACCTCTAAACTTATCTTTATGTAACTCGTACCCAGATCAGACACATGTAGGGTGGTAGAGAATACCAAGGCAATCGAGACAACTAATAACTAAGGAACTTGGCAAAAAAGCGGGCGTAAGTTAGCAATAAGCCCTGCCCCGTGAAAGCGGGGTCGCAGCGAATGATGTGGGGGGGACTGTTTATCAAAAACACAGCNNATGACGGTCCTAAGGTAGCGAAGTACCTTGTCGGGTAAGTTCCGACGCGCATGAATGGCATAACCATCCCCACACTGTCTTAGTTTTAGACTCGGTGAAATTACATTCCCGGTAAAAATGCCGGGTAGTTACAGTTAGACGGAAAGACCCTGTGAAGCTTTACTGTAGATTGATATTGGGGTGTAGCATACACTGCTCAGTATAAGTGGGAGACTTTGAGGTCTGGATTTTGGTTCAGGCTGAGTCACAAGTGAGATACCACTCAATATATGTAGCATCTCTAACCTCGTTAAAGCGGGGAACAGTGTCAGTTGGACAGTTTACCTGGGGCGGGTGCCTCCTAAAAAGTAACGGAGGCGTACAAAGGTTTGCTTTTCACGGATGGAAACCGTGATGGAAGTGTATTCGCATAAGCAAGCTTAACTGTGAGACTAACAGGTCGAACAGATACGAAAGTAGGTGAAAGTGATCCGGATCTTCCATGTGGAAGGGGATCCGCTCAACGGATAAAAGTTACTCCGGGGATAACAGGCT
>DHYS01000011.1:45381-46228 GCA_002414185.1 Patescibacteria group bacterium UBA5124 | reverse complement strand
ACGTCGTGAGACAGTTCGGTCCCTATCTACTGTAACCGTAAGCAACTTGAGAAACGCTGTCCCTAGTACGAGAGGACCGGGATGGACTAGCCTCTAGTTAACCAGTTGTCATACCAATGGCACAGCTGGATAGCCACGCTGGGAATAGATAACCACTGAAAGCATCTAAGTGGGAAACTTGTTTCAAGATGAGGTTGCTCTCTCTTCGGAGGTAAGATCTCCCGTAGACTACGGGTTTGATAGGCGCCATGTGTAAGTCCTGTAAGGGATTAAGCAGAGGTGTACTAATAGATCGAGTGGGTTTATTGTTTTTTTTGAAAAATGTTATATAGGATGTTGTTGTTATATTATCTATAAAATGTATTGTAATCGAAGAGGAGATTCCTATATTGGAATCCGTGTCGATTTACTTTAACGGTGGTACTGATGCGGCTTGGGGAAATACCTGTTCCCATTCCGAACACAGAAGTTAAGTCCGAACCGGTCGATGATACTTGAGCTTTCAGCTCTGGGAAAGTAGATTAGTGCCACCATTTAAGTAGATGGAAGATCATTAATAGTTCTAAAAAGAGATAAAGTATGGTTTTTTTGAAGAGTTTGACCCTGGCTCAGGATGAACGCTAGCGGAACGCCTAACACATGCAAGTCGAACGGGAGAGTATTTGTAGCAATACAGATATGATCTAGTGGCAAACGAGCGAGTAACGCGTACCTAATCTGCCCAGAAGTTGAGGCCAACTACAGAGATGTAGCTAATCCTCAATAGTATCCAAGAGATGAAATTATTTTGGATTAAAGATTTATCGCTTCTGGAGGAGGGTGCGTCCTATCAGGTAGTTGGTGAGGT
>DHYS01000011.1:34443-45099 GCA_002414185.1 Patescibacteria group bacterium UBA5124 | reverse complement strand
GGGATTAGATACCCCGGTAGTCCAAACCTTAAATTATGCTTGCTAGGTGTCTAGGTCCTTCGGGACTTGGGTGCCGTAATCTAACGAGTTAAGCAAGTCGCCTGGGTAGTATATTCGCAAGAATGAAACTCAAAGGGATAGGCGGGGGAACACACAAGCAGTGGATTGTCTAGATTAATTGGATACAAAGCCAAGAATCTTACCTAGGTTTGACATGCAATGTGTCATATATGAAAGTATATTATTCGTAGCAATACGAAACTTTGCACAGGTGGTGCATGGTCGTCGTCAGCTCGTGCCNNCTGCCCGGGTAACCGGGAGGAAGGAGAGGATGACGTCAGATCCTCATGCCCCTTACACCTAGGGCTTCATAGACAATACAATGGGTAGCAACAACGAGAAGCAATACCGCGAGGTGGAGCAAATCTCTAAACCTACCCCTAGTTCGGATTGTAGTCTGGAACTCGACTACATGAAGTTGGAATTGCTAGTAATGGCGAATCAGCTATGTCGCCGTGAATATGTCCCTGTTCCTTGCACTCACCGCCCGTCAAACCATGGGAGCTGAGGCTCTTTGAAGATCCGCCATGCGGGTTAAGGAGAGAATTAGTGACTGGGGTTAAGTCGTAACAAGGCATCCCTACGGGAACGTGGGGATAGACCACCACCCTAAAATTATTAAAACTACAACTTATAACCATACCCCCATACTTTATCTCTTTTTACTACTATTAGTATCCACTACTTATAAGAAACTTTATCCTTGTGATAAGGTTTTTTTGTAAAAAAAATCTGGTATATTTCATACCAGAGATTATGGGTATTAACTTCCGAGGGAGTAAAATTAAATACTTCAAGAGCAGTCATAATAGACTGAAAGGTTTCTTCAGGATGAATAAAGTATTCGTGAATAACTTCTTTTACATATGTATCAGAAAGAAGATACATTGCATGCGAAAGAATTATCTTCTTATTCACTTGATTGATTTGTAAAGATTCATCATTAAGAAATACTTTCATATACAAATCAACTCCTTTATGTCCTAATAATGTTTTTATAGCTTCTTGCCATTGATCCTGTGTGAAATAATTCATACTGTTTTATGTTTTGATTATATCAAACATATATTCTTTTTATATACAAACACAAGCGTGTTTTTATTTTTGATTTGGAGTAGGTTTTTTATAAAGGAGATCACTCTGAAAGAGGAGATACGTAAGAAGAAAAACCATAAATATTATCAAAGGCACTGAGAGATAATGAAGTCTATATTCTAATCAGATATTATATCAACTATGTAAGGTAAATCATACTAATATTCCTATCAATGTAGCTATTCACCATCATATTTTTTTTTGTAAGCGATATTGAATAAACCCAATAGTACCAGTTGCGACGACATGAAGTAATGTGCTAATTAGTCATCTACCAACAATGAAACTAGTCAGATTAATTTTTTGATTATTAAGAACTATACTAATAAGATAAGCAACATTTTCTACCATACTAAATCCAAGTCCCAATAGTATACAAAAGAAAATAAGATCTCTTGTTGTATGTGATCAGTCTGAGAGAAGGGTGACGCTGGAAGTATACTTTAAATATTCTTCAGCATAGGCACTAACTATATAAAATATAATAAGCGTATTTATTCCTAAGAAAAGTCATCCATAGTTTACTGCTAAGAAAAAGAGAGATCAAACAAATAAGGTTTCAAGAATATGTTTAGCCCATTTGCGAAAGAATGCGATAAGCAATAATAATATTACAGTACAATAAGCAGAAAATACTAATAAAGAACGCCAATGAACACTATCCTGAGAAAAAGAAAGTTGATTGTATCATAGGTGGATCAGAGCATATTTATATGCTAGTAATCCAAGAACTAATACGATTCCGGTGATGATTATTTTCCAGATAAGCTTTGTTTTAAAAGCTTCTGAACCAAAAACAGAATGGATTATCCAAATCCATACATATATTATAAATATACTGGAAAGTACTGTTCGTACAACGTTCATTTATTTTTTATAGGATGCTAAATAGCTATCGACACATTCTTTAATATAACTTTGTACCACATCTATCTTATCTAGAGGAAAGACAATAAAGAGTTCCTGAGCGGTAGATCATTTACTCATAATACACTTAAGTCCACTAGATGTAGGATAGGATATTTTAAAGAATAATTCTGATGATCATTTCTGTTGCCTATTTATTATTCATGGGATAATCCTAGTAATATAGGGATGTTTTTCAATCTGTAAAAGAAGTTTTTTAAATTCTGATAAGATATGATGCTCTGTTTTAACTTTTTGAAACGAAATTTTCATACAAGATGTCTCAATATAAATAGAGAGAGTATATAGTTTTCTCTTTCAAAAAGTAAACAAAAAATCCCGTAAAATACTACGGGATTCTTATAAAAAAATAATTTTTTAGTTTTGAATTTGTGCTTCTGAGAAGTTTTTGAAATCAACATTGATAAGCGTATCAGCGATTTTATTAAGTTCTTCGAAAGCACTTTCATAAGGCTCATCCAGAAATTCCATACACTTAGTATATCCTGAACAATAGTAGTTAGCCGCCATAATACGCATTTGAAGTTTTCGTACATCATGGACAAACCGTGATTCTTCATCTTCTTTTTTCCAGAAGCTATCATACAGGGCAATATATTCCTGTTGATTAGCTAATCCAGCAAATAAACGAACAACAGCATTTCGTTCTTTTTGTTGCTGTTCTAAAGTCCTTTGTCCTTGGAAAGGTTCTTTGTCTAGATGATAGGTAACACGACCTATTACTGAGATTAAGGCGTATTTGATTATTTTATAAAAACTCAGATGCTGTAAATCAGGATTGTTTTCAGCGGTAGTCCAGGCAAGCATCGTAGTAGAATAGAGATAGTCAGACTGACTTTCACAAAATTCATGAGGAACTCCACGTTCTTCATATCCTCTTCGCAGGATTTCATTTAACTTACTAATTTCTAAAGTAAGTGTAATAAAAGGATTGCTACTTTTAAATGTTTTATTTTCCATAAATATAATGTTTTTGTTAGTGGTGATATTGTATTTATAAGAATTACAAAGTCAATACTTGTAAATAAAAAAGCTATCCTTTCGGATAACTCTCTTATTGTAGTATAGATGAGACTAGAAATTTCTAAAGATATCTTGAAGTCTTCTTCTTTCCTTTTCTTCTTCTTCCTTAGCTTTGGCTTCTTTTTCAATATCTTTGCGTTGTTCTCCCGTAAGGAAAATAAGTTTGTTTAATTTTTCGATTACTTGAGATTTTTTCTTAGCATCTTCGAGAAGTTCATCTTCATCATAAAGCAAAACATCATCTAAGGTGATTTGAAGCATATCTGTATCTGGATCTAATCCAAATCTTAATTCATTAAAACTACTATCTTCTGTTTCTTTATCTGTTTCAATTTTTTTGATAATAACATCCTGCGTATCATTGATACCAAATTGATAGAGCGTTGTAAGTTTATCATTATCAGCTCAAACAACATCTACCAAATCTTCACTTCATAGATGAAGATATTTCATAACTACAGAAACATTTGAAGACAATTCATCAAATTTTTTTCTGACATCAGATACTGGTTTGTCTGTTATTTCTTGTTTTGTTTCTTCTTGGACAATTTGTTGTACTACTGGAGTTTCTTCTTTCACTATTTCTTCTTTTGATTCTTCTACTTCTTCTTTAGCTTCTTCAACTACAGGAGTTGATACAGGTTCTTGTATTTTTTCAGGAGTATCTATTGCTAATGAAGATCCATCTTCTGGTTCAGAAAAAACTGAATGATCCAAAGTGATTTCTGGCTCTTGTGATTGTGGAGGAGTGGCTTCATTTTGAAATACACTACTATCAGCAAAAATATCTTCACCACCACCAAATACTCAACCTCATTGAACAGAAGTTGTTGTGTTTGTATCATCTTGTGCTGGTTGAAATTGTGGGTCAGTCATAGTAATTGGTTGAATAGGTAAATAGGATTTTTTTTAAATTCTTTATTACCAATTATAGTAAGATTTTTCCATTTTGCAAATTTTACCAAGTTTTCTCAAAAATCATTTGTAATTATAGAGAAAAGTTGTATATTGGTCTTGTATCATAAAAGATGCACTCTTTATTTTTTGTTTTTTTTGGTTAATGACTGAAAATTTTGTAATTAGTCAAACAAAATTGTTTGTTTGAGGACTCGATTGGAGTATCAGAGGTAAAGATTTAAATGAAGAATTCTCAAAATTTGGTGAAGTTGTATTTGCTAGAGTAAATCTAGATAGAGAAAACAAGAACAGAAGTAAAGGATTTGGATTCGTAGTATTTGCTAATCCAGAAGATGCTGTAAAAGCACAAACTGAAATGAATGGTAAAGAAGTAAAAGGAAGAGCTATCAGAGTGGATTTCGCTAGAGAAAATCCAGATAGAGTTCAAAACCAAGAATCTTCTGAAATAGCTGAATAATAAGAATATATATTCTCATATAAAATATTTTTTGAAAAAAGATCACTGGTTACATCAATAACGATGTGACAGTGGTTTTTTTATAATTTTTAGAGATTTATACCTTGAAAAAACCAGCTAAAAGAATAGTATGTGATACAACTAAAGGGTTAGTAACGGTTGAGAATCACTTCTTCGTCCTATACTCTGGAGGCCGAGAAATCTCTGGTCCTAGATCAGAGTGAGCCATCCACCTTGCGTATTAGGGGAAATACTTGATTGACTACGGCTCTTTGGTTTTTTTTTAAGAGAGAGAAGAAATTATGAAAAAGATAAATGAATCATTTGATTGTATACATTGTGGTATCTCTATACCCAAGGCAGCAAAAACATGTAGAAATCATTGTCCAAACTGTTTTTGTAGCCTTCATGTAGATGGAGATATTCCTGGAGATAGATCTGCATTAGTAAGTTGTTGAGGAAAAATGTTTCCTATTGAGTACAAAATGTTAAATTCTGATTATAAAATATTGTTTCAATGTTCCAAGTGTGGAAAACAGCATCGAAACAAGAGAGCAATCGATGATGAAGTTACTAAGCTTCCTGAATTGATAAAAACATATCATCATTTCTTTCAATAAAGAAAATCCGCAAGATCAAACAAGCGGATTTTTTCTTTTTTTGAAATGTACAATATGATGAAGAATGTAGGAAACTATTGTTATATCTGGTATCTTAGAATAAAAATCCAATTGGAGTTCCATATCATCGATATCTTTCCTCATTTTTTCCATCATTAAGCTAGGATGTTGTTTTGTTGAGAGACAACGTTGTATAAAAGTTGTATTGTTGTCTCGATAAATCAGATTAAGTGTATTTTCTAGAGGTTTATTTTTGGTTTCTTCCCAGAAAACACCAAAAAAATAAAGTTCAATAATGCTGTTGTTGATCTGTTTTTTTAAGATTTGTATACGTTGTTTAGTATGAAAACAAGAACTCCTGGTAGCAATAAAAAGTGCTACAATAAGGAAACAAATTTCGATACTATAAACAATAAATAAAGGCAGTTGTAGCCAATATATAGTACATATGGGAGCAGTAAATAATATCAAAAGAATTGCTCCCAATAAAGAAATGATTTTCTTTCTTTCGCGATTTAGCTTCCGCAAAAAATCTGCAAACAATGCTTTTGTGTCTTCCATATTGTTTTATTTGGTTTTGTTATGACATAGATAATATATATTCAACAAAGAAAGTCAACTATATTACGGTTGTAAGACTTCTTCAGGACTTATCATAACCTTTTTGATTTGTGAAAATTGAAGAGCAGTTTTTTCTATAGCGTTTCTTGTAGCTTCTACGGCTGCAGAACCACCAAACGATGTTCAAGGGACTCTTTGAATTATTATATTCAGATTTCCATCATTATCCAATTTGCTATCTACCAATGCAAAAGGTGATTTTTCAAACAAAAGATCCAAAGTATCTTTTAGGATATCATCACTAGCAGGCATTACATATTTTTTGTAATCAGATCCATCCAATGGGAAAATCCATACATTAGTCTTTTTAGTTGTTTTCAAAGATACACTTACTGCATCTGGAGTATTACTGTTTTGAATATCTAATTTTTCATTGATGTCTCTGAGTTGAGCTTTGATTTCATCCAATTTAGTATCTATGCTAGAAGTATTTATCGGTTGTACTACTGATACTACACCTGTAGTAGAAAGAGGAGTAGTGTCTCCTGTAGAAGTGATTTCTTCTAGATCTGAACTAATTTCAGAGATTTTATTAGTTGTAGAAGGACATTCTACGATAGGCATAGTCTTGATGATCATGCTGCTAAGATCGACAGCAAGAGGTTGATCAAACCATTTAAGATATCACAAGAATCCAGCAACTACAAGTATCCAGAAAATAGTGGTCCAGAAAAATTTTTTCATGTTTTATTTTTATAAAGAATAAAGTGCTTGTATACAAAATAGTGATTTATTTCTTTGATGCAATACTTTCTCTTATCCCTAGGATTTCATTAAAATGCTTTGGAATCGGTGCTTCAAAGCTTGTTACATCTTCTGAAAAAATATCAAAAAAGCTATATTTCCAGCAATGCAAAAAGAGATTTTTGAGTTTTACTTTCTCTAGTAAAACTCTGTTTATCCTAGGATGTCCGTACAAAATATCCCCTAATACAGGAAATCCAGCATCGGCAGTATGGACTCTGATTTGGTGCATTCTACCAGTCTCTATATGTACTCTGATCAAAGAAAGATTTCCCAATTCTGGATGATTTACTACTTTTTGAAGCCAGCATTCTGTGATAGCTTCTTTTGATTCAGGATCTTCTTCAGTACTAATCACTGTTTTTCCTCTTCCAAATTTTCCATCAAATCCTTTTCTGAGAGGTTTTTTGATACGAAGATGTTTTGGAAATACTCAGATAACTACTGCTAAATATTCTTTTTTGATTTGTCTGTCTCTAATAATCTGATTGATATATTGAAGTGAATCATAGGTTTTTCCAGCTATCAATACTCCAGAAGTTTCCTTATCTAATCTATATCCAAACGCTGGATTAAAGGTATCTGCAGTTGCAGGAATATAGGCACGAAGTAAATCATGCATACTGCGTTGTTTGTTTTCATTGTCAGAAGGATGTATGCTAATCCCTGTTGGTTTATTGAAAATAAGTCGATTTGTATCTTCAAACAAAATGAGTGATTTTACATAATTGATATCTATAGGAGCGATCTTACGTCCTACTGGTTTTGAGGTATCTACAGGCTTATCACTAAACTCTTTACTAATCGTGATCTTATCTCCATCACGAAGTCTATAGTCTTCTTTAGCTTTTTTGTTGTTTACGAGAATGAGTCTATTTCTTATACCGCGATAGATATCGGTAAGCGTGATTTGTGTCTGAGATTTAAAATATTTTCTTAAAAATCTGTCGAATCTTTGGTCGTGGTTTGTAGAATCAATAACTATTGTTTGCATAAATTTAGGGAAGTATAAAATATATGTATGTGTGTAAGTTTTCAGACTGTTATTTCAAGAGAACAAATAGTGCTTATGGAGTGTTTTGTGTCCATATTGTCTACAATTGATCTAGTTTTTGGAAAGATATACCAAAAAACTATAGGTGATATAAATGTTTTATGAAATATAGATGCCATATATGAAAGAAAAACTTTGTAATATATGTTTTTGTTTAAATATATTGACATTATTTTTTGGTGAAATTTTATGAAAAATATGGATATTTGATATGATAGTTTAGAAGTGGATTTTAGTAAAATAAGAAAAAAGGGTTTCTCAAAAATACTCAGATATATCGTAGAGATAAGAAGAATATACTATCTGAATCTACTTTTTTGTATAGATAGTTATCTATATAACTATTTTTTAAAATAGCGGTATAACCTGTTTTTAAAGGCTATACTAGAGGAGAACTAATATTATATCATTTTTTATTTAAAAAAGCCTAACATAATTATATAATTTTTCTTGAAATTGAAAAGAAAATCTATACATTACCATACGCAATCAAATGGTGGCTGTAGCTCAGTTGGTAGAGTAGCAGACTGTGACTCTGTTCGTCGCGGGTTCGAACCCCGTCAGCCACCCCATTAAGGAACATCAATAGTGATGTTTTTTTATTTTACAAGATTTGATGAAGGTTATTGTTTTCTCGTGAATATCAAGAACAGGAAAAACTACTGCAATCAATGAAGTAGGTGAATATTTTGTACAGAAAGGAAATCGTGTGAAAATATATGAAGAGACGGCAAGAATATACTTAAATAATCACCAAGATCCTATTGATAGACAAGATATGCACAAATGGATTATTCAAAATGAAAAAGAAAGATTAAACGAAATATCTCAGCTCAAAGAAAAAAATGAGTTTGATATTATCTTAATAGATAGAACATTTGTAGATACTATAGTATATATTTACCGAAATTATTTACTCGGATATTTAAGCGATATTTCTATAATCAACGAGCTTAATACATCCGTTTCTCTAAGTAATGAGCTTTATGATGATATTGTATTCTTTGATGAAATGATAATTCAGGATGACCTATTTGATGATTATAATAATCCGGAGATGAAAGCCATATTTAAATATAGCATACAAAAAATATATCAACAGAAAATACAACATTATCCAACAACAAACACTTCCAAGAAATATACAAAAACCTACGATAAATGTCGTAGGTTTTTAGGTGAGAGAAATGTTTTCGGGTATAGAGAGATTAATAGATAAGGTGATATAGTAATATTTTCATTGTTTTTCTATGTTATAACCAAAGAGATTATTTTTAGCAATATTATTGTTTTCGACAATTTTCGTGGCTTTGCGAGCTACATCCAATAATCATAATCAGCTAATATTATTATTGTTAGATGCTGAATCTTTAAGTTTCTGTAAATATACTTTTTCCAATTCTTCAGAATTATATTGATTTAATTTTTCCAAAAATTCAGAGAATCTATCTAATTCTTCAAAAATTGTATGATCATTTTTATTTTTAGGATCAAAGTAGTTGGAGATAGATAATTGTAAAAGATTATTTTTCTTTTCTATGTTGATTTTTGCTATATGAGTTTGGTCTATGAGTCAGTGTTTTAGTATGTTTTGGACAAGTTCCATAAAAACAAAAGAATATGTTTTATGTATATTTTCTAAAGCGGGCATCTTTTTGCAGAGTATATTAGAAATATCTTCTTGGCTTTTTACGATATAATTACCAAGAAGATCCATATTTTTAGTATTTTGTACTGATTCTTGAGGAGTATTTTTATTCATCCAAGAGATATCTATAGTGTTAGCTAAAAGATCATTAGTTGCATACTATATATAAAAGTATAAAAATATCAATACAATATTAACCTATAGTAATATAAATTCTCCCTTGAAAAGTGTAAGGCAAACCATACAAAAAAAATTCAGGTTTCTTTATTTTATTATTATATATAAGAATGTATACAATTCAGAATGTGCTTGCACGTGAGGTTTTGGATTCAAGAGGAAATCCAACAGTTGAAGTAGAACTTACTTTAGCATCAGGAAATACAGGAAGAGCTATTGTTCCATCAGGAGCTTCTACAGGAGTTCATGAAGCATTGGAGTTGAGAGATAGTGATGCTGCAAGATATCTTGGTAAAGGTACTTTGAAAGCGGTAAATAATGTAAATACAACTATCAAATCAGCTATCGTAGGAAAATCATTTGCTTATGTAAGAGAACTAGATACTCTTATGATCCAACTCGATGGTACAAAAAATAAGTCAGTTTTGGGAGCTAATGCAATCCTTGGAGTGTCTATGGCATTCGTAGTTGCTGCTTCACAAGCTGAAGGTAAACGAGTATACGAATATCTTGGACAAGGAAATGGATTTGTATTACCTCATCCTATGATGAATATTATCAACGGAGGATCTCATGCAGACAACAATGTAGATATTCAAGAATTTATGATTGTACCAGTAGGAGCTGCAAATATTCATGAAGCAGTAAGAATGGGAGCTGAAGTGTTCCACAATCTTAAGAAAATTTTGAAAGGAAAAGGAATGGCTACTTCAGTAGGAGATGAAGGAGGATATGCTCCAAATCTTGGATCAAATGAAGAAGCTATTCAAGTAATTTTGGAAGCTATCAAAAATGCAGGATATACTCAAGATCAAATAAAGATTGCTCTAGACGTAGCATCTTCTGAATTCTACAAAGATGGAAAATATGAACTTGCAGGAGAAGGTAAATCACTTACTTCTACAGAATTGGTAGATCTTTATGCTAGTTGGGTAGAAAAATATCCAATCATCTCTATCGAAGATGGTATGGCTGAAGATGATTTTGATGGATGGAAGTTGATCACAGAAAAGTTGGGAAGCAAGATTATGCTTGTAGGAGATGATTTGTTTGTAACAAATATTGAAAGATTACAAATGGGTATCGACCAACATATGGCTAATGCAATTCTTATCAAACTTAATCAAATCTGATCTGTTTCAGAAACTATCGATGCTATCAACATGGCTCATAATGCTGGAATGAGAAGTATTTCATCTCACAGATCTGGAGAAACTGAAGATACATTTATTGCTGATTTGGCTGTTGCGCTTAATACAGGATACATCAAGACAGGATCTCTTTCTAGAACAGATAGAATCGCTAAGTACAA
>DHYS01000011.1:0-34351 GCA_002414185.1 Patescibacteria group bacterium UBA5124 | reverse complement strand
CTTATTTACCAGTCGTTTTTCTTTTCCTTTAAGGGGAATCACTGGCTTCTCTCCAAAAGGATATTCCTTAAGTTTTGTATTCATACTATTATGTTTTTGCTAACATAATGATTTATATTTATATGTCAATAGAATATCTATGAAGATAATGTTGAAAAAAGATCTTTATTAGCGGTAGTAATAATATGATGTTGAATCAGATTTATTTTTTTTCTTTCGTTGCTATTGATTATACGTTGAAAGATTGATCATCATTCCTTCATAGCATTTTTAAAATACGTAGAAAAATCTTTTAGGCAATCAGGATTCTTGAAAACATCTGCCATGATTGCATATGCTAGAGGAGAGTTTACATAAGAAACTATTCTTTGCTTCTTTTTGATAGGAGCGGTAATTTTCCCTTCCAATTCCAGGAGCTGAACATCACTAGAGTATTCTTCTTTGGGTCTTTTAGCTTTATTTAATTTTTCTTTTATTTCATTTTTTTTACTTTCAGGCAAAGAACTATTATCTATATCATTGATATCTGAGACATCTAGATTAGCTACAAAAGCATCGATATATCCTATCTGGATTTCTTTGTTTGTTTCTAAGGCAAGAAGATAATCGGCTCATCAATACGTATCATCCAATATATTTGTTTTAAATAATGATATTTTTTTGATGCTTGTGTTTTTTTCAGCAACTTTTTCTTCTGTGATTTTGTATTTCAAATAATATCTTACAATATATTCCACTAAACGATCAAAAATAAATGATTTTAATTCTTCTTCATTCTTCTTGATAAGATTATCTTTGGCTTTGTTATATTGATTTGATAGATCCAAATATGATGTTTTATCTAATTCAATTTTATCATTTATTTTTTTCATGGATCATCATATACTATTTCTTACATCAAAATGCAAAACTTCTCCTTCCAAAAATTTTTCTTTGGGAAATATTTCCGTTGTATTCTGGTCAATTTCCTGTCTAAGAAATGATTGAATCGTAAACATTTTTTCTACATCATTGTTGGTATAGAGGTCATTTTTTTTGGAGATAGTTGTTTTTATTTCCTCTAATGCTTGTTTTTCGCAGAGGTTTAGTTCTGCAGGAGAAAGGTCTTGTTTATTTTCTTTAGCAGGTTTTTTATCTAAAACCTTTTGATTGAGTTTAGTTTTTTGAGATGAAAATTTTAATTTTTTATCATTTAATTTTTTTTGAAAAGCTTCTCATCGAGTATAATCTCTCCCTACTTTTTTACAAAATGCAATAGCTGATTGTCCATTTTTTTCAAAATTTTCAAAATCTTTCTTGATTTTGCTCGATTCACAGCTTTGTAAGATAAAGGATAAAACTTGCTGTATATCATTTTCTGTATCTGGATGTTTTTTTAGAAAATCTAAAAGAAAATCAGATTTGCGATATCATTTTGATTGTAAATTTGCTAATGAAGTCTCCAAAGATTGGATTCATTGTTTATCTTTTTGTAATCAATCAGGTAGAGCTGCTAGCTTATCAGAAAGAAGTATTTCTCTTTCTTTTTTTTCTTGTTCTTTGAGATTAATCAAATTTTTTCTCAAAAGTTCTTGTCTATATTTTTCCACTAATGATGAAAATTCTGGAAGTTTTTTCATATCATCTTCAGAAATATCGCGAACAAGTTTTTTGGAGGGAGATAATTTTTCGTAAAATGATTTTTTTTCTTCATCATCAAAAAGTACAGAGAGTCATAAGATATGATCTAAGCAATACGTATCATTAATAATGCTATCTATCCATAAATGGGTTTCGTGTGAATTTGCAAAGCCCATAGATATGATATTATCCATATGGATATTACCTTTTAGAGCGTTGGCAGGAGTATCTGTTTGATATTTGAGTTTGGATAATATATTTTCCATGGAGGAAAAAATAGAGTAAAAGAATATACAAGTATATTCCCAAACCTATTTTTTTGCAAAAATTTCGATACTTTTTTTGGAAAATATTAATTTTTCTTTTCAAGGGAATTAAAGAGATTTATTACTTTAAAATCTCAGTCTATAACTTGTCAATTGTATTTTTGAATATAGTTTATATCTCTCATGTTATTTGATTTCTTAGGTATATTTGTAGATTTATCAAAATCTATAATATAGATATAGCCATTTTCTCACAAAATAACATTTCTTTGGTTCATATCGTTGTGGTATATATTATTTTTGTTTAGTAGGAGAATATTTGATATAAGAGATGTTTTGATTTTATGGATATTTTCTTTTTTTATCATGCCTAGATTATATTCTTCAGTCATATTATCAAATATTTTTGCCATTTGAGATTCTAACCAGGTTCCTTTATATGCATCTGAAGAACAAGATTTATCATAAAAATTTAAATATTGTTCATAAAAATCTCCACGATTATTAAAACGGAATATCTCTAGTGTTTTTAATAAAGCTGATTTTACTTCCTTATCAGTTTTTAAGTTTATATATTTTTCCTTTGATCATAATAATTCAAAAACTTTATCATTTCAAAGATCTCTGATTAAAATATCGTAAAGAATTGGTAATATAATTGATATTTTAAAACTAAATATAGTCATTCATGGAATAAAATCCAAAATTAAAATCATATTTCATTGATGATCATTGAGAATTCAATGAGGTTTTGGTATACGAACTAGAGAATCTCATTGATTTCATAAAAGCTTATAAGAATCTAGATATTGGGAATATTCATTAAGGATTTTTTTATTAGAATTATCATTTTTATTGGATAAATCTTTGATGATAAGTAATTTTTTTTGTTCTCACGAAACAAAAGCTTCTACAAGAAAAATTTTTGCAGCGAATCATTGTGAATAGTAATCATTATTTTTTTCAAGGATATCTATTTGAGATAATATATATTCAGTATTAATTGAACTAAATATAGAATTATCTTCTTTTAATAGATTATTTTTAAGTGCATCTCAAGTAATAGTAGTAATTCTTTCTGTTTCAGAAAAAGAAGTATTCTCAATATTTTTATTAAGATTATCTAGTATTAGAGAGTGAGTATCTTTATTTTCAGTATATAATAATTTTTCCATTTAATTATAAATTGTAAAAAATAATCATTTAATTCTATTTGTTTTTTTTGATAACGCAAAAATTTCGATACTTTTTTCTAAGTAAATCACTATAATTCATTCCATGCAACCAGAAATAATATATAAACCAATCAGGCATGGATATGCAAGAATCAATAAAGAAGGAGTGCTTCAGATCACTATCCCTTCTCGTTTGCGTGGTGACCAAAAATTTATAGATATGCTCGTAGAAAAGGGACAAAAGCTTCTCAAGCGTTATCAAGCAAGAACTCATATAGATACGGTAACTCATGATGAGGTGTTGTTATTTGGAGAAAAAATCCCTGTATCGGAGATTGCTCCATCTATCAAAAAATTACCAGCAATATTAAAGCAGACACTCTTTGATTATGTAACCCCAATGCTTGATGAATACAGTAAAAAGCTAGGTATTGATTATAGAGGTTTGAAAATAAGAAAGACAAAATCTAAACGATGAAGTTGTACTTACAATCAACATATTTATCTCAATCTGGATCTTATTCATCTTCCGACTAAACTCATAAAATATGTTATTATTCACGAGGCTTGTCACCTCAAAGTCAAAAATCATAGCACAAAATTCCGAGATTTAGTTGAAAGCTATTGCCCAAACTATAAACTCCTGAGAAAAGAACTTAGAAATTTAGTAATTAAATAAATTCTTATGTATAATCCTTATGATTTCTATTTTAAACAAGCAAAAAAAGTCTGATTTAAAGCACGTAGTGCCTTCAAATTGGATGAAATACAAGACAAATTTCATGTGATTGATAAAACTACGAAATATGTAATAGATATCTGATGTGCCCCAGGAAGTTGGTTGCAGTATACTATTTCTCAATTACAAAAAAATAAAGTAAAAGATTTTAAGTTGGTAGGATTTGATCTTAAACAGGTAGAACTCAATCTTCCAGGACTAGTAACCTACAAACAAGATATTACTGATCAAGAAAAGGTGAAAGAACTCTTGGCAGAGCAGGGGATAGAAAAAGTTGATTTTATCCAGTCAGATATGGCGCCAAATACCACAGGAATCAAAGATCTCGACGCAATGAGATCAGTAGAACTTATCGAACAAACCCTCTGGATGTATCAAACCCTCCTCAAACCAAATGGAAAGTTTGTGATCAAGATATTTATGTGACCAGGATTCCAAGAATTTGTCGCAAAACTCAAAACTATTTACGGTGGAAAATCTATCAAAATATTTAAACCTAAATCCTGCAGAGCTGAAAGTAAAGAAACATATATTGTGAAGATATAAAAAGAAAAAACCGCACTTCTGCGGTTTTTCTTTTTATATGAGTTTTTATTTGGCTTATTTAGATAATGTAGCAACAGCTTTTTCAAATTCATCAACTGGATATGCTCCAGCGATTACAATGTATTTTCCTGTTTCTCTATTGAGAACTACATTTCCTGGTGTACCATTGATACCGAATACGCTGTTTCCTTCTTGGATACTAGCGTCTACTTCAGCTTTAGTTTCACCATTTTTTACACAGTTAACAAATGCTGATGAAGTAAGTCCGATTTCTTTTCCAATAGCAATAACGCTATCAGTAGTAAAGTTTTGAGCTTGGAATCCCTTAGATAGGAAAGCAAAAGCTTTTTTAGCACCTCCAACTTTGTTTGCACAAGCAACTCCTTCAGCACCTAATGGAGCAGTAGGATGAAGTTGAACTAAAGGCATATTTTTGAATGCAAGAGCAACATCTTTAGGATGATTAGCAACAACTGTTTCTAATGTTTGGTTGTTGTAATGTCTTTTACAGAAAGGACAGATAAGATCTGAATATTCAATAAGAATAATTTTAGCATTTTTGTCTCCTTGATAGTATGCTGTACTCAATATAGAGTCAATTTTAGCTTTATCTAATGTTTGAGTAGCAGTTGTATCTTCAGCAGCAGCTTGAGTATCTTCAGCAGCAGCTTGAGTATTGTCTTGAGATCCTCCCATTTGAGAAAGAACTTGATTTATTGTTTGTGTTTGTTGATTCTTGTAGTTTTCGTTGTTGTATAGATCTTGAACAAGTTGGAAGTTTCCTTTACCTCCAGTCTTAAGTGTTTCTAACCAGATAGCATCTTTTTTGAAGAATGCAACATAAAGAGATAAGAGAAGATTTATAGCTAATACAACGATAAGAATAATCTTAGAATCTCCTAGATTAATAGCCTTTTTTGTAGCGTGATTCATTGTCAATGAGAATAAATTATAAAAGAATTATTGGTTTGTTCAATCTTGTTGAGCAAAAGAGCTAACTGCTTGTTGAATAGCAGTAGTTTGTTGGTTTTTGTAAGCTTCATTGTTGTAAAGATCTTGAACAAGTCTAAAGTTTTCTTTACCACCAACCTTTAGAGTTTCTAATGATAAAGCATCTTTTTTACAGAATGCAATATAAGCTATCAAAAGAATATTTAAACCAATAAGAATTAAGATAATAAGATCTTCATGTTTTTTAATTTGTTTCATATGAACAGTAAATAACTAAGTAAATGAATATTATTGAACTTGTTGTACTTGCATATCTTGAGCAGGAGCTTGTTGTGTTTGATCTACAGCTTGAGTAGTAGTGTTAAACATTTGGATAGCTTGTTCTATTTGTTGTTTTTGTTGTGTCTTATATCCTTCAGAAGTATATACTTGTTTAAGAAGTTTATAATTTTCACTACCACCAACTCTCATTGATTCAAACTTTGTTTGTCCAAGGAAAATAGCTACCAATAAAATTGTATTAATAACCAATAAAATACCTCCTATCAAATGACATTTAGATTCTTTTTTGCAGCAGTCTGTAGAGACATCGCAGCAGTCTTTGTTAGAAGTAATTTTTTTTGTTTCTACAGTAACTGTAGGTAATTTTTTAGCAGATACTGGAGTTTTTTTTGTAGTTGCCATGACAATAGCATAAATAATAAAATAAAAATCATAAATCTGATTATCTATACAAAAATACACTATCAAAACAAGGTAAAGGTGGCTTATGAATATAGATTTGAATTGACATACTATCTATTGATAGGAAAAAAACGAAACAATTTATAAGAGATTGTATAATATATTGTTATTTTGAGAAAATGTGATATAATATGATTGGGTTGATTTTTTGTAAGAAATAATTATACTCACAAGGTAAAATAAAAATAAACAAAAAAGTATGAAGAAAATTATGATTTTTGTAGGAATGATATCTTGTTATTCCATGGGTAAAGCACAAGTTCCAACCATTTTTCAATGTGATAAATATGAAAAAATGGTTGAAGTTTTGGAGGGTAAAGTGCTAGAGGATACAGTAAGTATGTATATGTTGCCAGCCTGGCAAAAAGATACTATTGTATCAACTGGTTTCGAAATTTCCAAGATGCTTAAAGCGAGATCTTGGGATACAGCTTATCTGATAGAAAGAAAGGTTAAAGATTTATCTTATGAGCAACTCTCTTTCCCTGAATTTAAGGTCTCTTTGCCGGCTAAATATGGTAATAAAAAACCAGTCAAAAGAAGAGAATATTATGAGGAACAGAGATTATCTACAATTAATGTTTCATTTGATGCGGCTCTTGCGGACAAGGATAATGATAAAATGCAGAAAACAATAGATCTTATGATATATTATCTTCAGCATTCATCATTATTATCCAAAGAAAATTACAAGGACTACAATGAAAGTTTTGATAGAATGAGAAATCAGTATACTGGCTTTCTTTCAGATAAATACAAAAAGAATGAATGCCAAGGAAAGGATTTTTCGAGATTATTTGATTATTATACTTTGCTGCCGTCCGATCTTAATGTGGAATTTGCCTCAGTTATAATGAAGTGCAGATTTAATCACATAGAGAAATATCTCAAAACGGATAAAAGAGGTTCGATCAACCTTGAAGATTTGATAAATTACTATCTAATAAATTTAAAGTTATGTAATTTAGGATATCTATCAGATAAGCCAGTAGCAAGACAAGATCTCTTAATCTCTATCTATAAGAGAATGTCATCTATGTACGATCCTTTCAGAGAGTATGAATTACGAAATCTTCGGCGATATACAGACACTAAGTTTGGAATTGCCTTATCGTTCTAACTAATAAAAAAGCCACCAGGTTTCTGGCGGCTTTTTTTTATTTTTGTTTACTAAATCCTAGGATAAATCCCCATAAGACAAAGAAACTATAATTGACCATACTATCTTCAAATACATGAAGAAATATTCCCATAACCAATAAGGCTATCCATCATATACTAAAGGCACGAATAAGAGAAATATCTCGTAGATAAGTCTCAGATTTTTTGAGAGAGATATAGATTTTTTTAATATGTTTTTGAATCTGCCAGACTGTTAGGATCCAGAATAAAAATCCAATAGTCCCGATATCTATCATCAATTGAACAAAATAATTTTCTGGAAGAATAGTTCAGTTGTGATGAATAGCTGGTCCAGAAGTACCTAAACCATATCCCAAAGGTTGTTGAACGACATATTGTAAACTAGAAAATTTAGCAGAAATATGGGCTAGAGTAGAAGTTCATTTTAATACACTTAATCCGATTATTCCTCATAAAAATACCAATCCTATCCCAATTCACCATTTTCGATGTTTTTTGAGTCGACGAATATTTCAGAGAATCAATACGACAGCAGTACCAATAATAGCAGTTCTCGACAATGTACAAAGGATAGATGCTAACCATACAAACAAAACAACCAAAGAAATCAGATTTTGTTTTTCTGTAAAGATTTGTTTTCGCTGGGTATATTGAAATCTAAAATACGCTAATATCAACGGCAAAAATGCTACTAAAAAATATCCATAATTATTTGGTCCAGAGAATATCCCTTGCAGTCTAAGTTTTCCTCCGAGTCATGTAAGATAATAAATAGGTGGCTTGGCTCCAAAATGGAAGTCATCCAGAGGTCAATACCCAATATGAAAAAAGAAATCAGGCCAGAGAAGTTTAGCTCCCTGCCAAACAATTCCTCCAACAACAATCCCTACGAGAATCCAAATAATCCACTGAAAGAAGTGTTGGATAGTAGTATGTTTTCAGATTTTTTCTTTTGCAAATTTTGAGAATCCAAATATAAATCCAAAAAAGCTAGCACTCAAAAGAATTAATAAATATTGGAATCCATATTTAAATCCAATAAACATATCTGAGATAGTTTTATTCTGAAAATATGAGATAAGTAGAGAAAAGAGAATCAATCATCCAAAAGCAAACCAAACTTTTTTCCATTGTCTCAAGTAAGAAAAAATATGTTTATAAGAAATAAGAATACTTATTCCAAAAACTCAAAACCATAAACCATCTCTCAATAAAGCTGGAATTTGCGGATGAGAACCTCCAAAAATACCATATCCCAAAGTTACTACGAGAATATGATAGAGGAGGGTAAGTATCAGAAATACACGCATAAAAAAGAGCATTGTTTGGAGAATTAGTGATAATTATTGGACAAATTGATAGTTAAAAATATTTGAAAATCAACTCGTAATACATAGGATATGGGAAGAAATATTTTACTTTTCTAGGGAAAATGCTTGTAAGTCTAGTAGTACAAAGTAGATGAGATACTAAAAATATACAACATACCATAGATTGCTATCTCCAGCAAACACACAAAGATCGTGAATTGATTTTTGTTATAGATCAACCATTTGATAAAGACTCTTATCAACTGCGATTAAATGAAATTACCAACAATGATCTAAGAATGATAGATCGTGAACATATTACTATTTTTTCAAATCTTAATGCAGAGTTTTTGCATAAGAATGTGAGTTCTATGAGAAATCTCTGAATTCAAAAAGCAAAAGGACAATACATAAATTTGATGGATGATGATGAAGATTTTCCCAAAGATTATCTAGAAAAATCACTTCATTATCAGGAAAAATACAAAAATCAGATGGGGAAAGACGTAATTATTACTCCAACGCTGATGTATAGACATAGCGGTCATATTCAAAATCAATGATTTGGATATTTTAATTATTGGTTATCGAGACCAATACCGATGATTCTTTGACATCACTTGGATTGTGTGATCGAGATGTATTCGGGAAATTCGTTATTTGCGCCAGCACACATTTTCAAAAAACATCGTATGGACGAAGGCTTCGATTTTGTTTATGAAGACTTAGATTATTCACATACTTTGTACCAGGCTGGATACCCAATAATCGTCCTTCGTGATCTCAAAATCTATCACATGGAAAAAGATAAAACAAAACTAGATCATGCATGGATTGGAAATATATATCAAGCACATAGAAAAGCAAAACATAGAATCCTTTTTGTAAAAAAACATGCCAAACGACGACAAAAATTACAGTTTTATAGTGTTGGTTTTCTAGGTCAACCATTATGGTTGATTGCAAAAGTGTTTCTGCTTGCTCCGAGAAAAGATATTCTCCCATTGCTCAAAGCAATCCGAAGAGGAACCTGTGATGGAATCAAAAAATAAAATCCTAGATTGCATTTACTTATCAAATCAATATACTGAAATCTGACTATTGAATTACGGTCAGATTTTTAGTTTTTTCGTGAAATCGTATGCAAAAAGTAGCACTTATTATTCTTGATGGATTTGGAATCAATACTAAAACACCTACAGAAAACGCAATATTACAAGCAAAAGCTCCAACAATACAAAATCTCTTCTCTAAATTAAAAACACAATTGGATGCATCTGCAAGAGCAGTTGGACTTCCAGATGGACAAATGGGGAATTCAGAAGTAGGACATATGACTATAGGGACAGGAAGAATCATAAAACAAAATCTGGTTGAAATCCAAGATATTATTGACGATGGAAGTTTTGTAAACCTATCAGAATTTAAAGATTGAATTCAACACTGCCAAGATAAATGATCAAATCTTCATATACTTCAATTGTTTGGACCAGGAGGAGTACATGCTATGGATAGTCATCTTATTGGATTGTTACCATCATTTCCTAGTGATATCAATGTATATCTTCATCTTTTTGGTGATGGAAGAGATTTGGAACCTAGATCAGCATTGGAATTAATGAAAAAATTTGAAAAAGTATTAGAAAAATATCCACATGTAAAAATAGCTTCTTTTTCTGGAAGATATTTTGGTATGGATAGAGATAATAATCGAGAAAGAATCCAAAAATCATACGATGAAATCATGTATGGTCAAAGACAAACAAATGATACTCCTAGTGAATATATTGCCAAATGTTACGAACAAGGAATGAATGATGAATTTATAGAACCAGTAGCATTTATGGAAGGAGAACAAATCGAAAATAATGATGCTATATTTTTCTTAAACTTCAGATCAGATAGAGCAAGACAAATGACTCAATCTATTATGATCTCTATGGATCCAGCTGAAGGAAAAAAATATCCAACACGAAACAATGCATTCCCTACAAAATCACTCAAAAACATCTATTTTGTAGCGATGACAAAATATTACAAAGAATATTCTGGACCTCTTTTTGTTAAAGAATCTGATATCAAAAATACACTCTGAGAAGTTATTTCAAAAGCTGAAGCAAGACAACTTCACCTCGCAGAAACAGAAAAATTTGCCCATGTTACCAAATTTTTTAATGGAGACAAGCAAGTAGTATATGATGGAGAAAAAGATGTTCTTGTACCAAGTCACAAAGTAGCTACTTATGATCTTGATCCAGAAATGTCAGCTCAAGAAATCTATGACCAGTTTGAAGAACATGCTAAAGATGTAGATTTCACTATTCTCAATTTTGCAAATGGAGATATGGTAGGACATACAGGAAGTATGCAAGCTGCAATTATTACAGTAGAAAAACTGGATACAATTGTTGCACAAATGATAGACTATGCAAAAACATATGATATACATCTTCTTATTACAGCAGATCATGGAAACTGTGAAGAAATGGGAACTCCAGAAGCACCTAAAACTTCTCATACAACAAATCCAGTTCCATTACGATATATTCACAATGGAGAAGTGCAATTATCTCAACCAAAATGAGGATTGTCTGACTTAGCTCCAACAGTTCTTAAACTTATGGGAATTGCTATTCCTTCAGAAATGACAGGAACTCCTTTGATATAATAGATAAAATCAGATTTATTTTTTCTTTTTCCTCATGAAAAGAGAATGATATATTTCACGAGACGAATACTTTATGGGTATTGCTTTACTTTCAGCACATCGTAGTAAAGATCCATCTACGCAAGTAGGGGCTTGTATTGTAAATCCAAAAAAACGTATTGTAGGTATAGGTTATAATGGCTTTCCTGCTGGTTGTTCTGACGAAGAATTTCCTTGGGAAAGTGATGGTAATTTTTTAGAGAAAAAAAATACTTATGTAGTTCATGCAGAAGCAAACGCAATTCTTAATGCTCATGGAAATCTTGATGGATGTGCTATCTATATTGTATTTTTCCCTTGTCATGAATGTACTAAACTTATTATCCAATCAGGAATCAAAAAAGTAGTATATCTTTCAAATACCTTTAAATGAGGTCCTGATGTTTACAATGCATCGAGAAAAATGCTAGAACATGCAGGAGTAGAGATAGAACAATTTGTCTCAAAACAACCAGAAATAACAATAAATTTTCAAAAATAAGAAAAAGACCCGAAAGGGTCTTTTTTATGTTGTTAAGATATTTTTAATTTATTGATTTGTAAGGTAAGATCTTCTATTTCTTCTTTGAGAGATGATATTTCTTCTTTCTTTTGTGTAATAAGTTCTGAATCTGATCAATTAGAAGTAAGACTTTGAAGAACAAGTTTAGTATGTTGGAGATATTCCTCTTTCTGAATAAGTTGTTTTTGTAATGTAGAGAGTGATGAAGAAGAGACTTCCTTTGTCATAACTTTGAGTCCTATGACAATATCAATAATTTCTTCTGTGCTATATCCGCTAGGATATTTTTCATTGTGAGTAAAGTATAAGATTTCTTCAGCATGAAGTACTTTTTTTAGGAGGTCTTCATTGGATTTGGTAAATTTAAGAAAATCTGGATTTGAAGTAATAAAAATACTTACCATATCATGCTTTTTGAGATGTTGAGCTGTCTTTATAGAAGAGAGTTTATCTATAAGATCCATAAATAATGATATTAAGTAGTTTTTTTGAACACCTTGCATAGATAAATTTGGAAGAGGATCCTCTATATTTCCATGTATTTCCATAAGTTCTCGTAATGAAGAACTAACCGAAGGTATATATGGATAAAATAATTTAATTAACAAACTTACAATAAAGAAAGCAATATCTTGTGAAAAATTAGAATTGTTTGATTTGATAAGTTCTAGATATTTACTTGATAAGTCTTGTTTTACAAAGGTGATGAGAGATGTTATGAAGTTTCAGATTTTCTCAGGAGTAGAGATGTCGTTAAATTCTTCTATAAGAGTTTTTGCTTTTGAAATAATCCAACTATCAAATACATGAAAATCAGAAATATTATCTTCTAATTTTTTTTGTACANNTTGATATATCTACAGCAATTCCAAAATGTTCATATATATTCATCATCTTGTTGTATTTGTTTTTTATCAAAGACAACTTGCTCTGAGGTTGCACTCAAAAGATGTAATCTCAAAGTATCTGAACTATAAGAAGAGAGAAGTTCTGCAGGAGTATCTATATGTGGTGTAGTTGATGTGATTCTTGATCACTTTTTATCTACAAGAGATGGAGTAAGAAAAAACTTTTCCCAAGGAAGTTTTCATTGTGTCATATATCCTAAAATACTACACTTAACAAGATGGGGAATGTTACTTTTTTCTAAGATAATTGTAGAGTTGTGAGATGTTTTATTTGTTGAGGAATTAAAAAATCCGTTATGATCGAGAAGTAAAATATAATTGAGAAAATTATATTCAAAAGTCTGATTTGTTTGTGTTAATCATTGATATTCTTTGTCTAATTGAGAAAAATCAAGGGTATATTTACCATCTTTTTCTTGGTGAAGAAGACATGAATTATCCAATAGAGAAGCAAGCTGTTCAATATGTTTTTCATAAAGAGCAGATCCTGTTTTGTCTGAATTGAAAATATTAAGTTGCTTAGTTAATGTGTCTATATCCTTTTGATAGTTTGTGTGAGCGTTGTTCAAAAGAGAAATATATGCATCAAAAAGAGTAGTATTTTTTTCAAATCATGTACTGAATAATGCTTCTATAAGTTGTTCTGGAGCAAAAGAAGAAGAAAGGCGTCCTTCACTAATAAGATGAAAGAGAATAAGAGAAAAAACTATATCTTCTCAATCTTTTTTATTTTTTTTAGCATGATCGATAACCCAGTTTTCATCAATGATATATGGATTTCATAGTTCATCTTTCCATACAGGTAAACGTAATCCTTGTTTATAAGAACTAGAAACACATCGTTCTCCAAATGATTTGATAGGTGCTAGAGAAAGGCATTCATGCTTTTGATTACATTCTTCTAATATTGTTTGTGGTGTAGAAATAAACCAACCTTTCATAGTATACGGAAGTAATTTTTCTCCAGTTTTTGCACAGAAGGCAGAAGGTAAAGAAAGACTTTGTGTATCAATAAGATTTCCGATATCTGAGAGATTTTGGACGATATTATCAAGAAATTCACTTACTTTTTTGTGAGAAAAAGTACCAGCATGTTCTGTAAAATGTCAGAGTTCATTGACTGCATATATATCAAGAGGGAGATTATGATCTTTTGCTATAGCTAGAGATAGAGTATCATGACCAGGTGTAATTCTGCGTATTCCTCAGTTAACACTAAAATCAACTCTATCATCAAAGATAATAGGAATTTTTTTGTTGATGATAGGGATAATTACTTCCTGTCATTTTAGTACTTTTGCTTTTTTATTAGCAGGATGTATTGCTATAGCCACATCAGCAAAAATAAATTCAGGATTGTTTACTTGAAGATCAAGAGAGTTATTTTTGGTACTTACATAATATTTGATGGTATAAGATTTTTTCTTTTCTGGTGTATATACGATATCATTGTCTGCTATAACTGTCTGATATTTTGTACTCCAATGAATAATATTATATGTTTCTTGAATGATTCTTTTTTTTACGAGATCAGCAAAAATAGTTTTAGCATTACGAGTAAATTGTTCTGATAAGGTGCTATATTCTTGATCAAAATTCCAAGGAAATCCAAAAGATTTTAAAAGAGAAATAGTTTGTTTCTTTTGCTTAAGTAACGAATGTTGTGATAATATTTTACTAGTAAAAGATCCATAATATGAATAAGGAAGANNAGAGTCTCTGCTCATTCATCAAAAAAAGAGTGATATAAGCGCAGAAAATCTACAACAGTCAAATTGTAGAGATGTCCAACATGAAGAGGTTTACTCAAAGGAAATGGAAAGTAATCCAAAGAAATAGATTCAGATTTTTTTGTTGTTTTCTTAGGTGAAGAAATATTATTTGTTGTTTTTTTGTCTTTGTATTGTTTTGGAAAATTAACCATATATCACAAGATAGAGATAAATAAAAAAGAATTTTTTAGGATCTATTGTAAATATATAATCTGTAAGAACTATAAAAAAGTAATGTTAGAAAAACAAAAAGAAGTGCATTTTCTACTGGTCAAGTCTTTACTTTTTTGATGTCATTCATTACTACAGCTTTACCATCTTTACAGATAGCTTGTATAAGATAATAACTATATTTATCTTTTTTTGCTTGGCTATTGAAAGGATATTCAAACTTGGTGTCAGTAGTTTCTCCTACTTTTTGCATTTGAGTAACATCTGTAGTATACCAGTCAGATCTATAAATAACATATTTTTCTACGTTAGAAACTCAACTTCGAACAAGATAATGATTGTTTCCTATTTGTACATCGTTAATAAAAATTCATTGAACAGTACAAGATGTTTCTCCAGCATCTCCAACAGTATAGTTTACAATATCAGAAGCTCATCATAACTCTTGGCCATCATCATCAAGAGGTATTACTTTAAAGTAATATTTTTGTCCTATTTCTAGGTTTTCAAGAACGAGTTCTTTTTTGTTTACTGTTTCGGATTGACTAAGGTCTTCTGCTGTAGTTCCAAAAAGTACTGTATATCTAGCAGCATCAGATCATTCTACATCCCAAGTAAGATTTACTTTATTTTTGTATACAGAGTCTCAGAAGATTCTAACTTTTCCTATGTTAGTTCATTTTTCAACGATAATACTTGAAATATTTGTATAAACTTTTTTTTGTCAACTAACCAAAAGTTCTAGAGAAATATCGAGTTTACCTTCGGAATCAATCATTATCTCTTTTGAAAAACTTCCTGCAGATTCTAGATCCATAGGAGCAGATCTACCATTGCTAAGTTTGATTGTTGCTGAGGTTACATTATCACTTGTAGAAACCTTGAATATAGCTTTGGTACCAGCTTTGATGATATTTCATGGAAGTACTTGTAAGCTGTTGAAAGTACCATCAGCAGCTGAATCATACGTAAATGAAATACTATCAGATTCTCATAAGACGATACCATTTACATCAAGTACTTTTGCTGATAACGTATTTTCTCATCTTTCTACTCCACTCAAATAGGCAGTAAAATTTCATTTATCATCACTTGTTCCTTCGAAGACTAATTGTTCGTTAAGATAGATCTCTAAAGGAGAATTTGGAAGTTCAGAAACTGATCAGATTACTTCCAAAATTTCATTAGTTATACTACTTCCTTTGAGCGGAGAAGTGAATTCTATTTTTTTTACATCAGTAGTATCTGTAGTGACTCAAACCAGAACAGTTTTTTCTCATTTTATTGTGTCATCAGTAATATCAGAAGCAGAAATAGTAAATGTCCCAGCTCTTTTGATAATAAGTCATTTTGAGAAAGTTTTTACTCACTGATCTTGGGCTATAAATGTATAAAGTCCTTCACTAGGAACAGTATAGTCTGTAGTATCCAAAGATCCATTTACATCTATAAACACATCTCATTCATAATCTTTTACTACTTCTCAATTTGCTTTTATAGCTTTGATAGTAATATCTACAGGAGTATTAAGATCAAATGTGCTTGGTTCTATTTCAAGCAAAAAAGCATCTGGTTGCTGTTGGGCAAAAGTAAGTCAAGTAATTGCTGAAAGAAATATACTTCAGAATATAACTAGTATCTTCAGAAATAAGCGCATGCTCTAAAGCTTAAGAAAAATAAAGGTTTAATGAGTGGTTTTTTCAGATAATGATCATATAGCTAAGGGTTGTATTGTAGTATCAGGAAGTATTGCACTAGCTTCTTCTACAAGAATTTGATTCATATCTCAGCTAAAAGGAATAATTACTATGCTTTGTGTTGGGTCTATGGTTGTAAATTGATTGATAGAGATTATGGTAGATTGATTGTCTGATGATAAGATTTCATATGCTCACTGAGAGAAACATCAAGTAAGTGAGAGAATAGTGTCTGGGCTATATCATAGTGTAAGCTGAAGTCATGAAATATGCTGGATTGTATCATCAATAAAAATGTCTACGACATTGCCAGTTGTTTTGTAAGCAAGATCCCATTTATTTTTTTTGATAGTTTCTATCTCAGATAATTGTAAGACGCTCGATTGAAAAATATCTGGATTTTTAATCACGTATAGTAAAATTAAAGAGAAAAAAATAGATCCCAAAAAGATAATACTATTGCGTCATAACGTACGAAATAAACGCTTCATAAAAAACAGGGGAATAATCTGAAAAAAATAAGCTTTGCAAAATACCCAAAATATATAGGAAAATATACAATAAAATCAAATCAAAAATTTGACAAAAGCGTTTATCTTGAGTATACTATTAGAGAAAGTTTTTATTTGTAAAATGTATGTATGAAATTTTTATGAAAAATAGCTATCTTCTTTGGATTTTTGGGAATTGTTTTTCATGTATCCGCAGAAACTAATAGCCGATGAGAATATGGAACAAGCCCTATGGAGATATTAAATACCGTAGTAGGAGAAGCAAACAAAGATACTAAAATACAAGAAACAGCCTTGGATGATATCAATGCTGATGAATGATGATATCAAAGCCAGTATAAAATAAGTAATACGTTAGATTATTTAAGAGCGAACATGGCTCCATATATTCAGTGGATGGTGTACATAGGAATGGTAGTATCAGTAATTCTTGTGATATATAATGGATTCTTGATGGTAACCAAATCTATTAACAAAGAAGGGGATTTTGGAAAGGTGAAAAAAAATCTTGGATATATAGCAATGGGAATTATTTTGTTAACAGGATTTTATTCAATAATAAAACTTGTTGTTTGAATTATAAATTCAGTATTTGGAACTAATGGTTCCTGAGATACATGATTCTAAATCTATATTTAACCACATATATAAAACAAAAAATGAAAAAATTTCTAAAATTCTATATAATTCCTTTGCTTGCACTAGTATGATTGTCTGGTGTGAGTTTTGGTTTAGCCCCATCTTTTGATAATAATTTTGCAAATTATCTTACAGACAAGACTCCTGATCAATATGGAAGAGTAGAAACGGTATTTAGTTTTTCCAATTGTATAGATAGAAATCAATCTATAGTACAAAATGTAAAAAATCTTTTTTATCCAAATGTATCAAACCCAAATCCAAACTGTACAAATACAACAGGAGGATTGCTTTGGGATTTGATCAGAGTAATTACATTTGGAATTATCTTTGTGTTTATTGTAGTAGCAGGTATAAATTTGCTTATGAGTCCAGATTCATGAGATACAACAAAAAAATCAATTTCAAGTCTGATTTATATCGCGTATGGAGCGTTTTTGGTATTTGGATCAATATGGATACTTGGATATGTATTGAATGTAGAATCTATCAAATGATCTACTGATCTCGTAAATAATCTTCAAAATACTTTATTCTTGCAAATATTATGATTTTTTAAAGTATTAGCCTTCTTCCTAGCTATTATTATGATGGTAGTATCAGGATTTAAGATGATGTCAGCAATGGATAAAGCTGATAAAGCAAAAGCAGGATTTAAATGAATTGTAAATATTATCGTGGCTTTGGTTCTGATTAAAATTATTGATTATGTTTTCTATATAGCTCAAACTCCAGACTTTAGTCAAAAAGCTGCAGATCTTGTATTATCTATCTCAAAAATTCTTGGATGGATACTTGGTCTTGTGGCAGTAGTTGCATTGTTTTATGCAGGATATTCTATGTTCTTGTCAGGAGGGGATGAAAAAGCTATGAAAAAAACAAAAGGAATCTTAGTGAATATTTTTATGGTAGCATTAGTTATTTTCTTGTTCTTGCTTATTATTTACCAAATATTCAATGAATTTGTCGGTTAGTCTAGCTTGTATTTTCTTATAAATTTTTTATAGCTAAGTATTATTTATCCGTAAAGAGTAGTGTTATGGAAAAAAGACATGTAACCTATGAAGAACTTCAGAAAAAATGTATTTCTCTTGCAGAACAGATTGTTCATAAAGGATTTAAACCCAATATGATAGTTTCTATAACAAGAGGAGGACTACTTTCTGCATATTTTTTAGCAGATCTTTTGGGGGTGAAAAGTATAGAAACAATCAATATTTCTAGTTATGAAAATATGTCATCCAAAGAAATTGTGGATGATACTAAAATATCAAAAGATTTTACGGACTTTACAGTACTTATTGTAGATGATCTTGTAGATAGTGGTAAAACAATGAAATACATCATGCATCAATATGCATTCAATCCATTAGAAACCAAAATAGCAACTATTTTTACCAAACCTCATGCTACGATTAAACCAGATTATTTTGTTGAAGAAGTAGCTGATGATCAATGGATTGTATTCCCATATGAAAGATAATAAAAAACCGTAGGAGAAATACCTACGGTTTTTAAATAATAGTTAGACAATAACTCGTTTTTTGTTTAAGAGTACTGCCATTTCTTGTTGCATTTTGTATGCTTCTTTTCTTGCAGATCCAGCAAAAAGTGTGGAATTGTCTGCATAGATGATAGCGCGTGAGTTGTTTACCAAAAGCCCGCATTTTGAAGTCATGCCATATTCGACGACTTCCTCCAAGCTACCACCTTGAGCGCCAACACCAGGAATCAACAGGAAATGATGAGGTACAATTTTGCGGATATTTGTGAGATATTCCGCTTTGGTTGCTCCAACCACAAACATACTGTTTTCCGGAGTTGCGCCCCAGGAATCTTTAGCCTTAATCAAAACCTGTTCGTGGTTTTTGCGTCCACTGTCTTTATCTTCAATCATCTGAAGATCATAAGCACCCTTATTGCTAGTAAGAGCAAGAATGACAGTCCATTTTTCTTTGGAACCATAGTCAAGGAAAGGTTTAACTGAATCTTCTCCCATATAAGGAGCAACCGTGATTGCATCAAAATCCATGGTTTCAAAAAAGGCTTTTGCATACATAGAAGAAGTGTTTCCAATATCTCCACGTTTTGCATCGGCAATAATGAAAATATTCGAATCTATCTTTCTGATGTATGAAACAGTTTTCTCCAGAGAGAGTAATCCTTTCCAGCCTTGTTCTTCATAAAAGGCTAAGTTAGGCTTGTAGGCAACAGTAAGATTAGCTGTCGCATCAATAATTTCTTTGTTGAATGCAAAGAGAGGATCTTCTTCATTGAGCAAGTGTTTAGGTATTTTGTTGATATCTGTATCCAATCCGACGCAAAGGAAACTTTGTTTCTTTACGATTTGTTCAAAAAGTTGTTCGTAATTCATAATGTTTATATTTTAGGTTTTTGTTTTATTCGTTGTGGAGTAATTCACCAACGTCGTTTACATCAAGTTTTTTGGCAAGTTCGCTGTTGGTTAGCTGGTTGTAATTGTTGAAAATACCAATGCCACGATCACGTTTTTTCTCATTTCTGATAAGATCAACAAGAGGATCGGGAAATTCAAGAATTTTTTTACATCCCCAAGCTTTTCTATCCTTCCAGTATTCGACAAGTTCTTGGTACATTTTTGGAGAAATATAATTTCTTTCCAATAAATATTGCCAGGCTTCTTCATCGAGCTCGATAATGGCATGACGATTGATTCCGAGTTCTTTACAAACATCTACACCATCTTCCATGCGGTCTACATAAAAGAGAATGTCGGTAATTTGGGCACCAGCTTTTTGGATCATAGTACTCCATTTTTTTACCGAAGTTCCCTCGTTGTTAAGATCGGCAACATGTAAGATAGTCTTACCTTGCAATTGAATATCAGGAATACCAAAGGAACTTCCATCCTTATAAAGCATTTTCATATCAGATTTTAGTCTGTCTGCAAGGATAAATCCAAATGGCCAATCACGGGTTTCTCCAGAAGAGATAATTTTTGCCACAGCTTCATCGATAAAGTAGTCAATATACATCTTCATCGAATTTATTGCAATATTTCTATCTACTTCTCGTTTGAATACATCCATAGACTGAACATAATACGGGCCAATCCAATTGGAAGTATAATCAAACCATGGTTTATTGGCTTGTTCAGTGAATTTAAATCCACCGGAATTTACAAGATTTTGAAGCTGACTAAGCTTTAGATCTTTTTTTAACACTTCTAAATCCATAATTTTAAGTTTTTGTTAGACATATATTTATTTTAAGAATTTATTTTTGTTTAAATGTAAATGAGTTTTTATAAAAAATGAAACAAAAATCAATAACAATAGATATATAAAAAAGATATTGATAATATAGGAAGAATATATAAATTGAGAAAAGAAATAAAAAGTAAAAACAATTCAAATAAAAAATCTATGAAAAAAAAACTATTAATTGGTCTAATAATAGCCATTATTATTACAGTAATTGTGGGTATTATGTGTGTTCAAAAAAACACTCCGTCCGAAGAATATCTTGTATCTGATCCCAAAGAATCTTGGAAGCAAGAGCTAATGAATAGGATTCAGGGAGATAGTGTTCTTTCCGATAATACTATTTTACTAACGTATTCATTACTTGTACCAGATTCTATCACAAAAAAAGATACAATAAAATCTTTTGTTATTGCAAAGATAGAACTAGAAAATGCGGATACATTTCACGTGCTTAATAAATCTGATATTTATATAATTCAGACCAAAGAAAAATCTACTATATTTTTTCCAAGACAGGAGGATAAAACTAGAGATGTTGCTTTTTTTTACAAAAATGGATCTGTTTTTTATAAAATATATCCAATTGAACAATCTTTTGTAAAAAAGAATGAATGTAGAATTATAACAGCTGCCTTAGTAATCATCATGTTATTAGTTATTGTGGGATTTCATCGTTTTAAATTTTCCAGAGCAAATTTTTAAAGAAGAATAAGAAAGTGATCGTGTACGGTCACTTTTTTCTTTTGCACAAAATTATGTAATAAACTCACTTCTCAATATACTAAAAAATACTTCATCAGTTGATTTTCAATCTTTC
Source organism: Patescibacteria group bacterium UBA5124 (assembly GCA_002414185.1). Lineage (GTDB taxonomy): Bacteria > Patescibacteriota > Gracilibacteria > Absconditabacterales > Absconditicoccaceae > UBA5124. The sequence continues at coordinate 12,887 of DHYS01000011.1, read as the reverse complement.
CAGATTCTATTTCTCAAAGTTCATTCACGAATAAATCCATTTTTTTCTAGAACTTTCATAGAAGCAGGATTCCATCAAAATACTCATGCCTCAATTCTTATAGCATCAAAAGTATTAAAACCATAGTTAACTATAGATTTACAGATTTTGCTTGCTAATCATTTTCATCGATATTCTTCTCCTAATCGATATCCGATATTCCATGTTTTTCATTGATCTCATCATTTGTGTCTTATTCAACAGCTTCAAGCAAATTCTCAATTCACTTCAATAGCAAAACTTTCAGCTTTTTCTCATAAAGAAATATTATGATTAACCCGCCATTCTGCATCTTTCAATGTATAAGGATGAGGAAATGTATATGTTAAATTAATATAAATATTATAATTATCTGCTAATAATCTAAGTCTTGGGATATCATCTTTGTGAAAATCTCTAATAATAAATCAATCTTCTTGAATATACATAGTATTTCTATTAAGAGATAAATGCATATCATTTTTATAAGTAAGTATATTTACATATCAAGCTCATATAACCACTTTTTTCTTTTGCATTCATTATCAAAATCTCTATACTTCGTATCTGAGGAAATTATTCCTGAGAAGCTCGTCACTTACTAAAGAAACTAGGTATCTTAATTTCTCTAGTAAGTCTCTAGTTTCTCATTATTTTCTCAAACTTTTATTCTTTTTCTAAAAACGTATGCCAATAAAAAAGAAGGAATTTTCTGTGATTACTCAATCATTTGATTGGGCAGGAAAAAATCTGAAGTTTGAAACCGGTAAACTTGCTGTTCAAGCAGATTGTTCTCTTGAAATGCACCTAGATGAAAATGCAATTTTATGTTCAACAGTAATGGAAAAAAATCCAAGATCAGATATGGATTTCTTACCATTGATGATTGATTTTAGAGATAGTTATTCAGCTGCTGGAAAAATCGGAGGAGCTGCATATAGAAGAAGAGAAGGAAGACCTTCTGATCAAGCAGTATTATACTCTAGACTTATCGATAGAGCACTCAGACCAATGTTTCCAAAGGGAATGGTTAATGATGTAGTTGTGACTATTTCTCCTTTAGGATTAGATCATGATTTAGATCTTGGAGTAATGTCTATTGTAGGATGTTCTCTTTCTATCTTAGCTGCTGGAATCCCTTTTGATGGACCAGTAGGAGCTGCTCAAATAGGATATATTGACGGACAATTTGTAATCAATCCTACCAAAACTCAACTCAAAAATTCTTTGGTAAATCTCCTTGTTGCTGGTAAAAAATGATCAATCAATATGATTGAATCTGAAGCAAATGAAATACCAGAAGATCTCCTCAAACAAGCATTTGTAGTAGGACAACAAGCAATCGATGCTTCATGTGAATTTCAATCAGCTTTTTTAAAATTATCATCTATAGAACCAAAAACTATCACGTACAACAAACCATCAGAAGAATTGATGGCATATGTTTCTAATATTTTGACTCATGATAAATTGGACACTCTTGTAGGTAATACAAAAGTACCTTTCAATACTTTGTTTTCTCAATATGAAAAAGAAGTAATAGAAATAGCTAAAGAAAAAGTAATAGATGAAACGGCTGAAGGGTATACAGAAACAAAGATAAAGATGGCAGTATTTAATGTGATCAAACATCACATTCGTCATCGTACATTAGAAACAGGAAAGAGAGTTGATGACAGAGAAATCAAAGATATTAGACCTCTCTACTGTGAAGTAGGATCTGTACCAAGAGTACATGGAACAGGACTTTTCTGGAGATGAGATACACAAGTATTGTCTACAGTTACCCTTGGGTCTCCTGGAGATTATCTTATCGTAGAAGATATGGAAAATAATGATGTAAACCAAAGATATTTCCACCATTACAATTTTCCTCCATTTTCTGTAGGAGATGCAAAAGCAATCAGAGGTACAGGAAGAAGAGAAATCGGACATGGAAGATTAGCTGAAAAGGCTCTAGAACCAATGCTTCCAAGTAAGGAAGTTTTTCCATATACAATCAGAGTAGTATCAGATTGTCTTGGATCAGGAGGATCTACTTCTATGGGATCGGTTTGTGGATCTACGCTTTCACTTATGGATGCAGGAGTTCCTCTCAAGAAACCAGTAGCAGGTATTGCTATGGGATTGATAACAGATCATGAAGAAGATGGAACAATTACAAGACATATGGTACTCAACGATCTTATGGCAACAGAAGATTTTATGGGAGATATGGATTTCAAGGTAGCAGGAACCAAAGAAGGAGTAACTGCTATTCAGTTAGATACTAAACTCAAGGGATTGACTATGGATATCATCCATGAAACAATCACAAGAGCATGTGAAGGATATAAAGAAATTATGGATTTTATGTTGCAAACATTACCAGCTCCAAGAGCTACAGTAGGTAAGTATGCTCCAAAAATACATGTAATGAAGATCAATCCATTGAAGATCAAAGAAGTGATTGGAAAGGGTGGAGATGTGATCAACAATATCATCGAAGTATCTGGAGGAGTAAAGATTGATCTAGAAGACGATGGAATGTGTTTTATTACTCATCAAGACCAATCTTCTATCGATAAGGCAGTAGAAATGATTACAGAAATTGTTACTGATTTAGAAGTAGGACAAACATTTGATGCTAAGATTACAAGAGTAGAGGAGTATGGAATATTTGTTGCTCTTCCAAAGAAAAAGATGGGGCTTTGTCATGTCTCTCAACTTGGTCAAAAATATACACCTCCTCTAAGTAATCACTTCAAAATAGGAGATATGATGAAAGTAACTATTAGCGGAATAGATAATGATGGTAAAGTAAGTGTAAAAAAGACAGCATAAATTTACTATTTTTTACAGGAGAATGAAACTTTCAATAATAATTCCTGTATACAATGAAGAAAAAACTATTTCGTTGATATTAGATAAAATCAGAGAAGTTCAATTAGTTTCTGATATTCAAAAAGAAATAATAGTGGTAAATGATTGATCAAATGATAATACAGGTCTAGTAATTCAAGAGTATAGAGAAAAAAACAAAAATATATCCCTAATATATTGTAATCATGAGATAAATAAGGGGAAATGAGCTGCTTTGCACACAGGTATTCATAAGGCTACTTGAGATTTTATTGTTGTTCAGGATGCAGATCTAGAATATGATCCACAAGAATATTATCTCTTGCTTAAGCCTATTATAGATGGATATGCAGATGTGGTGTATTGATCAAGATTTGTATGAGGAAAACCACATAGATCCTTATTTTTTTGACATACTTTAGGAAATAAATTTCTCACATTTTTGTCAAATATCTTTTCTAATCTAAATTTGACAGATATAGAGACATGTTATAAAATATTTAAATCTGATATTTTGAAACAGCTCCATCTTGTTGAAAAAAGGTTTGGTTTCGAACCAGAAGTTACTCATAAACTTGCACGTAATAAATCAATCAAAATATACGAAGTAGGTATTTCTTATTATGGAAGAACATATCTAGAAGGAAAGAAAATATCTTGGAAAGATTGAGTAAGATCTATATATTGTATCCTAAAATATGGACTTTTTAAAGGTAAATAAAATATATGATTAAAAATAAACTACGAAAATATCTTTTATGGACAATAGTGATTTTGTATGTCATAGGAGGTGTTGTAGGAATGTTGTATGCATGAAATTGACCATATCCTTTACGGGAAGATAGTATTTTCCCAAGTAAATTTATAAGTTTTGTGACAGGAGGTTTATGGAATTTTTCTGATTTTCAATATTGACCATGATACTATATAATTTCATGGTTTTTTTCAATTCCCTATCTAATTATTAAACAGTGGTTACATATCTCTAGTACAACAGATCAAATAATCTTTTTAAACATAGGAAAATTTGTATCTCGAATTATGTGATGATTATGATTATGGGGGATATATAGTATTACTACCTTACTTACAAAGAAAAAATTATATGGAATAGTGTCAATGATATTCCTCTTGTGAAGTGGATTGTATCTGTATTTATCTACTGTTACGAGAGTAGATATCACAGCTTTTGCTGTGGCAATATGGGCTGTGTATTTTTTAATGCACTATATAGAATCAGAAAGCAATATATCGTTAAGTCTTGGAACTCTTCTTATGATTTTTTCGATTTCTACAAAAGAACAATGATTAACATTTTTTCTACCAATTATTCTTGGATGATTGGTATATCTCGGAATCAAAAAAAAACGAGAACAGGTATTTATGGTAAGTGTGATATGAATTATAAGTTTTGTATGTATTAATATGATTGTAACAAGTCCAGATTGGTTTCGAGAGAGAATTGAACATTGGATATGGTGATCAGGTATAGCAGGTTATAAAAAGGATTTTTCATGAACACGTATATTTAGTTGGGTTTGGTCAGTGAAATGAGCTTGGTTGTTAGGTATTATACCTTTTTTATGGTCTTTTATTGTTTTTTTTATAAAGAAAACTGCAAAACAAAAAATATTCCTTTATATGGTCATGGCGCCAGTGATTGTACATTTTCTATTTCATATTTATGTATTTAATAACCTTGTTCATAGGCATTTTCTTCCTTTGTTTTTTATGACAAGTATTTTATGAGCTCGGGGAATTGGTATTTTTATAGAGAGACTATTATCTAAAAGATATCACATGGTTATCGGAAAAATATTATGGAGTATTGTTATAATATCATTAAGTATACCTATAATAATAAGTATGTATCTTCAAATACAAAGGTTGAGTGAGCCAAGAATACAACGAAAGAATTATCTTGATAAAAATCCAGTTATTCTTCATAATTGAATAGTATTTGGAGATGAAGAAACCTGTCTTACCAAATATTTTACTTGAACATATTTCCATTATAAATCAAAAGTGGAAAAAAGTTTTAAAAGTGAATTAGATAATATAATTGTTGGAAATCTATATGATGAAGTAATTCTTTGTGCAAACCTTAACTATATTAAAAAAAATGCATTTGGAAGTAAGTATAATGAAATGTTTATTTTTACTGGAAAAACTTGATGGTTTGAATCAGATGCCGTGAATACTATTGTATATTTTAAAAAACGTTAATTCTATCTATTAACCTATATTATTGTCAATAAATCTCTCGAGTAATTGGGAGGTTTTTTTTAGTCAAAAATTTGCAAAGAAATATATTCTGATTATAATTTATGTAAGATAGTTATTTATATTATTATTACTTTTCACATGGCTTTAGATTTTCAAGGATATAAATTAAAGGAAATAATAAATCCTAATATGACATGTACACAGATGATTTTTGTGACAGCTGATAATGACCCAGATGTTCGTGCAAAATCACTTTTGTTATTTGATCATCAGGTTAAATATATTGAAATGGAAGAACACCAAAGATTTATCAGAGTAAAAATCTATGTAAGAGGAGATGAACAATCTATCGATATAGATTTCCTTGAGGAAGATAAAGATAAATATATTCTCTTCCTGAAGTCTGTATGTAATAATTAGTTTATTTAATTTAATTATGTATATTTACTATGAATCTAACAAATATCCAAAAAATAGCTGATGATATAAAGACCATCACCATCCAAGGTGCTACAAATATTGCCAAAGCCGCATGTCAAGTGATGGAACAGGAACTCCGTGGACAAACATTTTCTTCACCAGAAGAACTGAAGGACTTCGTTTTTACGGCTACAGAAATCCTTATCAAAGCCAGAGAAACCGAGCCATTGCTCCGCAATGGAATGAAATATGCTAAGTCTAAACTTAATGCAGGATCCTCTCAGCTAGAAATAGCCGATGCGTTTGCAGAATATTATTCTCGAGTGGTTCGTGAAGAAGAATGCAGACCATTGATTGGAGCAGATCTTATTAATGATGGAGAAAATATTGTAACCCACTGTCATTCATGATCTGTGGTAAAAATCCTTACGACAGCTCGAAATCAAGGAAAAAAGATTCATATCTATAATACAGAAACCAGACCTCTCTATCAGGGAAGAATAACCTCAGCAGATCTTCTCAAAGCTGGAGTACCAGATACGATGATTACTGATGATTCAGCACCTTTCTTTGTAGATAACGAATATGATAGTCATATCCATATTCATAAGGTATTTTTGGGATCAGATTGTATTAGAACCAATGGAAATACTATAAATAAAGTCTGATCTTTTGCTATTGGACTTTCAGCTTGGCATTCAGGAATACCTTTATACATTGTTGGAAGCTTGCTAAAAGTAGATACCACGGGGACGATAGAAATAGAAACCAGAGCCTGAAGTGAACTACGACCAGATGCTCCACAAGGTCTCGATATTCTTAATTATGCCTTCGACCTCGTCCCAGCAAAATATATTACAGGAATTATCACCGAATTTGGTGTAATCCGCCCAGAAAATCTCTTAGATGAAGTAAAAAAACATTATCCTTGGATGATAGACTAAAAAATTATATAAAAAACCCCAATTTAGGGGTTTTTTTCTTTATTTTCTATCTAAAGAATCTTTGATTCCTTGGATAGCTTGCATGATTTCTATAGGGATCATCCATACAGTAGTATTAGACTGATCAGAACTAATATCATTGATAGATTGTAAAGTTCTTAGATGGAGAGCTCCTGGAGCTTTAGCAAGCATTTCAGCAGCATTTTTAAGGTTTTCTGATGATGCAAGTTCTCATTCTGAAGTAATAATTTTAGCTCTCTTTTCTCTTTCAGCTTCTGCTTGTTTTCCGATCATTCTTTTGAGATCATCAGGGATGTTAATATCTTTGAGTTCTACTGAGAGTACATCAACTCACCAAGAGTTAGATTTTTCATCAACAATTTCTTTAATCTTATTGCTAGCTTCTTCTCTTTTGGCAAGAAGTTCATCAAGTTCAAATTGTCCAACAATATTTCTCATAGTAGTCTGTGCAAATTGAGTCATAGCATAATCTAGATATCTAACATTAAGCACGGATCTATCTACTCGTTCTTCTTTTATTTTATAATAAATTACAGCATTAATCATACAAGATACATTATCTTTTGTCATGGCTTCCTGACTTGGTACATCTACAGCTTTTTCTCTAATATCTACTTTTAGTGAAGTTTGAATAATTGGCCAAATAAATCTAAATCATGGCTGTAATATCCCTGCATATTTACCAAAAGTAAATACAACTCTTCTTTCAAATTGATTAACAATTCTAATACCAGCAAAGAAGTAGAGTACAATAAGTATAATTATTCGAGAATTTTCCATAGTGAAATAGTTAATAAATAAAATGCCTTTGATTATCTTATAATCAAAAAAAGCCCTTATACAAGGGCTTAAATTTATAAATACATATTTTTATTTTGATTGTGTTCTTGTAATGTTCTTCCATAATGAATTCCACCATTACTATCATGGAGATAGAAAAGATAATCAGTCTTCTCATAATCCAAAACAGCTTTGATAGTACCAATAGCAGGATTGGAAATAGGTTGTGGTGGTAATCATTTTAATGTTCTTGTATTATATGGATTGTTTGTATCACTGACATGTTGTCCAATAAAACTAGGCGTACATTCTTTGTATGGTTTTTCAAAGAAATAACATAAACTAATATCTGCTCCAATCAATGTCCCCAATTGAAATCTCTTAATCAAAATCCCAGCTACAGTAGGCTTGTTTTTTGAAGACTTTTCTTCTTTTTCTACGATACTCGCCATCTTGATGGTATCATACCAAGAAAGATCAAAACTAAGAGCCTGATCTTCTACAGCGTCCCATACTTTAGTTTTGAAGGCTTGCAATTGAAGATAGACGAGCTGATCAAGAATATTTTTATCTTTATCTACACTATAGGTATCTGGATAAAGGAATCCTTCCAAACTCTTAAGTCATGAAATATTCGTAAGGAAAGCATATCTTTGTTGATATTTTTGTATAATACTTTGATTGGTAACAAAAGAAATATACTCACCAGCAGAAATATATCACTTAGCAGATAATGCTGAATCTATATCATAAATAGACCATCATTCTAGTATTTTGATAGTTTGGTACTGGTATTTTGGACCAGCTACAATAGTTTCTACAAATGTCTGAGAAGTATATTCTCCACTAAATATGTAACTTCCTATATCAAGTTTTGAAAGATCTATATCATGTTTTCTGATGTACCATTTTACACTCATTTTTTGTTTCCAACTAAGGTCTTGAATAAGTGTTTGTAAAGTATCTCCTTGTTTGAGAGTAATAGTATCGTTCATAGTAATTGTTGTTTTGAGATTAACCCATACAACAATAATGATAATACCTAAAAGAATCCATCTTCAGATTTTTGGTTTTTTGTTTCTTTTCATATGTTTTCTAGAAAAATAAAGCGGGTACACTATATAGTTCATCCAAAAAAAATCAACAAAAAAACCTCTTCACGAGGAAGAGGTCTCTTGCTATATAACCTAATCGTCGTATCCTTGTTCATCCAAGGTCATACCTACGATAGCTTCGTCTTGATTAAGTTCTCAATTAGGATTTTGAGGGTCTCTATTGATATATACATACATCGGCATAATCATAGGAACTCTACCAATAATCTTATTGATATATTCACCTAGATCTTCCTTGATCATTTTAAGATTTTCTTTTACATCCATACGTTTTTTTGAATTGTCATAGTACTTAGCTCTAGCAAAATCTACAATCTGAGTATGTATAGTTTTTACTTCTGAAGAGTAAACAAATCATCTAGATTCAATCTGAATATTTCCGATAAGTTCTCTTGTTTTTGTATCGATCTTGAAAATTAAAGAGATTACACCACTTTCAGCCATAATAGTACGAGCTTTGATAACATATTCTCCAGAGAGATGTCCTTGTCCTTTACCATCAACGAGAATTTTATCTAATCTAATCTTTGACTCAGCAACAAGTACAACATTATCATACATCTCTATAATTTGTCCATTTTTATTTGGCATAAGAATTCTAGATTCAGCAATACCCATATCTAGTCAGATCTTTTTGTGATCAAATCTTTCCGCTGCAGCCATATAGTAAGGAAGGAAAAAATCTGGTTTCAAAAGACTTAAGAAAAGTTTGTGATCTTCTATATTTCCATGTCATGAAGCATGAATATCCATATCATCATTAGTGATAAGGTTTACTTCTTGGATAACGAGGTCATCTATCATATGTTTTACAGAAGCTTCATTTCCTGGAATAGGAGTAGCTGACATCAGAATAGTGTCTCATTTTTTCAATTTTACTACAGGATGTTCATTTTTAGCGATTCTTGTAAGAGAAGCAAATTCTTCTCCTTGTGCTCCTGTACTTAAAACAAGGACTCTTTCATCAGCTAATGTGTTTATTTGATCATCTAGCTTACGAATATATCATTGAGGAACCTTGATATATCAGAGTTCTTGACAGATTTCTACATTGTTTACCATAGATCTTCCAGATAAGAAGATTACTCTGTTGTATTTGATTGCGCTATTGATGATCTGAATAATTCTTCCTATATTTGAGGCAAAAGTTGCCATAAAAATTCTTCATTTTGTAGTTCTAATCAAATCATCCAGGTTTTTAGCAATAACTTTTTCTGAAAGAGATCGTCATGCTTTTTTTGTTCCAAGACTATCTCCTATATAAAGTTTTACTCATTCCATCCCAATTCTAGCAATCTTATTAAGATCAGCTGGTTTGTCGATAGCTGGAGTATGATCGATTTTGAAGTCTCCTGAGTTGAAAACAAGTCCCTTTGGAGTATAGATCGATAATGCCATACTTTCTGGAATATTGTGGTTTACAGAAACAAATTCGAAAGTGAAACATCCAAGTTTTACGATATCTACGTTTGGATCAATAATCTTATACTTTATCTTTGCAGCTTCCTTTGGATCATCAAAAGTTTTTTTAATAATACCCAAAGTAAGTGGAGTAGTATACAATGTAGGAAATCAAAGATCTGGTAAGATGTGTCTTAGTCCTCCTACGTGATCTAAGTGACCATGAGTAATTACAATACCTCTTAGTTTGTGTTTGTTTTTCTTGATGTAAGAAATATCAGGAATAATATAATCAGCTCCCATTTCTTCATTAGCAGCAAATTCCATTCCGGCATCAATTAAAACGATATCTTGATCATATTCCATAAACATACATTGTCCTACTTGTTCCAATCCAAGTAAACTTCCTATTCTAACAGGTTTTTCTCCCTTTTTGATAAGAGCTTGAGGATTGTCGATTTCTGTTTGTTTTTGAGTAAGATGACGAAGAAAAGCTTCTGAACTAAGTTTAGGTTCGTCACTTCTTCTGTTTTGTCTTTGTCCTGATTGATATCTAGGAGTAGACTGAGTTCTTGGTTTTTGTGGGGGGTTTTTTTGATTGTTTTTTTGTGTGAAATCTATAGAAAGATTTCCTTGCATTACTTGATTCATGTGAAAATAGTAATTAATAATAAAAATTTTTGTTAAAATATTTAGCTTTACCAACAAATTAGATGATGGAAAATTACCTAAAAAATTTGAGGCAAAATGCAGAGAGCAGGAGAGTACCTATCATGAGTCCTCAGACAGAATCTTTTATTAAAGAACAATTGCTTCATAGAAAACCAAAATACTGTCTAGAAATTTGAAGTGCTATAGGATATAGTACAATCTTTATTGCATCCCTAATGAAGGAGCGAAATGGTCAGGTTATTTCTTTTGAGGTTTCTTATACTGCATATTTGGAAGCACTTATGCATATCAAAGAAGTTGGTCTAGGAAATATTACGCTTTATCCATTTGATATCACCACTAGTGATGTAAGAAAATTTGTACCGGAAAAGTGTGATTTCTTTTTTATAGATGGTCAGAAAAACCAGTATGGAATATATCTAGAGAAAATAGAAGATATAAAGGAAGAGAAAAGTCTGATTATATTGGACGATGTGATTAAATACTCTATTAAACTTGATACATTATACGGATATCTTCAAAAAATGCAAATCAATTATCAAATCCTTCCGATGGAGGAGGGAGACGGTATTATGGTAATTGGGTAGTTGCTATTTTAGAGGATGTCATTCCGGCTTTGTCAGTTGCAGCCGGAATCTATCATAATATCAACCTATCCTAACTTAATTTTTTCTCCATCAAGTTCCAATTGTTCCATTTTGTTGGCTACTACATCATCTGTATACAAAAATGTTTGAGCAGAAGATAATTCTGTACTTGATTCCAAAACATCAGGAGTCTGAAGCAGTGCTATTCTTTGTCCATCTAGATTGATAAGATAACTGAGTTTATCTCCATTTCCTAAAAAACATTGGATCATACATCCTTTGATATCGTATTCACCTGGGTAATCTACAAGCGTATAATCTAGCTTTTGATAACGCATATCTTCTCCTAAAGAGATCGCCAAATTAATAAAATTTGAATTAGCTTCTTGTGCACCAAAAATAAGTTTGTTTTCGATAATAAATCCATTTTCGTTTACAATAGAGATCATGTAATGAGAATATTTATAAGATAAATAAGTATTTTTTTGTCATTCCGGCCTAAAGAAATTGCAGCCGGAATCTATACGGTATTACTTAAAGAAGTTTGGATTAATAAGTCTTAATATTACTCCAGAAGCTCATAATACAGCTATAGCTATAATTACTTTCCCGATTAATTCTTTTCCTTTTTTTGCTCAACTATCACTTCCACCAGAGGCAGAAATCATTACACCTCCAGCCAAAATAGCTACAAAACTAATCAATAAGATAACCGTAACCATCATTTTAGTTAGACTCCCCATTAACACAGGGAAAGCTGTTTCTTCAGTAACTACAGTACCATCTCATGAAGCTCAATCTTTAGCTAAGGTAATACATTGTCCGACAAAAGGTACGTTGGTATTAAGGAGTGTACCTACACAGCATTTATCATCATTACCTTCTTTGTATGGTTTTCATTTTTCTTCTGAAGCAGTGCAACATACAGTCGCAGAAGGGACACATTTTTTTTCTGGAGAAGTAGTAGAAGATTCTTGTTTAGGTGTATCTTGTGCAAAAGAAAAACTTCCCAATCACAAAAATACTATAATTCCCAATCAAAATATATTTTTTAAAGAAAATTTCTTCATATTACATATTTAAAATAAAATTTTAGAGCATTCCATTGATAATATCGTTGGCTACAGCACCATCGATTTCATTGCTATATCTAGCTTTGAGTTCTTTCATTACGAGTCATCTTCCTGTCTTGAGCTCTGAAATATTGAGTTCAGTAATCATAGCTTTGATGATTTCTTCTGTCTTTTCTCTAGAAAGCGTTTGTGGTAAATATGCTTCCAAGATAGTTTTTTTCTCTATTTCTTCTGAAAGCTCTTGAGCTTTGTCTGATTTTTCCAAGAAACTAATAGATTCATTGATCGCTTTGATTTCTTTTTTAATAATCTGTACGACATCAGTATCTTCAGGATCCTTTTGGAGTTCTATTTTTTTGTATTTTACCTGAGCTAATACAAAATTTAAGATAGTTTTTTTGAGCTCACTTTTGTCTCTCATAGCTTGCTTTCGGTCTTCTGTGATTTGCGTGATAAGTGTCATAAGAAATAAGTAAATTGGTAAATTCTCTATGTCATTCCAGCTTAAAGAAATTGGAGCCGGAATCTAAATCACATATTTTTCTAAAAATCATCATAAAAAACCTTGTTTCAATTGCAAGATGAATTATCTCTTGATTATTTTAGTCATTTCCATAATTATTGCATCGCATAAAATAGATAAGCCAAGGTGATGGAATTGGTATACATGTACGCTTGAGGTGCGTATGCCGTAAGGCTTGAGGGTTCGAGTCCCTTCCTTGGTACCATTAAAAAACTGCATAAAAATGCAGATTTTTTTTATATTTTTTTTTCTTTAAAGTAATTTAT
>DHYS01000002.1 GCA_002414185.1 Patescibacteria group bacterium UBA5124 | reverse complement strand
AGCTAAACTTACTAATATAGCTGTGATCGTAGTAGCTGCTGACGATAGTGTCATGCCGCAAACTGTAGAATCTATCGGTCATGCTAAAGCTGCTGGTGTGCCTATTATCATAGCGATCACGAAGATTGATAAGCCAGGTAAAAATATTGAACAAATCAAGCAAGATCTTGCTAAATATGAAGTAATCCCTGAAGATTGGGGATGAGATGTACCTATCGTTGGAGTTTCGTCAAAGACAGGAAAAGGTATTTCTGATCTTTTGGAAACAATCTTGTTGCATACAGAAATGCTTGATCTCAAGTTTAATCCAAATAGAGCTGCTGCGGGAGTAATCCTCGATGCTCACAAAGACCCTAAACAAGGAGTTGTTTCTAGTATCATCGTAATGACAGGAACACTCAAGGTTGGAGATATTATCGTAGCTTATGATACGTATGGTAAAGTAAGAAGGATGCAAAACTGGATGGGACAAAATATTACTAAGGCTATTGGTGGTGAACCAGTTCAAATCCTTGGTATTACAGAACTTCCAGAACCAGGACGCATCTTGGAAGTAGTACCAAATGAAAAAGCTGCTCAACAAAGAGTAGCAGAGATCAAACAAGAAGCAGATAAAAATGCTCCTGAATCTGTTGTTCAACAATTTATCTCAGGACTCAAAGGATCTAAAGAAGCAGAGCTTAGACTTATCCTCAAGGCTGATGGAAGTAGCAGTTTGGAAGCATTGAAACAAGCTGTTAATGGACTTATTCTTCCTAAGAAAGTATCAATCAAGATCGTACATGCTGACGTAGGACATTTCAATGATTCTGATATTTCTTTGGCTCAAGCATCTAGTGCATTATTGATTGGATTTAATATCAACCTTAATGCTCTCCTTAAGAAGAAAGCAGAAAACCTCAAGATAGATATGAGAAGCTATGAAATTATTTATGAATTGACTGACTATCTCAACAACCTCCTCCTTGGAATGGTTGAAATCGAAAAAGAAGAAGTGGTTATCGGTAAAATGAAAATCCTTGGAATCTTCTTTACCAAAGGTAAGGAAATGGTTGTATGAGGAAAGATTATCGAAGGTAAGGTTAAAAATAAACTTAAATTTAGAATACTTAGAGGAGATGAACTTCTTTCTGGAGGACACATCGAATCATTACATAGAAACAAAGATGAAGTTAAAGAAGTAGGTGAAGGAGAAGAATGTGGAATCAAAGTACATGTAGGTAAAAAGATAGAAATTTGAGATATTATAGAATTCTTAGAAATGCAAGAGGTGAAGGATTAATTTATACTAAAATATCTTTTCATGAAACTTATCGTTGGTCTAGGAAACCCTGGACTACAATACGAAAAAACACGTCACAATATCTGATTTGTAATGATTGATACCTTTGTAGATATCAACAAATTGGGTTCATTTTCTTATGATAGTAAATACAAATCAGAACTATTGACTGCGACTATTGATGATGAGAAAGTAATTTTTTGCAAACCACAAACATATATGAATCGTAGTGGAGATGCTGTCGCTCCTCTAGCACAATTTTACAAAATCACTCCCAAAGATATCATCGTAATCCATGATGAAATCGATTTTGTTACGGGGAGAATAGCGCTCAAAGTTGGATGAAGTGCGGCGGGACACAATGGTTTGAAAAGTCTTATCGAAAGATTAGGGTCGCCGGACTTTGCGAGGATTAGAGTCGGGGTCGATAGACCTACACACAATGCTATGGTTGCTGATTATGTTCTGAGCACATTTAAACCAGAAGAAAAAAAACTTCTGGAAGAAAAATACTCAGAAGTAGAAAAAATTATTGAAACATTTTTGAAAGGATAAAACAAAAACCAGCCACTAATTCGGCTGGTTTTTGTTTTTTAAAATAGACTAACTTGACTTGGTTTATTCTGAGTATTTTTGGGTGCTTGTATGGAAAGTGACTGAAGAAATGGAAACTGTGCACAAAGAATATCCCATCATTCGTAGATGGTGAGTCAGAGTTCTTGTGCTTTTTCTTTTTTGGAACCTGCCTTCTCCCCTATCAGCATCAGTTGTGTAGATTTGTTTGGTGTATCATGAAAGATGTATCATTCCTTTTCTAGTGCAGAGACAATCTGTTCTCTAGAGACAGGAAATGTCCCAGTGATAGAAAAGGTTTCTTTTTTGTCTTTGAAGAGATCGAAACCTCCGGCATCCACGGTAAATTTCATTCAGATATCTCTGAGGTGGATAAGCATTTCCTGATTATCTTTGTTAGAAAAATAGTCAGCCACCGTCTCTACTGTCTTTTCCCCGATACCGTAGATAGTGATCAAAAATTCACGATCAGACAGTATATACATAATATCTTCCAGACATACTGGCTGCTGAGACACCATAGCTTGCACGATATCTTGTGCCATTTTTTTCCCTACATGCGCAATACCCAATCCATTAAGCAATCTTCGCAATGGCTGTTGTTTTGATTTTTCTATTTCCTCGACTATCTCTGCTATTTTTTTGTCTCCGATTCCTGGAAATTTACGCAGTAATACTTGAGTAGTATGATCTGGCAATCTATAAATATCAGCGATATTTTGTACTATTTTTTGGTCTACTAAAATCTCTACAATACTCTCTCCGATTCCCTGGATATCCATACAATTTTTGCTTACAAAATGGAGAATCTGCTCTTTGAGTTTTGCAGTACATGTAGGATTAGTACAATAATGATGAATATCTTCATTGCGTACTTTACCACCACATGACGGGCAAGATTTAGGCATAGCGATCTCTTGCACATTTTCTCTACGTTCTGTAATTACGCTCACTATATACGGAATCACTTCTCCACTTCTTTGAATCCATACATAATCTCCGATATGAAGATCTTTGGATTGGATAAAGTCAAAATTATGGAGGCTGACTCTTTTGATCGTTACTCCGCTAAGTTCGATAGGCTGGAGATTGGCAACTGGCGTGATAATTCATGTTCTTCCTACTTGGAAATCTACTGATACAATCTGGGTAGATGCAAGTTGTGCTGGAAATTTGTAGGCAACAGCTCGGCGTGGATGATGATCTGTTTCTTTCAATTGATCACGAAATTTATCTTCATTAATTTTTATAACTAAACCATCAAAATCATAATCTGAATTATCAAAGAATTCTTTAGTTTCTGGATCATTACAAATATTAATTACTTCATTTATATCATCACATTCTTTTCTTCGAGGGAATATTGGTAATCAATATTTTCCTAATATTTCATATGTTTCATCTCAACTATAATGAACAAATGGATAACTATTTATTCTTGAGTTCATTTCTGTTACTGTTATTCAATTTTCATTATATATATTTGGATTATCGTAATATAAAACATCATACACAAAACATATTAATTTTCTTTTTTTAACTTCATTACTATCTAACAATTTTATACTTCAAGAAGCAGCATTTCTTGTATTAGCAAAAGGTATTTCTCACTCTTCTTCCCTCTCCTTATTAAGATCTTTCCAAACTGATTTGGGCATAATAATTTCTCATCTTACATGAAGAGTTGAATTATCTTTTATTTTTAAATCTTTTAATCATTTTATTGTTAATGCATTTAATATAATTTCTTCTCATACCTTTCAATCTCAACGAGTAATAGCACTTACCAATGTTCAATTTTTATAAATCAACTCAACACTAAGACCATCATATTTTGGTTCTATAATATATTTTTTTTCTGGCAAACTTATTCAATCTCGTTCTTTTTCTAATATTCTAGATGTTCTAGCTTCTCGATTTTTCAAATCTTCTGAATCATATGTATTTTCTAATGATAAAAGAGGATATTTATGTTCTGCTTGTAAAAACCCTTCACTCACCTGCCCTATAAGTCCTTGAGTTGGACTATTTGAGGAGATAAGTTCAGGATGAAGTTCTTCTATTTTTTTGAGATACGCAAAAAGATCATCATATTCTTTGTCAGATATAATGGGAGCGTTTTCTACATAATAGAGATGATTATGATCTACGAGACAATCAATCAACTGTGTATATATCGAGTGCAATTCATCAGAATCAGAAATAGTCGTCACGTGTGGATGTGACTGCATAAATGATTGAAGTTGTTTTGTTTGTTCTGAGAGCGTCACTATAAGAATTTATATAATAAACATACAGTAGAATTTGTGCGAGTGAAGCATGGCAATCTCTAATATTAGTGAATCCACATGGATTGCTTCGTCGTTACACTCCTCGCAATGACATATATTTATTTTCACTTAAATACTACTCCAAACGTAGCAAATAAAATATAGATATCCATAAAAATGGATCGTTTCTGAATATAGAACAAATCAAGTTTTGCTTCTTCTTCAAAATCCAAATTATCTCTTCCAAATACTTGTGCATATCCAGTAATTCCAGGCTTGATAGATAACAATCTTTTTTGTCGGTATTCATATTTTTCTACTTCTGCAGGAAGATGTGGTCTAGGTCCTATGATAGACATTGTTCAGTATAATACACAGAATAATTGAGGCAATTCATCGAGAGATGTTTTTCTCAGAAATTTTCCTACTCTTGTAATTCTTGGATCATCTTTAATTTTTGCTAGTACTTTTCTTGTATTTGATTCTGACTTAATAAGTTTTTGATAGAGTTCTTCAGCCTCTGCTCATCAAAATTTTTCTCAAGTACTTAGATGCGTATACATACTACGAAACTTGAGGAAAGTGAATATTTTTTTACCTCTTCCTACTCTTTTCTGTACAAAAATCACAGGTCATGTAGAATCTATCTTGATAGCTATTGCAATAATCAACATCAATGGAGACGCTATAATAATCCCTACAAATGAAACTATAATATCAAACAATCTTTTGAGAACAGAAGCCCATCCATCAAGTGTAGAGTTTCTATATTCAAGAGCTATTATATTGTTGATAGCTTCTGGAGCATATACTACATCTTCCAAGAAATATCCTTCGGAAATATGATAAAATCTTGTAGATGAGAATCTTGTTTTTTCAAAGATATCTTGCAAACATTCTTTATCAAAACTTCCTACAGCTATCACCATAATATATTTATGGAGGTCGATATCTTTCATTTCTTTACCACTTACAAATTCTGTTTTGAATGAAAATCCATTTTTGATTTCTTCGATAGCCTTATAACTACTCAATGTATCACTTCCAATAATCATTATCTTTTTATCACTATTTCTATCTATTCTTGATTCAAGATAATTTCGTATTTGATCAAAGAAAAATAATACAAAGAATATTATTATTGCACCTATTACAATAATAAATCTTGATATACCAAAAAAGAAAACAAATCCTTGACCAAAGTATGCTATGAAAGTAATAATAACCAACCAATATAACCAGACTTTTGTAAATGTTTGAAAATATTTTTGTATAGGTTTATGGAGTTCATACAATCTTTTGAGCGATCCCATGGTGATAAATACTATGCTCGAAAGGATTGCATAGACCATAGTTTCACTATAATTTATGATTGGTATTTTGAGTTGGATACCAGGGATTAGATCTGTCACTAAACGCAATTGATAAGCAAAAGCAAAAATAGTAACAATCAAGATTGCATGAAATACTGGTCTAAATAAACGAAGCCAAATATTTAAATTTTTCATAAGATAATAATAGATATAAATAACGTCATTGCGAATAACATGAAGCAATCCATGGGAATTCTCTAATATCAGTTGGATTGCCACGTCGCTTAAGCTCCTCACAATGACAATGTTATTGTTTTATCATTTTTGCAATTATTTCACTTACTTCTTCTACCTGATCTTCAAAAGATCATTCTCTAGCAATCTTGAATCCTGATGCATGTACATGTCCTCATCATCCAAATTCTTTTGCTATCTTCTGTACATCAAATTCTTTGCTTCTTAGAGATCAATTGAAGGTTTTCCCTTCTGTTCTATAGATAGCTGTCACTTGTGCTTCTTGGATATCCTGGATAATTATCTGTCCAAAATCAGCTTCTTCTCTATCTAAGTTAAACTCTTCCAAGTCTTTTTCTGTATACCAAGAATAAATCAATCCTCATTTTTGTGTCAGTCTATCAAACATCAATTTCATCATTTTGACTCCATTAAATGACTTTCTACGGAAGGAATTATTTACTATAGTCTTTTTATCTGCTCAGAGTTTTACTAGAGATAATGCGTTTTCTAAGATTCTCTGATGATCCTCGTCATAACGAAAGTTTCCAGAATCTGTCGTAAGTCATAGGTACAAATACGTAGCTATCTGAGCATCATATATTGCTGACCACCATGGATATGTAAGCTCATAAATCACTTCACAAGCACTCATCGCTGTAGGATCACTATTTATAATCCAATTGGAAGGTACGTTATCATTGATATGATGATCTATTGAGATCACTGGATTGGTAGAGAAATACTCTTCATGTCCTACTACAAAATCTCTTACACGAGAAATATCTGAAAAATCTACAAAAACCAAAAGATCATATACTCCATAATCAAAGACATCTTGTATTTTTTCACCTCACGCTACAAAATCATAAATTTTGCTGGGTTTAGTTGGTGTAAAATAATGTACTTGTTTACCTTGTTTTTCAAGTAATGCTCACAATCACAGCATAGATCCAACACAATCACCATCAGGATTGATATGACCAAATATTGCTATTGTTTTTGCAGCTTCTAATTTTTCTCTTATAATTTGCTGAGTCATGGGGAATATAGATATTTAAATATTTATGAGAGTAATGATCTAATTTTTATCAATCATTCTTCACTGACTACGGCTTCTTTTTTACCAATAGTAATTTTGATTTCTCCTGGATATGTCCTAATCAGTGCTAGGAGCTCATTTATTTTTTTTAGATTATCTGGAATAGGAAAAATATTTTTCAATTCTGTAGTTGATTCCTTTTTTTCTTCTTCTACATCTTCTGATTCTTCTGGAATCTCTCACATATCTTTTTCTACTACTTCTGTTTTTGAAGGAGCTTTTCGTCAGTCATTAGTAGTTGTTATTTTATTATCTAATCATAATCTCATTAATTTTGCTTTAACTACGGTCATTTCTGGATCGTATTTACCACCTGCTTGTTGAACCAATTGATCACGAGATGTTCTGATAATCTTTTCAATATTAAAGAGTCTTCCTCCCTTAAATCCAGATATCACAAGAATATCAAATTTTTTGAAATCAACGGTATCTCTCATAAATATTTCCATTGTACCTGAGATATCTTCTATCTGTACAAAAAATCATTTTTTCTTAGCTCTCTGAATATTTCTAATATATCCGACTATCGTAATCGGTCCTGTTACATTATCCTTTCCTTTAAACTGACTAATAAAAGAATATTTTTTGATATGAGTATACAATCAATCCAATGGATGTCATGAAATAAACGATTTAAATACATCTTGTTCCATCATCAATCTTTCCATAAAAGAAGTCTGATGATTTGTCTTGAATGTTATTTTTGTTGCCATTTCTGACATACCAAACAATCCTCCTCCCATTGTTGATGATGATTTAGATCGATGCAAAATTGTTTCAATATTTTCTAGCATTGTTTTACGATCTCCAAATTTATCCAATCCTCATCATTTAATCAATCATTCCAATGATTTCTTGTTGATTACTGACTGACATCTGGTAATAAAATCTTCCAATGAAGCAAATTTCCCTCATTTTTCTCTCTCTTTTTGAATAGTTTCTCCTATATCAAATCACAATCATTTGGTACAAAAAAATCAAAGTCTGATTTCTTCTCCTATGGCTGCTACATGATTGAAGGATTCATTGATATCCAACTGGAGGATATTGATTCCATGAGATTGAGTTTCATAAATATAATGACTCAATTCGTCAGTATCTTCTTCTACAGATCTAATCAACGCTGCATAAAATTCTACTGGATGATGAGCCTTGAGATATGCTGTCTGATAAGCAATCATCGCATAACACACAGAGTGTGATTTATTAAATGAATACGACGCTGCAGGTTCGATCATCTTCTCATAGATATAGGTAGTTGTTTCTGGTTTATATTGTCTAAATCATTCTCCTCTCGTTACAAATTCTTGTTTGAGCTGTTCGATCACTTCCTTTTTCTTTTTACCTACTCATCTTCTCAAAAGATCAGCTTCTCCTAGAGAGAACCCTGCCATAGACTGTACAAGAAACATCAGCTGTTCTTGATATACTGCAATACCATAGGTAAGATCCATAATAGGTCAGAGATCTTCTATAAGTTTTTTATTTTCTTCTTCAGCGACATCTGCACTATATTTTTTGGTAAGCATATCTCTGAGTTCTTGAGACATGTAAGTTACTGGTTCATCACCTCTTTTTCTCGCAATATAGTTTGGGATAAATTCCATAGGCCCTGGACGATACAAGGCATTCATCGCAACCAGATCATCAATACGATCGGCTTGAAGTTTCACCAAAAACATTCTCATACCATCAGATTCAAACTGAAATATTCCTGTCGTATCTCCTGCTTGAAATACTTTTTTGAATGTTTCTTCATCCGTTATTGGTGGTTCAAATGACATTGTTTCCAAGAAAAAAGAGAACATTCTTGGGAGTTCTTTTTCTTCTTTTTTATATTTCTTTTGGATAATCTTGATACAATTTTTGATCACTGAAAGGTTTCTCAATCACAAGAAGTCCATTTTAAGAAGTCCTATAGTTTCTAGACTTGGACCATCGTATTGAGATACTGTAGTATGATCATTTTCTTTTACGTATTGTACTGGTGTATATTTGGTGATATTTTCTGGTGCAATAATTACTCCACAAGCATGCATACCAAGTTGTCTCATATTTCCTTCCAACTTAACGGCAAGATCTGCTGCATGTCTTACTTTTTCATCTCATTCATAGATAGATTTTAGTTCTTCCGGTGTATCTGGAGAACTAATAGCATCCAATAAAGACATCTTATCTGGCATCAGACTAGAGATCTGATTTGATTTTTCAAAAGGCACACCCATCACTCTCGCTACATCTTTGAATGCAGCTTTGGGTGCTAATTGCATATAGGTACCTATAGAAGATACTTTTTTTTCTCCATATTTTTCTCTTACGTATTCGATTACCTTTTCTCTTAGCGTATCTTCGAAATCAATATCGAAGTCTGGCATTGATATACGGGCAGGATTAAGAAATCTTTCAAAAAGCAAAGCAAATGGAATCGGATCTACTTCCGTAATTCTGATTACCCAGGCAAGCAAAGATCCCGCTCAAGATCATCTTCAAGGTCCTACTACTATAGACTGTTCTTTGGCCCAACGTACAAAATCTGCTACAATCAAAAAGTAAGAATTAAATCCCATTTCCTTGATTACTTTGAGTTCGTATTCTAGACGTCCTACATATTCTGGTAAGGTACCTGATCATATTTTTATATCTTTGTTGTCTTCGAGAAATTTCTTTTTGAAAGGAGTATATGTCTCTAAGGTAATCTCTTGTAATTCTGCAGGACTAGTCTCTTGAAGAACTTTAGTCAGAACTCCTTTATCGGTAATTTTTGCCATTTCCAAAAAAACCTCCTCACTTCGTCAGAGTTGAAATCTAAAATCTAATCCTTTGTATGCACGATAACGCAGTTCAAATTCGTGAAGATTCATCATGGAGTTTATGGGGGTTATAATTAATAGTTTACAGTTATAATTTTTGTTTTGTTATCATAGTAATTTGAGAGTTTTTTTCAAATGAAAAGAAGGATTTTCAATAAAAAAAATCCCCCTCCTTACGGAGAGAGATTCTTTGTAAAAATATATTTGTTATATTATTGTGGCATTGATCCTTCACCACCAGAGAATCCTCCAATAATCCAGAAGATTGAACTTACGATGATCCATGAGAATCCTACTACGATAAGTCCGATAGCAGCTTGTTTCAAGATCTTGAAACCTCCCTTGTATTTACCATCATCTCCTGCAGCAGTAACCATTTGGAAACCTCCCCAAAGAGCCATACCCAAAGCAATAAGAGACAACAATCCAAGAACCCAGTTAATAAAACTTTTAACAATATCCAATAAGTTTGTTCCTGTACCAGCTGATCCTCCTGCTAATCAAAATTCTGCACCAGCATCAGTTGCTCCACCAAATTGAGCAAACGTAGCACCAGCAAATACAGCTATAGCAATAATAGCAACCATCATAAGAGATTTACCAATAATTTTTTTACTTAAAATTTTTTTCATTTGTTTACATAAATAATAAATAAATAAACTTTACTTGTTATGAGTGTTATGGAACACGATATTCATTTCAACAGATTTTTAGGTTAGAATGCATAATTTTGTTGTCAAAATCAAAAAAAGATATAGAATATAATACAAATATAGAGTTGAAAAAGAAAGATGGATTATTAGATATAGTGAGTATAACTGGAAACAATCAATATCTATTATACCTTCACTATTACCCTATTATTCTCTCATATATGATCAATTCAGGATATCATTATTATAGAAATTTTGACGAATATATTCAAAAAAAACTTCAAAAGATTCCTTTTTTGAAAGATTTGAAAGTGAATAAAGATTTTTATTTGCTTGCGTTTTTTTTGTTTCTTTTTTTTGTTGTAGTATTAAGACTTTTTTGGATACAAGTAGTAAATCACACACTCTATGAATGACTTCTAAGCAAACAACATGTAAGTTCATCACTACTCAAAGCAAAAAGAGGAAATATCTTTGCTTATGATAAATCTGGGAAACCCGTCCAACTTACAGAAAATATCACTATATATAATGTCTTTGTTGATCCAAAGTTTATATGGGATAAACCTCGTTTTCTTGATATCATTACTCCTGTTGTCTATACTCATCTTTGTGAAATGTATGGTATGAAACAAGTTTCTAAAATAGATTGTATCAAAAATATTGAAACCTATACTAACAAAAAACTTCTTCCTAAAACTCCAGATTTTTTCTATTACTGAAGTGGTATTATTTCTACTGGATATTGGACATTTGATTGGACGGGATACAATCAACAAGTAGCTGATATCATTAGTGGATTCAATCAACAAATCGCTTATAGTCTTATCAAAGCAAAGCTTGATGATAGCATCTATATAGGAATCAAAAAAAGAAATTATCTTTGATTTTTTCCTGATGAAAATTTTCTCGCTGAACTTAAAAAACTAAGTCTTGACTATATTTCCATAGAAGCAAGCAACTACATCTATATAGTACCAAGTAAGATTATTAGTCCAACCAGAGAATGAGCTCCTCTCAAAAAACTACTAACCAAATATGGATATATCAATCAGTTTCCAAATATTGATAATCTTTTTAGAGAACAAGAAAACAGATACGTTAAGATTATTACTGATGCTAATCCTATGATAGCTCAAATGATAAAAGATCTCAAAGAAAAATACTATCAAGAACGTTCAAAAGAAAAGGTTCCATTATTACATAGTCTATGATTGGAACCATATACAAGAAGATATTATGAATACTGATCATTCTTATCAAATGTTTTGGGAATGGTAGATAAAAACAATACTGCATACTATGGTATAGAACAATATTTCGACCCTATTTTACGTGGGAAAGATGGTAAAATTATCTGACGTTCATCGTCGTGGATTGGAAACGTAGGTGCTAACGATTTCCAAATCGATGATGTAGTAGATGGTAATGATGTGTATCTTACTATCGACATCTGAATACAGAAAGAAATAGAAAGTCTAGTAAAAAAATACCTTCAATCCTTAAAAGCAGATTCCGTAAGTATCCTAGTGTATGATCCTATAAACTGAACAATCAAAGCATCTGCAACATATCCAACATTTGATCCAAATGGGTTTGATGATGTGTTTCAGCTTAAGCCATTATGATGGGATGACAGATATCTTATTGATGATCAGACATATCTGGATGTGCCTGTATACATCTATACATGATGAACCTATAGAGTAGCTAAAACTTTTGAAAGAGAAGATATATCTCTAGCTAAATATGTATCTAAAAATATATTTTGACCTAGAGTATTCGTAGATAAAAATATTGCCATGCCATATGAACCAGGTAGTATCTTCAAGCCTTTCACCGTAAGTATTGGTTTAGACTTGGATGAAATCAGTCTTTATGATTTTTATAATGATACTAACGAAGCTAAGGTTTGACCTTATACTATCAAAAATGCTGATCCTAAACTATGCTGATGATACAATAGTTTTTTGCATGCATTAGTATATTCTTGTAATGTAGGTATGGTAAAAATAGCTAATGGAGACGGTACATGACAGATATTTGGTATCGGTAAGGAAAGTTTTTATAATTATCTGGAAAAACTTGGATTTGGAAAACTAACAAATATAGAACTTGCTGGAGAAGCTGAATGATATATTGAATGAGTTACTACTGTAGCCTTATCTAGATTTCTCAACAATACTTTCTGACAAGGACTTCTAACTACTCCACTACAAATAGCTGCATGATATGCTCCTCTACTCAATGGTTGATTCTATCTTAAACCTACTATTATCAAAACTATCTTTGATACAAAACTATGATCATATATAGAAGATCCCAAAAAAGTCTTAAATCAGATCTTCAAACCTGAAACTTCTGAATCTATAAAATATGCACTATTTAATGTATTAGACCAAAATAAAAGTCTTAAAGTTGCAACGGTGGATTGATATAAACTTGGAGGTAAAAGTTGAACATCCCAGATTTCTTATAAAGGAAAATATATGCAATGAATCTGATGGACTAATGCATCATTTGTAGGTATATTAACACAAGATGATCCAAGATATGTTGTAATAATTCAAGTACGTCGTCCTAGATCAAGTATCTGGTGATCAGCAACTGCTGCAAAAATATTCTGAGAAGTTGCAAAATTTTTGATTAATTATTCTCTTATTATAAAATAAATTCTTATTTATCATTTCATCCAAAACTATGCTTTCTACTGATTATCTTATGAGTGATGATTTTCTAGCTACAGCCAAGAAATCTTTTGATATTGTTCTTTTGGAAAAAGAGCACACAGACAAACATAGTATCCAATCTGTACTACTTCATCATCTACAACATGAAAAAAATATTCTCTTATGTTTGGAACATAGCTCTTTGGAAACCATACTACCACTTACTACTCATAGCAAAGCAAATATCACTATTATCAATCCTAGTTCTGGAATACTTGGATTTGCTCATAAATGATTTTGGGATCAAGGAGATATTTCCAAAGCTTTATCATTTGGTTTTGAGGTATTTGAACCAGCTTTTCAGGAAGACATCACACACCTCTTATCAAAACCATCTAAGAAACGTTATATCAGAATCAGTGAACACACGCCTATTCGTGATGATCTTCCACCACTTCAATATATAGACAATAGTGAAGATATTTTCACTTTACAACCATATGGATTTAGTGGAAGTCATGGGACAATCATAACACTTTGAAACAATTGTGTAGATACTATTCATGCTACGGTTGCTCTCCAAGAAAAAGGAAAATGAATGGATGTATTTGTTAGCAGAAACTGTTCTCTTCAGTTTACAAAAACATTACAAGAAAGTATACAAAGAACAGAAAATCTGATTATTATTATGGATCAGCATCCATGATCATTGTATGAATCATACATCAAGGCAAAGCTTTGGGAAACATGATTATATGAAACTGATATACAATTTATTACTCCTGATTACAAAAATATTACTACTATATTTCCAGAATACATTTATGAACAAGCTAAGTTTGACTGAGCAAATATAGCAGAGAGAATAAGCTAAACTCTTTTCTACAAACATAATTTTTCTATGTCATTCCGGCCTTGTCCGTTGGAGCCGGAATCTAATTAAATATTTATTCTTAAATTCTATTTGATACTTTTTCCCATTACCGCAAAAAGTATCCAAAAAGGTCTAGGCCTCGCAAATCCGCCATGCTTGCTCGGCCAATGGTTTGCTTAGTCAATGTTTCGCTTTCCAGCTATATCAATGTGGAAAAATTGTAAAATATATACTGTATTATTTTCTCATTTTTCTATCACTCTTGATTTTATAATTGATTTAGTTATCTATTAACCACAAAAAATTTTATCTTATTATTATTTTCGAATGTTTGGAAAAATTTGAGAAATGAAACAAATGTATGACAAGTACAAGACATTACAAAATGCTCTTAAAAATCTTATTATCAGAGCAAAAGAAGGAAAGTTTACTGACAGTAACGGAGAAGAAGCTGATGCTATCATCATAGATATTTCTGGAGAAATGAAACTTAAGGATCTCCAAATCAATAACCCTGCTCTTCTTGATCCTACTAAGAAAGCAGAACTTGAAAAACTTATTGTAACTTGCTTCCAAAAAGCGCAAACTAAAGCTCAAGAAATCGCAGCAGAAAAGACAAAAGATATTCTTGGATTTGATCCATCTAGTATCGGAAATCTTCTTGGTGGAGGTGGAATCCCAGGATTATCATAAGATATTTTTCTACAAGAAAGCACTCTGAAAAGGGTGTTTTTTTTATTTTTTAAATTTAATTATTCTATTATTTCTACAAAACATTTAATCTAAAATAAAATAAATATTTTATAAAAATGTTATTTTTTGACAAAAAAGTGCTTTATGGATATAATTAAATAATAAATTAAATAATGAATTTATTCAACATTTTATAGTATGTTAAAAACTATATTTAAAAAAACATTATTCTTTTTCTTCTTAATTTTATATATTCCTTTTGTATTAGCACAAATGACTTATACTGGTTCAACACCAGTAGACTGGGGAACGATACAACAAGGCAATTTTCCTGTAAATATAAATATTACACAAACAAACTTAAATTCATTTACCTATAATTTTGATGGAGTAACTTATCCTATCTATGATAGTTGATTGATAGCTATGTATAATTTTGATAATGTAGCAACTCTGGGCGAGACTACTTGATTCTTAAAAGATATTTCTAATTATTGAAATAATGGTACATGATATAATTGAATTACTTGGACAGGTGATGGTAAATATGGTGGTGCTTATGATTTTGAACAAGATGATTTAAATTATGTAGATTTGGGAGATATATTTGATGATATATTTGTGGGTGATAATAAATTTTCATTTTCTATACGAGTTAAACATGAAACAGTAATGAACAGTCAACCTTATATTAGTAAGTTGGCTGATAGTACTTGTAATCAAAATTTAAGAGAATTTTTCTTCGGAGTATGATATCTTTCTGATGGAGTTACTCTTGTTCCTAGATTTTTATGGTATGAAACTAGTGGTACTAGTGTATATAGAATTGTTTTTGGTTCTACAAAATTATATCCAAATATACGATATCATATGGTTTTAACTTATGATGGTAGTATAAATACTAATAATGGACTTGATAGAGCAAATATATATATTAATGGTATAAAAGATCCTATTGGAAGAACAATGTCTCAAGGTTCTTTATTAAATGGAATTGTAGATCTTTCTTCTCATTTATCTATAGGATGAACTATTAATTCAGATGGTACTCTTTGTAACCAAAGTGCTATTTATGATTGACTTATTGATGAGGTTAGAATATATGATCGTGTGTTATCATCTTGAGAGATCCTAGCTCTTTATCAATCAAATCTTGCTAAGTATGATACTGATAAGCGATATTTTTCTACTATAAACACCTGATTATCAGATTGATTATATAACTATAATGCATGTAGTACAGATATCTTAAATACTTCTTTTTGTTTGTTGAATAGGACAATCTCTCTATGAAAAAAACTTGTCTATTTACCAAATTCTTCTGATGTATCTACAATTCAAAATGCTTTCTTAAATGAATGATATGTGGTTTCATGAGCTGTTTTATCATGAGATACAAATATTTCATTACTTCGTACAGATTGATTAGTTCCAAATAATATAGAGCTTTCTAATAACAAAAATAAACTTCTCTTGAAGAAGAATATTCAATTTAAACATAATGATCTAGTATATACAGGAGAAATTGAACCTCCTACTGATTATTCTATATCTACTGTTAATGGAAATAATGTTATTGGCGCTATCAAAGTAGGTAGCTCGACAGAATCTCTTACATTGACTAATGATGTAGCCACATTAAGCATACCAGCTTCTGGTAAAACTGTTGGGGATCCTGTGAGTATTTATTCATCTCAAGATGGAACCAACTGGACCTTTGAAAAGTGAGGTATCGTACAAAATATAGGTGGACAACCTTATACTGTATTTACTACTAACCACTTTACTTACTTCGCTATTGCTTCATCTACTGGATCTTTTGTTATTAATGATGATGCATGATCTACTACAGAAGCAAATGTTACTTTATCAATATCTGCTCCTGGTGCTGTGCAAATGAGATTCTCTAATGATGGTTCTTCTCGAAATACTTGGGAAGCCTATGCTACTTCTAAATCTCGAACTCTTTCTGCTGGCGCTGGTACTAAAACTGTTTATGCTCAGTTTGATACAAATAATGATTCTATCGCTGATGTTTCTACTTCTGATTCTATTACCTATACTATCTCTCAACAATTATGATCTAACCAAGGAGAACTTACTTTCACTATCACTACATAATTCTCAAACTGTATCTATGGTACTGCTGTAAACCTTTGAACAAAAAGTGTAGGTTCTGCTTTTGAAGCAATGACTTTTAGCGGTAACTTTCTTTCTACTTCTGGTTCTAGTACCTGGTCTTGTACTGACTTTGCTGGTAAACCTGAAGGTTGGAATATGTATATTCAAACATCTAACCTAACTAGTGAATTTAGTAATATTATCTCTTGAACTAATGTACTTATCAATCATGGATCTGCTACAATGACTGCTGGTAACTGCTCCGCTACCAATGATAGTGGTAATGTAGAAATTTATTCTCAACCTCATGTATTATTAGCTAAAGAATCTTCTTCTCAAGGAACTATCTGTACTATCCAAACTACTGACATACAGCTTCAAGTTAATGTCCCTGCTAATCAAGCTCCTGGTACTTATGTAGGTACCCTTACTATTACTCTCCCTAGTTTTTAATTTAATATAGCTTTATCATTCCGGACTCAAGAATAGATCTTGCTTTAGCAATACCGGAATCTAATTTTTTTATTTTAAAATCTTTTGAAGGAGAGTCTTTTGGAGATGTGGAGCATATTCGTGAATAGGAGATGCAAGCAATTCTAAAAGTCTGATTGTTTTCTTTTCCAATTTAATATTCTTCTTGAGGATGTCATAATAAAGCTCGTCATGCAACAGACTAAAAAATGTATACATCTCTATAAGATTACCTTGCTTATAAAAATATTTTCTTACCACTTGTTTAATCAATCTTTGATGCTCATCCGTGGAAGACGTGGTCATTGCTGTAATTACTTTATTTTTTAAATTGTGATCAACCATAGGTCTGGTTTAGCAAATAAAGTTTTCTGATTATATCCTATATATTCACTTAAAGAAAAAAACTGACAAAGTTAGGACAAATTTTTATCCCTATGCTAAACTACAATATCTCAGCTTAAAAAATCAAAAAAAGAAAAAGACCATTTTTTTGTCTTTTTCTTTTAATCACTAGACATTCTAGTTAGTTACTGTCTTTTTGCAAAAGATCTATCACTGCTATTTCTATGTCAGATTTATTGAGTTTAAGATAAAAATCATAGATACTTCACTTACAGATTAGTGGAAGTTTTTTCCCTGTTTTTTTCTCGATAAGTTCTATAAGTGGAATTACAATCTTACCTAGCATATCATTTTTATTTTTACTATAGCTTGAAGATGGTAAATCTTTGTTGGAGATATCTTTACCAGGGTTTTCGATAAGACGTTTCATGATTTCAATAGTCGCACTCTGCGAGTGGATATCTTGAGAGGTAAGCTTTTGACCGTCCAAATAGATCTTATTATTTACGGTATCAAGGAGTAATCCTACTCTATGATTTTCTATCGTCTTTTCACAGTCTCATATAACCATTTTTCCATCTGATCGTTTTACGATACAATTGTTATTATCTAAGAATTCAGAATATATACTATCTCTGAGATCTTGTTCTATTTTGATTCCTTCGTATTCTATTCCATCTATCCAGTTTGCATAGAGCATCTTAGATCCTGTAAAATCTCAAGCAACAAATTGCGTAGCATCGATAAGTGATTTTCTAAATCCTTCTAGTGGCATAGCAAAGAGTAATGATCATCCCATGATTGTACTATCATTTGGCGCTATAGAAAGATATTTATGTGATCATTGAAATTTTTCTAGAAGTTTTTTAATAAAGGAAAGGAAGGTATGAGAACTATCTCTTGTCACTGCATCTCCTTGATTAAGTTTTTTGATAGCATCGAGAAACTGAAGCATATTTGATTCATCATATCCATCACAATACATCTGAGACATGAAGTACAATACCTTGAGACTAATGATTCCCATCAGCTTTCCATACGTCAAATCAAATTCATTAGTTTCTGGATGAATCAGATTTTTATAAAATCTTGGTCTTTGATTTGGAGAAAGCTGATCCAGATAATCTCCAAATAATGTTCTAAATTCTGTTTTAATTTCTTGTTCTATATATCCATTATTTTTATAATGACTACCTGCGATTTGCTCAAGTAAAACTGGCTTCCCTGAGTAAATCAATCCATAATCAATCGGTGCATATGGCACTTCTCTCACCTCTTTAAATATATCCTGAAATCTAAATCCAAAATATCTATTGGTATGTAAATCCGTATGTGGAGATGTCTTCTCAAAATCCTGAGAAAATGCTACAATAGGATAATACGAATCAAAAAACGAACCTAATTTTGTCGATGATGAAACCATACTATAGACGTGTTTATCTAGTTCTAATGCATCCATAAACATACTATAAAATGATCCATAGGTATCATTGAGAAGATTGTTTATGTTCTGTTTTTTTAGTTCATTGATAGTTTCGATATCCAATTTATTTTCTAGTCTATTAAACAATACTGCCAAAAGTAATGCAATGATAGACCCGAATCCCAATCCTACCCCTCTAGGTAATTCTGATAAAATATTGATTTCTAGTCCTCCATATTCTTTGATAAGATGTGCATATTTTTCCTCTATATAACTATTGAGATCATTGAAATATGGAGCATATTCCAAAGCGTTTGTTTCAATAAATTTGTACTCATTGAGATCGAGATTAAAAACCTTTCCTAGGGTAATCTTTCCACTAGAATTTTTACTGCATCCAGCATAGAGACGAAGAGGAATTTTTTGTTTAATCCCTACTCCACTGTAATTATTCAGGATATCACCTGACCAATTCATAATAAATGGCGTCGATATCACAATTTCATTTTCTAAAAAAAACCTTTCGTATGTATTCACGTAGGTTTTCTTGAGGTTTTTAGAATTCATATGAGATACAATAAAGAGATAAAATCAAAATCAGATTTCCTTTATTGCTTGTATTGTATAGTTTTTTGGGTATGGAAGTCAAGTAATATTATTGACATTTTATGTTTTTTATATTTTATTTTTTTAATTATTTCTCTATATCATTCCGGCCTTGTCTTGTTGGAGCCGGAATCTCTATGTCATTGCGAGCGATAGCGTGGCAATCTAACTTAATTCTCTGTTGTCATTCCGGCCTTATGAAATTGGAGCCAGAATCTAAAGTTTTTTCTTAAGTTCTATTTAATACTTTTTGGCATCGCTTTATTTTTTGAAAGAGATCTCAAAGCTCTTATTGTTCCTTTTTTTCATTGCTTTTCTTAAGTTCATTTGATACTTTTTCCCATTGCCGCAAAAAGTATCCAAAAAGGTCTAGTCACCAGCAAATCTCGCTCTTCGCTCGGTCAAGGTGCTGGTGACGATAGTGGATTCTGGGATTTTCCTATTGCTTAGTCAACGTTAGGATTTTCAGCTGAAATCATCTCGTTAGGATTATTATTGTTAGGAAGACAACTTATTAAATTATATCAAAAATGAAGACATGTGATTATTAATTCATTAAATATTTTATAATCAAATTCTATTTTATCTCATTTTTTAAAATTAATTAATTCTTCTCTTGGCTCAAGAGCCAATGAAGATCATCAAGGAATCATCTTTCAAGCCCCTGAGACCTCTTCTTTAATTCAACCATTTTCATAGAAAAAACCTAGTCTTATCCATTCAATCTTAAGAACATCTTCTTCTTTATTATTTATATCTTTTTCTGAAACAATCCCATTTCTATGTACCAAACAATTACGTCCCTTATTGATAGATAAAATTTGTTTCTTATAAACTAAAGGATTAACTAAATGATTTTCAATTCTTTTTATCATTATAGGTATATGTAACTCAGATACTTCTTTACGAATTTTACTAGTATATTGATTTAGATCATCTTCTGTATTAATTTCTTTTATAGGCATATTAAAAATAGAGACGTAAGTGCAAGCTTCCCTAAGCGAAAGTTCAATTCATTTAATTAAATCTTCAAATCATTTTTTTATTAACCAGTTTTTAAAGTTTTCTTTTTTAGTTTCTATATTTAGTTTATTGTCTCATATTTTCATAGGATGAAATATAGTACCTTCTATTATTCCTGCTTCAGGAGGATCTTTTGTGATTTGTTCTAATGTTTGTAATCCAAATAAAATAATATTGGAACATTCTTCTAATTGTTTTTGTAATGGAGCTATAACACCATCTGTATATAAAGTTATCTTTAATGCCATAATTTCATATTTTTTTAGTTAAATAAAAAGTCGCCCTTGCGGGCAACTCTCTTAAAAATTAGATACCTGGAACTGGGAATTTTTTAGAAAATTCTTTGACTTGGTTTTTGATAGATGCGAGGATTTCTTCGTTATCTTTGTTTTTGAGGGCTTCGTCCATGAAAGCGACGATTTGTCTGGTTTCATCTTCCTTCACTCCTCTGGTTGTCATTGCTGGCATACCGATTCTAAGTCCAGATGGCTTGAATGGAGGAT
Organism: Patescibacteria group bacterium UBA5124; assembly: GCA_002414185.1. Lineage (GTDB taxonomy): Bacteria > Patescibacteriota > Gracilibacteria > Absconditabacterales > Absconditicoccaceae > UBA5124. Next base: position 1,441 of record DHYS01000002.1, on the reverse strand, counting down.
TTGGATCATCGGGGATCGTAGATTTAGAGCATGAGATACCTACCTTATCGAGGGTTTTTTCTGCTACTGATCCATCGAGATCTGTACCTTCAAAGTTGACTACGATCATATGATTATCTGTTCCTCCTGTCACCAACTTGTATCCGCGAGCAAGGAATTCTTCTGCCATTACTTTTGCNNCGTTTTTGAGTGTTTGGAGTGCGTAGTCTTTAAATTCTGGAGTAGCTGCTTCGTGAAGCGCTACCGCGATAGCTGCGATAGTATTCATATGAGGTCCTCCTTGGACTCCTGGGAATACTGCTCTATCGATTCTTGTAGGGATATTTTCTATAGTATCTTCTGGTTTTTTGAGTGGATTAGAGACGATTCCTTTACTCAGGATCATAGCTCCTCTAGGCCCTCTAAATGATTTGTGCGTAGTCGTCATCATAGCGTGAAATCCGTAATCCAAAGGATTTTTGAGTACTCCTGCTGCTACCAATCCTCCGATATGAGAGATATCAGCATAAGCGATAGCTCCTACTTCGTTAGCGATTTCTACAAATTTTTCGTAGTCGAGTTCTCTCGGATATGCGCTAAATCCAGCCAATATCATCTTTGGTTTGTATTGATGAGCCAATGCGCGAACTTGATCAAAATCGATGCTTCAGTCAGCTTTGGTTTTATATCTTTGAAAATTGAATACCTTGGAAATGAAAGTTACTGGTGCTCCATGTGTAAGATGTCCTCCATGAGTAAGGTCCATACCCAAGATCGTATCACCTGGTTCCAAAAGTCCTGCATATACACATACATTTGCAGCAGCTCCAGAAAGTGCTTGTACATTTGCGTGATCTGCATGAAAAACTGCCTTAGCTCTATCTATAGCGAGTTGTTCGATGATATCAGTATTTTCTTGTCCTCCATAATATCTTCTTCCTGGTGTACCTTCTGAATATTTATTAGCAAAGTGCGATGACTGTGCTTCCAATACAGCTAATGACTGATAGTTTTCACTCGCAATCAATTCCATACCTTCTGATTGACGTTTTTGTTCGGCAATAATTGATTCATAGACCGTTGGATCTATAGATTTAATAGTAGGATAGGTTAACATAGGCAGATATTTAGGAAATAAATTTCTTTCAATGTTTGATTAATTTGTATTGTATTTACTGATTACCCAATAAAAGGCAAGATTTCATCTAATATTTTTCTATCATTAGAAAGTTTAGGCACTTTATGCTGTCATCAGAGCTTATTTTTGGATTTCAGCCATTGATAGAAGACACCTTGTTCTACCGCATGAATTATTGGAGCTCAGAGTACTTTTGTGATAGTTCTTTCATCTTTGTAATCATCCTTTTGGTTTCCAATTTCTTCATCGAGAATATGAGCAAATTCTTCCATATTTTCTGGATTTTTTACAAATTCAATAATCCATTCATGAGCTCCTCTATGG
>DHYS01000012.1 GCA_002414185.1 Patescibacteria group bacterium UBA5124 | reverse complement strand
CTGAATCTGCTCATGACCAAGCAGAAACTGGTAAAAAAGTAATCCTCGTAAGAACAGAAACTTCTCCAGAAGATATCCAAGGAATGCACGCATCTCAAGGTATCTTGACTGCGAGAGGAGGTATGACTTCTCACGCTGCAGTAGTAGCAAGAGGTATGGGTAAATGTTGTGTAGCTGGAGCTGGTGAAATTACTATTAGCGAAGCAAACAAGACGCTTACTGTTGCTGGAAAGACATTTAATGAAGGTGATATTATTACGCTTGATGGTTCAACTGGTGAAGTATTTAATGGAGCATTAGCTGTAATTGATCCTGAACTTAGTGGAGATTTCGGAACATTGATGGGATGGGCTGACAAATATAGAAAACTCGGAGTAAGAGCAAACGCAGATACTCCAGTAGATGCAGATGTTGCTAGAAAGTTTGGTGCTGAAGGTATCGGACTTTGTAGAACAGAACACATGTTCTTCGCAGAAGACAGAATCAAGGCAGTAAGAGAAATGATTCTTGCTGACAACCTTGAAGGAAGACAAAAGGCATTAGCAAAACTTCTTCCTTTCCAAAAAGAAGACTTCATCGGTCTCTTCAAATCTATGGAAGGATTCCCCGTGACTATTAGATTCCTAGATCCTCCTTTGCATGAGTTCTTACCTACAGCAGAAGCTGATATCGTAGAACTTGCAAAAGAAATGAACGTAGATGTAGCTAAGCTTAACGAAAGAATTGAAGGATTACATGAATTCAACCCTATGCTTGGACACAGAGGATGTAGATTAGTAGTTACGTATCCAGAAATTGCAGAAATGCAAACAGAAGCCGTTATCGGAGCTGCATGTGATCTTGCAAAAGAAGGAAAGAAAATCATTCCTGAAATTATGATCCCATTGGTTGGATTTACACAAGAATTAACATTCAATCTGGATATTGTTCATAGAGTAGCTAAGGCAACTATGGAAAAATACGGACAAACGATAGAATACAAAGTAGGAACTATGATCGAAGTACCAAGAGGAGCACTTATGGCTGATAAATTAGCTGAACAAGCACAATTCTTCTCATTCGGAACAAACGATCTTACTCAAATGACACTTGGATTCTCTAGAGATGATGCTGGTAAATTCATCAAAGAATACGAAAACCAAAATATCTTCGATAAAGATCCATTCCAAACATTGGATCAAGAAGGAGTAGGACAACTCGTGAAGCTTGCTGCTGAAAGAGGAAAGTCTACAAGAGCTGATATCAAACTCGGAATCTGTGGAGAACACGGTGGAGATCCTGAATCAGTAAAATTCTGCCACAAGGTAGGATTGAGCTATGTTTCTTGTTCACCATTTAGAGTACCTATCGCAAGATTAGCTGCAGCTCACGCAGCATTGAAATAAGGGTATTGTCATTGCGAGCAAAGCGTGGCAATCCAGAAGAGAATAAAGACGCCCTCCGGGGCGTTTTTTTAAATTGAAACTTGATACAAAAAAATAAATACCCCGAATTTCGGGGTATCTTCTATATTATTCTAAGACCATAAGATCTTTTTTTTCTTTGTTCCAGTGTTGCCAAAGAAGTTGTGAATTAAGTGCATCATATACACCTTTAATCTGAGTATATCTAAAGAAAAAAATAAAATTTTCTTCATTGTAGATATAAAATCCTCCAGTAACTTGTTGTGCTTTCCTATTCTCAAGCAAAACAGAGAAATATTTTCTATTATTTTCTTCTGTAAACATTTCTATATGCACAGGAAATCCATTAAAAAGTGCTTTAAGTCTTTCTAATGAGAGTGTCTCTTTTTCATAAAATTCAATCAAAATTTTCCCTTCATAAGTATTTTTTTTCATAAGTATTGATTTTTTTTGGTTTTATTTATCCCTCATAAGATATCTTTCTCTTCAAAAAATTCAATAAAAAAGAAAAGGCCCCAAGAATTCTTGGGAACCTTAAATTTTTTAATGTGGGCCTCCTTTCAAATGCCCGTTTTTACGCCTTTACCGGTTTTCGATAGCATCTTTTGTTACGTTCTTTCCTGCAAAATTTGTTGATCCACGAATAGAGACAAACAGCAAAAACTTTTTCATAAGCAATAATTTTAAATTAGTTATGAAGTAACTCTATGTCCGCATACGAGACATATTAATATCACATATAGTAAATCTATTATTCATTTCAAGAGAAAAAATCTCTTGTAATAATATCATAAATCTATATAATGTCAACAATAATCTTTCGCAAAAGTTCTGAAAAACTTTCAAGTTTTTCAGAAAGAGAGTATACTTAATTATCTTTACTTATTACTATTTCTCTCATGAAACTCAATCCAAAAGCAAATCAAATCCGTAATCTCAATCTTTCTGAAAGCAAGAAAGAAGATATTGAGATGAAACAGGAAATGATAGATCTTCTCAAACAGAAGACTGACTATAAAAAAGCTGCAGAACAATCACAAGCTAAGAGAGAAAGACGAGGGAAAATTAAAGAATTAGCTGGAGATGATCCAGAGAAAATTTCTGCACTCAAAGAGAATCTCTATAGTGAAGAAGAAAAAAAAGATCTCAAATTATGTCCATATCCACAAAATAAAACATATACAGAGATTTGGAATACTCTCTCACCAGAAAAACAGCAAGAGATGAAAAAGAATATCAAGGTTACTGCAGATGGAAAGATAGAAGTAGTAGCTATGAAAAAGAAATTTTCAGTGCTTACTGCTACGCCAAATAACCAAGATATCTTTGAGGGAAGTCATCAGGATAAGAATGGTAATACAGGAATCAAATGAGTAACTTATATGACTGGTAAAGCAGCAGAAAAAACAGCAAAAGGACAAGGGAAAAAATTATTAGAAAATGAAGCGGAAGTAGAGCAGCTTATAAGTTTCTTTCCAGGAGAGAATAAAAAAGAAAAAATATATAGTTTTGTCAAGATGTTTTGATTAGATAAGGCCGGATATTGGGGTCCTAATAATATGAAGTGGAACGATGTCGGGACTGTCGGCTACGCGACGCTTTCGTGAGTAAATGGAGATGGTAATTTAGTTGAAGTGAGATGGAATAATGATGATGCAGACATAACTTGGAACAGTCAGGAATGTCCTCAGCCTGTCGTGGCCTTTGAGCACTGCTTGCTCCGTTCCGCAATCTTGTGAGAACGGAGTTTTTTAGATTAAAAGTTATACATGGATCAACTCTTATTGGATATTTTTCAGGCTTACTATGATGCGAGATGTAACAAAAGAAATACACTGAGTCAACTTGCTTTCGAGCTAGATTTTGAACACTCATTATTTGAGTTATACGAGGAATTAAAGACAAGAACCTATGAAATAGGACAAAGTATTTGTTTTATTGTCTCCGATCCAGTCAAAAGGGAAGTATTCGCAAGTAGTTTTCGTGATCGTGTTATTCATCATCTCATCTACAATTATATATACAGACTTTTTGACCGTCATTTTATTTATGATAGTTATAGCTGTAGATTAGAAAAAGGAACACATTATGGAATCAGAAGAATGGATCATTTTATTAGATCATGCTCGCAGAATTATACTAGAGATTGTTATATTCTCAAACTGGATATAAAGGGATTTTTTATGAGTATAGATAAAGAAATTCTCAAACAGCAAATTGCTGAGAAACTCAATTTTTGGTGAGAAATAGCTTGTGATAAAGTACGATTGCTTACGCTAATTAATCAGGTGATTGACCATGATCCTACGCAAAATTATATATTCAAGGGGAAAAACTCAGATTATGACTGATTACCCAAAGAAAAAAGCCTTTTTCATGTTTGAGCTGGGAAATGACTTCCTATAGGAAATCTCACCAGTCAACTCTTTGCAAATATTTATCTAGATTCTTTAGATAAATATATTAAATACCAGTTGTGATGTACATATTATGGTAGATATGTAGATGACTTTGTGATTATTCATCATGACAAAGAATTTCTCAAATCACTAATTCCTCAGATAAAAATATTTCTCCAAGAAAAACTCCAGCTTATCTTACATCCCAATAAGATATATCTCCAGCACTATACAAAATGAGTGAAATTCCTAGGAGGATATATCAAACCACGGAGAATATATATTCATCGCAGAACAATAGGTAATTTTAAAACAAAAATGAAACATATTTGAATTATTTGATCAAAAGCTAAACAGCTTAATGTGATTAATTCTTACCTTTGAATTCTAAGACATGGAAAGAATTATATAATCAGAAAAAAAATATTACAGAAAATATCCGGTTTCTCTTTTGATATTCATTTTACTTATTGAACAATACATAATGGTTCTCTATGAACATCTTCCCGTCTATAAAGCAAGCTATGATATGACCTTACAGTTATTTCATGTTATCAAAAAATTTCCTAAAGAATTCAAATATACCCTTTGAGAACAAATAAAGAAAGAATCATTGAATCTGATCTCAAGTATGTATAGAGCAAATATATCATCAGATAAAAAACTTGCCATAGGCGAAACGAGAAGTTATCTAGAAGCCTTGAAAGTATTATTGAGGTTATCAAAAGATCTACATGTGATATCTCTGGAGAAATTCCTAATTCTTATTCAATCTGTAGAGACAATTTCCAAACAATTAGTAGGACGGGAGAAATCTGTTAAATAAAAGAGAATTTATTGATTTTCCTCGAGAAAAAGATATCTATCACATCATTAAATAGAAATAATAAATTAAAACAAAATAATTATGAAATTACTAAAAGATCCTCAAAAGAAAGACTTTATATGGAGTATGATATGGTTGTTTGTACTAATTCTTTGTATTATACTCGTATGTATCAGTTATTATACAAATATTTTTATACTTATATGGATGAGAAAGATACTCGTAGGTATTGGTGTCTTTGCCTTTCTAGCTATATATTATATATCACATCCAGATACAGAGCAAGTTTCACGAGATCCAGAATCTGAAGAATACTGGTAACAAATTAAAAAAAACC
>DHYS01000015.1 GCA_002414185.1 Patescibacteria group bacterium UBA5124 | reverse complement strand
AATGGTCTCATAATCTAGTTTCAAGCAAATTACTTGCTATGAATAGTGTTACCGCTATTCATTAGATACAATTCTTACAATACATTAGCATAACTTCGTTATGTACGCTACGCGAAAAATAAGACATCTCCGTTTCACTTATTTGCTCTTCGCTTACGCTCAGATATATAAATCAAATAAGACTCCGATGTCTTATCTTTAAACGGGTCTTTAGTAGATTATGAGATATTTAAAATAATAATCACATGAAAAATATAGATAGCAAAAGAATGTTTTTAGATAATAAAGAGTCTGTTAAAGACTTTTTATCATTTTCGGGAGATAAACAATTAAATTTTTTATCATTCTGAGTAAACTCTAAAAATAGAAAAATTTATACTAAAAAAAAGATTCTTAAACGTGATTGATCGTATAGAGAGCTTCTTATACCTAAAGATAGGTTAAAAATTGCTCAAAAGCATATTTTAAAGCATGTATTATGATTTTGAACTAAGAAAGAAGTATTAGATAATGTTTGTTGATTTATGCCATGAAAATCTATTTATAACAATGCTCTCTTCCATGTATGAAAAAAAATATTAATAAAGATAGATATTAAGAATTTTTTTCCTTCTATATCGCAGGATAGAGTTTACTTGATGTTTAAAAGAGTATTTAATTATAACCATGAAGTAAGTAGTTATTTATCTTGACTATGTACTTATAAAAACCAGTTACCCCAAGGAGCTCCAACAAGCCCAGCAATATCTAATATAGTAGCATCTAGTTTAGATAAGAGAATAATAAATTATATTTGAAAAATAGATAGTAGGATTTCTTATTCCAGGTATGCTGATGATTTAACAATATGATTAAATGATTTATCTAATGTAAAAGTAAATTATTTAATACAGAAATTTTTTTCTATAATAGAAGAAGAATGATTTGCTGTTAATTATAACAAAGTAAAGCAGATAAATTCCTGAAATTGTATGAGAATAACCTGATTAACTATCAATTCCGATAAAGTATCAATATGAAGAAAAAAATATAAGTATGTAAGAGCCTTAATTTTTAATATTAAACATAATGGCCGAATAAAAGAGAAAAATAGGTATATAAAGAAAAATTCTATTGGAAATATCTCTATTGAAAAATTTAAAAATATAGTAAACGGTCATATTAATTATATTAATATGATAAATCCTATATTAGGTAAGAAATTAAAAGAAGATTTAAGTAATAAATAATTTTTTTATGAATTTTCTAAATCCTCAAGAAATAACTAATATCTTCTCCTACTTTTACTACAAAATCAAAAAAATCATTTCGTAAGTTACTATCATTTAGCNNTCGAGTCCCGTCACCCGCTCCATTAAAGGATTTCAACTTCGAGTTGAGATTTTTTTTTGATTTGAAAAATCCTTGCTAGGATAAGGTAAATAACTATATTTATCTGAATACCGTTTATCTTCTTATACACATATATGCATTCTTTTTGAAAAATATTTTCTATCACAGCCTTTATACTTATCTTAAGCTGAATATTGGGTGCTGTCTTTTATTTTTTCTTTTGGAGAATATCTGAAGTCTATGGTTTAACTTGGAAAGTAAAAACTATACTATTATACGCATTAATTACCCTTGTTTTGTTTATAGGATCATTTTTTCTGAGTAGGTTTTCTAGTGGACTATGAGAGATACCAGGGACTATCATTCTACGAGGGAGTTATTGTATCTGGATTATTTCTCTTGTCTTGATGCTTCAATATATCCTTTCACTATGGATCAAAGTACCTGTTTGGTCAGTAACAGTTGCTATGATAGGGATTGTTGTTTATGGATTTGTAATGAGATATCTTCCTAAGATTACTTCGATTACGATTGAAAATGATAAAATTTCTCAGGATATGAATATTGTATTTATCAGTGATCTTCATGTAGAATACACTCGTGGAACCAAATATATCCAATCTTTAGTAGATCAAATCAAACAATTAAACCCAGATTTTGTTTTAATTGGTTGAGATCTTGTAAATATAGCTAAAACTTCCTATGTACCAGCATTTTAACCTTTCAATCAACTTACTATGCCTGTATTTGCTACTTTAGGAAATCATGATGACATGGGTAATACCGGTAGTGTCCTTGATATTTTTAAGAAAACCAAAATTATTCCGTTGAGAAACCAATCTCTCGTAGAAAAAGGAATCCAAATAGTTGGAATTGATGATAAGAGTTATTGGAATGGAAGGACACTAACAGAAGTATTGGATGAAAGTAAGATGGTATCTAATGATTTGTTTACGATTTTAGTTTCTCATCAACCACAGCATTTAAAAAAATTGAGCAACTACCCTATTGATCTAGAGTTAGCTGGTCATACGCATAATGGACAATTTATTCCTGTGACATGGATTATCTGATTATTCAATGACTATACATATGGAAAATATACGCTTGGTGATAAAACAGCTTTTGTTTCGCAGGGAATAGGTACTTGGTGAGCTCCAATTAGACTAGGTACACGTAGTGAGATAGTAACAATACAATTACAAAAAAAAGGAGAATAAAAACTCTCCTTTTTAATTTTTTTCTAATTTTTCTCGACTTCGATAATATACTGAAATGCGCCTAATACATCTTTGGGTGATTGTTTTGTATGAGGAAGCAAACGGTTCATTACTTGTTCGTGATGTTCACACAAACACATTTCTACTGCCATTTTTTCATCATTTCTGACGATATTTTTTGAATTTGCTATCTGGGATACCCAGGCGGCTGCATCTTCAAAAAATTGTTTACTAGGACATATAAGAGTCCAACGTACTTTTGGCTGAGGTGTAGTACACACCATACATTGTTTATCTTTCTGATTGCTACTGTGATTTTTTTCAATTTTAACCATAAGATTTTGTTTAATTTTTGTTTATTTTTTTCTTGTCAGTGGGAGAGAATTTACAAAAATGGAGATTAAAATCAAGATCTTTTTAAATGTATTGACTTTTTATATATTTTCTTTATAAATCAAACAACCAAAACTAAAAAAAGAATTAATATGAATTATGCGTATGCAAAAAATGTTATTGATAGAGCGAAGCTTTCTATCAAGGGATGTAAGGATGAAGATTATACACAGCTTCTCCAGCCTAAGTTGGATGAGGTTGAAAGAAAATTAAAAGGAAAAAGAAAAAACCAGGACCTCAACAGAGAGGAACAAGCCCTTGTTGAAGACCTGGAAATGTCGATTTGATGATATTATTAATCCCTGGAGATGGTTTTTCATCTCCTTTTTTGTTTGCAAAAACTCCCCTATTGTATAAGGTATGGACAGTATTTATCTTTTATCATCATCCTCGTGTTATCTCTCTATATACATATTCCATTTTGTGCTCAGAAATGTGCGTATTGTTCGTTTTATACTCTTTTTCTCAATCCTGAAGTTAAAGATACTATGATTCAAAACTATCTTGATACCTTGTATAAAGAGATAGAACATTACGCAAACCTGACGGAAGATAAACATATCAAAACTATCTATTTGGGAGGATGAACACCTAATGTCCTCTCTATTCCCCAATTGACCGGTATTGTAGATAAAATAAGTCAGCATTTTGATACTTCTGAAGTAGAAGAACTTAGTATAGAACTCAATCCTTATCCTACAAAAGACATATACAATCTGATTGAACAATTTCATACACATTTCAAAAACTGGTCAAGATTGAGATTTAGTTTTGGAATACAAACCTTTGATAATCAAATACTTACCGATACATGAAGACCTGTTTCTTTTGCTGGATTAATGGATTTTTTGAGATGACTCAGACCTATCAAACAAGAAAACATGGTATTTAATTTTGATTTTATTGCATTTGGAANNATTTTTCCAAAATTTTGCGGAGAGCCAGTTTGCGGAGAGTTTTTCTCTCTATACTCTGGAACTCTTTCCTGGCTCTAAGTGGCAGAGTAAGACTCCTGATCAAGCTATTTCTGGAGCTTATTATGGAAACGATGATGATATCTATGCCGAATTTGAACTGTTAAAAAATAGTATCTTGGATGCTGGATATACTAGATATGAATTATCCAATTTTTGCAGAAAAGGAGTAAGTAGTATCCACAATAGAGTGTATCGAGAAATGGGAGATTATCTCGGATTTGGTCCTAGTGCATCATCATTTATTCAAAGCAAAGAAGGAAATAAAAATCTTGTTTCAGATATCTTGAAAACATCAGACAATACTGATCCTGCTCTTCGCTGGACGAATACCTATAATCTCACTGAATATCTCAAAGGTAACTTTGTGGATCCAAGTAAAACAGTACAAATGACGCAAAAAGATATTCTGATTGAATCTTTCTTTTTGGGATTAAGAACAGATATAGGAATCAAAAATATTCAAGACTTTGAATCTGTTTTGGTTAAAAACTATAGAGACCTTGTAGAAAAGTATAAAGATGAATGATATTTTTATGACACAGATGACAGACTTCTCCTTACCGATCAAGGGATGGATGTGTTTAATACGGTTGTGACGGATCTTTTAAATGAGATTTAAACGTTTTTTTGAGAAAAATATCAAAACTCTTTTATTTGACCTTT
>DHYS01000008.1 GCA_002414185.1 Patescibacteria group bacterium UBA5124 | reverse complement strand
TTTTTTTTCTTTAAAGTAATTTATATATTTTTTTGAGAAAGGTCTCAAAACTCTTGCTATTGACCTTTTTTGCTTGATCAAAAAAGGTCGGAAAAAAATCAAGTCGACATCAAATCTCGCTCTTCGCTCGGTCAAGGTGATGTCGACGATAGTTGTTTTAGAAAATAACTAAATTTAAAAACAATTTTTACAATCCTAATGAGATGGTTTCAGCTGGAAAGTTAAACGTTGACTAAGCAAACCATCGGCCGAACAAACATGGCGGATTTGTGAGGTCTAGACCTTTTTGCATACTTGGCGTTTATCCCGCAAGGCGGGACGGCAATGGGAAAAAGTATCAAAATGAACTTAAGAAAAGCAATGAAAAAAAGCGACAAATAGAATTTAAGAAAAGCAATGAAAAATGTTTTTATTTAATTTTTTTCAAAACTTCCTGCATTTTTAAAATCTTTTTCTGATAAGGATATACTTTGGTTTTGATGCCAAGAAACGAAGCAATCAAAAAGAGATGTAATCTTGTAGAGATCACTATTTCAGCTCCTTTTATCTTTTCTACAAATGCTTCAAAATTGTCTTCCCAATCCAGACGATGGAGTTTTCCAGGAAGTCTTTTATAATACTTGCTATCATTGTATTCAGCTTGAGATCACTTACTTACTGCCACATAATACACAATATATCATTGCTTCTGGTATTCCATGATATCATTGGCTATCTCTTCCAAAAACTTTTCTCCGTTTTTATTCACATTTACTATAATATATTTTTCTTTTTTCCATTCATTTGTCGTGTCTTTTTTCCAATCCCATGCATAATACGCAGTATCCATAAAAAATTCACAATTTTTGAATTCATAAGCAGAAAGAGCTTCTACACTATGAGTATCTCTTGCATAAATATGTTTCGTTTGGGATAATAAAAAATCAAACAACTTTTTATTCAGACTTTTGCTTGGGGTTTGGATTCATCCCATAAGGTAAATATTGGTTTTCACGAAAATCTTTCTTATCAAGACAGGTAATAATGATACTAACCAATACCAGTAACTATTTGGGTTTTCTTCGGTAAGGATTTCTCCTCATCCTACGATGACTCCATCGATTTTTGCATAGCTGAAAAGCTCTCTCCACTTTTGTTTGTAGACTCCGTCACGCAAAAATCTAATCCATGACCTGATTCCCTTGGGAATCTCTGTAAGGAAGGTGATATTGGAAGTATCTACAAATTGCTTAAGAAATCCTTCGAGCCATCTAGAATCATAGGCTTGTATATATATGTGTTTGTGTTGAGATTGAAGAAGTTTGATAGTACCAATCAAAATCAATTCGTCTCACAGATTTCTATAGGACCAGTTCCCAATAATCAGAATATTGTTTCCTTGTATGTTTAGTGTATTTGATATCTCCATTCACAGAAAAAGGGGCTAAAATCTAGCCCCCAGTATAGTAGTTGTTTCTATTGTTTCAATGGATTTTATTATGCAGATTTTGCCCAGAAATCAAGACTATTTAGATAATCTACATAATCTTGTTTGTGTTGTTCAAGTTTTGGCGATACTTTTTGAAGATTTCCACCTATTCCAGCAGAAATGATTTCTGTATCTGTACTCATTGATCGAGTAGTTGCATCATTAAACTCTATATCACCTCCAGGTTGAGATATTTTGAATGGTTTTTTATCAGGAGATGTATCGACCTTTGTTTTACAAATATCTTTGATATANNCATAGTCTCTATATAGCTATCAAATCTAATACCACCCATACCAGCAAGAGTTTTATCATTAAGATTTATAATAGTATCTTTACCGTAGGTTGTGAAAAGAATTTGACTTGCATTTTTTGGATTAAGTTTGATATCCAATCCAGAATTTGCTGCAGTTGGTTGGAGATAATAGAATCTATTGAGTGCATTAATCAGATTTTTTTCTTGGTTTTTATCGCTAAGTTTGAGTGCTTCTATTTTTGCTTTATTTTTTGCTTGGATGTCTGCAGAAGGCATTTCTAGTGTTCTCTGGAAGACATCTCATCTTGCTTCCAAGTCTTGGAGCGTAGGAGTTCCTTCAGCGATATATTTTCTGATAAGGGGCATTTGTTCTGGGATAATAGTTTGATAATTATTTGTTTCCATAAAATTAGTCATAGCTCCAATTCTTCCGATTGCTTGAGTAGCTGTTTCATTAAATGTATCTTTTTCTGTTCCTTTTTGAAGTTTATCCATAGAGATTCCCATACCAGTCAATGCAAGGTCTATCATTCCATTTGGATCATCTTTACCTATAGATCTCAAAAATTTAGCAGCAGCTTTTTTCTTTGTATCTGGATTATTTTCCAATGCAGTTACAAAGTTATCATACTGATCAGCTTTAATCTTCATTTTTCCATCTGCATCAGTTTCGATTAGATTTGCTACCTGAGGATACGTCATTCCATTGAATAATGCAGAAGCTCAGGCAAATCATTCAGTATATGCTAATTGATCCGGTGATGCTGTATTTCTATTTATACCACCAAAAATCCCCGAAATAGCTTCTGTAAGTGCTCCTCCATTGAGAAGTGATAATGGGCTATCTCCTTTCCATGCATTAGCTCCAAAAAATACTGCCAATGGAGCAACAATCCATCCTCGACCACCATTAGCTTTCATTTCTGCTCTTCAAGTTTTAGTAAGAGATTTAAAGACATTAGAAATAAATTTCCATCCGACAAAAGCTATACCTCACCACATAGCGAGATTGGCAGCACCTCCCCAGAAATTTTTTTGATCTGAAGTCATATGTGTTTTATCCAAGAGTGATTTTACCATACCATTGAGACCTTGTTTTTCAAAAGATTCTCTTACAGATCCAGGTGTTCCTTCTGGAAGCTTGTTATCCGTTCAAGATTGTTGATTAGCTGTATTTGGATTCTTGTCAGTTGTTCATGTATCAGCTTGTTTTTTACCATTTTCAAATGATGTTTTTAATGTTGGATCAATAGAAAGAAGATAATTGAATGCTTTTTGATGTTCTGCAGTAAAAGGATGTTCTGATGGATCAAAATGATCAGGATCAGCAATAATCGTATTGAGATATTCTTCAAGTGCTTGTAAGTCTTGATCATGTTCTTGAGTTTTAGCACCTTTAAGTTCTATTTTATTAAGTTTTGCATTATATCTACCACTTTTTTTGAAAGCATTAAGAAGAGATCTTGCCTCACTTTTGGTATTGATATCAATATTGTAATAAGGTACAGTGTCAGCTTTTCCTAAAATAATATCATTACGATTTGCAATAAAAGCAGGAACATCATTAGAAAGTTTATCTAATTCTGCAGAAAATTGTCATAAAGTAATATTTTTATCATAAGGAGTTAGTGCTTTGTTTTCATATTCTCATTTTTCTATTTGTTCTATTTTATCTTGAATATTTTCTATCATTTTAAGACGTTTTTTAGCTTCTGTTTTATTGATTTTCCATGATGCTTTCTCTTGTGCAGTATACTTTGTGTTAAGAAAGAAAGCATTCCATCTAGAATCATCTAATTGTGCATCATAAAAATCATGTAACAAGGTAATTCTATTTTTAATAACATTGATATCTGTTGCATTATTTAATAGTTCTTGTTGTCTATCAGATTCTTCTCTGAGAGAAGGTGCTGTTCCAGATAAAATACTAAGTCTTAATTGATTTAACTCTACTACAATACTTTTCTCATTATTCTCTTTGTTTTCATAAAAATTTTTTACAAAATCTTGAAACTTTTTTTCTCCAAATACACAAAATTCATCATTTCCATTAATATTGAAAATAAACATCTCTCCATCTTTTTTGATAAGTACTTGTGAGAGATCTGTGATATTGTAATTATTTAATCTATTTAAGAAAATATCGGGAGTATCTATTTTCTCCACGGAAGTATTTAGGTTGTAATCTTTTACTTCAGATATATTAATATCTTGTTTGTCGATAGGAGCCATCGCTATATGAGAGGTAAAATGTTTCTATTTAAGTATATACCAAAATTTATTTCTAACAAAAAAAACCTCCATTTTCTTTTAAATAGAGGTTGACGTATTTTTAAAAATATATTTAATATATTATTTGTAAAGATCGTGTTTGAGATGTTGAATAAATTCTTGTTGTTTCTCCTCAGAAAGGGATTTTGTATCAAATAATCCAAAATGATTAATGATTTCAGAAAGAAAAAGTAATAGAAGTTCTGGATCTAAAGGAACATTGTCGTGATATTTTGCAGAAAGTTTTTTGATATATGAGATGTAAAGATGTAAGGTGATGGGATGGTCGCTATCCAAAAGAGCTTGAAAAAAAGAATCTACTCAGAATGTTTTTCCTTCTTCTTTATAAAAAGGATAAAAAAGTCAGATTATAACCGTTGTATTGATTTTTTTTCTCAGGTAGCTTACTCACGTCTTTGGATGTTTTGTTTTAAAAAATAATTCATACAAATGTTTGATAAGGTGTTCATTATTGATAGTTTTCATTAAGAATGCGAGAAATTGAGCTAACTTATTGTTGCTAGCTTTGTCTTGTTGTATTTGTTGTTGGATTTGTTTTGCTTGCTGAGATTGTTCCTGAACTCTTCTGACCGCTTCTTCAGTAACTTTGTTAAGATCTTCCCTTGGCTGACCGCCAATATCTAATCCTTCTCCAATACCTCCTGCTTCGTTTGCCATAAATTTTTATAGATGATAAATTTCTTATAATTTACATATTATATTTCTCACCATATTTCCTTATTTAACTGCTTAAAAAATGCAACCATAAAATCATGTCTTTCTTGAGCTATTTCTTTAGCTGCCTGCGTAAACATATGATCTTTGATTTTGTGAAGTTTTATAGCAAACTCTCTATATGCAGTATCTTCTTTGGTATATGATTTAGTTGTTGAAATATCGGTATCTTTATCATTATGAAGTTTTGCTCAAACCTCCTGAGCAAACATAAAAGCTCTTCAAATACCTGTAGCTCACAAAGAATCTAGTTTATCCGAATCAAAAAGTATTTTTGCTTCCAAAGTATCTGGTGTGATATTGTTTCTAGATCTATGAGAAAGAATACAGTGAACAATATGATCGATTTTTTTCTGAGATAATCAAAGTGTAGGAAGAAAAGTGTTTGCTATTTCAGCTCCTTTTGTTGCATGGCAGATTTCTCCCAAAGATGCATCTTCATAAGGTCTTCCTATATCGTGGAGGAGGGATGCGTATTCTAAAACTTCTAAATCCGCTCCTTCTTTTTGTCCTATCAAGAGTGCTAAGTCAGTGACTCTTAGGGTGTGGTCTATATCATGACAGCCATGTTTTCCTTGAGAATGAGATTGTACAAAATCAATAATTTTTTGCTTCATAGAAATACAAAAAGATAAAATCTGACCTATATATACAATAATTAGATTTTTTATGTTTTTATGCTTGAAATTCAACATCAATTCCNNATTCCATATATACCAAAACACGGCTATTTTTTTTGATTGACAAAAAAGATCGGCAAGGTGAGGTGGATGAGTGGCCGAAATCAACTCACTGCTAACGAGTCAGACGAGTGATCGTCTCGCGGGTTCGAATCCCGCCCTCACCGAATCTCATATGGCACCGTAGCTCAGTTGGTTAGAGCGCGCCTCTCATAAGGGCGAGGTCGGCGGTTCAAATCTGCCCGGTGCTAAGTTACTAAGTATCATCTCATTCATTCATTCATATATGTTTTATTACCTTAAATTTGTGTTATTATGGCTAAGAAAAAAGCTGGAAGAATTATTGTTGCCATGCAATGTAAAGAATGTGGAGCAACAAACTACCAAACAATGCTTAACAAAGCAACAACTCCAAAACTTGAGTTAAAAAAGTACTGTAAAAAAGACAAGAAACACACAACTCATGGATCAAAGGAAAAACTTAAGTAATCAAAAGTACTTGATCAAATGTTAAAAGTCCCTTCCTAAAAAGACTCTAAAACATTTTCAATCAAATAAACTTTAAAGATTTTTTAATACTTTATAATCATCAATGCTAAAAATTAGATTATCTAGACAAGGAAGAAAGGGTAGACCTTTCTATAGAGTTGTCCTTACAGAACATACAAAACCAGTAAAATCATCTTTTATGGAAGTTTTTGGACGATTTGATCCATTAGCTCACAAAGTAGAAGTAGATGTAGCTGCTGTTAAATCTTGGATCGAAAAAGGAGCTCAACTTTCAGAAAGAATTGCAAAGATTCTTTTCAAAGAAACTAAGGATGTTATTTTCCAAAAATTCTTCGAAGAAAGAACAAGAACAGCAAAGACAAAGAAAGAAGCTAAATAGAGTATACTTGATAATATAAAATCTTTTACTTTATAAATATATTACCGTGCCAGATATCTACAAACAAGCAAGTATGGAGGATATTCTTCTCACAATATTTGCTATTATCGTTATTATAGTGTTAATAGGATGTTTGTATTCGTTTTTGCATGCGGTTTTCTTATTTGTATTTAGTGGAGGAAAAGAAGATAAAAAGAAGAAATGACGAAATTCAATCAGATTTATGATAATATGATTGTTGTTATCTATAGTACTTCTTATTGGATTTCCTTATGTGCTCAAAGCCATGGGAGTTCAATTAGAACAAGAATACAATACAAAAATGGTGTTTTCTAAGGCTGGTGAATTATTTACAAAGGTATTTGAAGTAGGAAAATTGATCAAAAATGCTCAGAAAGAAAATGAATATCGTGGAAATCCATATTATGATTTTGATGGTACAGATTCATCAACAACATCTTCATATAATTTATAGTATACAAAGCTCATCTTTTCGGAGGTGAGTTTTTGTGTTGTATTATTTACCTACTTCTAAATATTGAAATAGGTGTCTAAATATGTATACTTAGAAAATATTTATTATTTTACATTGCTCTCATGCACAAAAAAGATTTTAAACACTATCTTAGTTTATTTCTTCATAAGTTTACAAGATTTACAAAAAATCAGAAGACATTTGTATTGTATCTTTTTGGTTTAGCGTTTTTCTTGATATTTTTCCCAATAATCTCTATCAAGCCAGTGGCAGAAGAATGATACAGAATCTGGTTGTTAAATAGTCATTTGTTTTCAACAATGGTTATTGTTATGATTAGTCTTGTTGTGTTGTTTGGATGGAATATGAGTTTTAGATTCAAAAATATTGTAATCAATTACTTTGGGTTTAAAGAAAATGATCTCCTTATAAACTTTGCATTCCTATGGATTATTTTGACAGCATTCTTTGCTATCGGAAATACAGCAGGAGTGATGAGTGAAGTAACTTCAGCTATAAGTATGACTGGTATGTATTATTTTACCTGGACATATTTGTTGATAGGATTAGTAATGACATTGATATCTATTATCAAACATGCTAAAGAACATTCAGGAAAAACTAAGATTATCAATGTAGTAGATGAAGAATCTCTCAAAGATATAAGCAATAAAAAGTCTCTCAAAGGATTGTTTGATCATGAAACATCTGATGAAGAATAATTTACATATTAACAATATTATCATATGGTAAAAGTAAACGATAGCTGTATAGGATGTGCAACATGTGTACATCTAGCTCCAGAAATATTTGAACTAGATAGTGCTACATTTAAGGCTAAAGTAATCAAACAACCTGAAACAGATCAAGAAAAAGCTAATTATCAGGTAGCTAAAGATTCTTGCCCAGTAGGCGCAATCGAAGACTAAACAAAAAAGACGGATTGTTCCGTCTTTTTTGTTTATATTAATCGTTGATAATAGATGAGGTATGTATACTAAACTAAAAAAATAAATTTACAATCCTTTTTTACCGAGCGAAGAGCGAGATTTGCTGGTGACTTGTAAAAAGAGTTTTGAGATCTTTCTCAAAAAGAAATTAATAATTTATCGGAATTCATATTGAATACGACCAATCGTATCTTTTTTTATTATCTCGTAATACAGCTTTAACTTGATCATTATTTGTTAATGCTGAAGAAAAGTCTATAAATTGACAAGGACATTGTAAGCAAGATGTAGCAGGTGTTATTACTATATTTTCACATCCTAAATCGGTTCATATTTCTGGACATCCATCATAATCTTTTACTCAGTTATAATTTTCTGCAAGAGTAGGACATCAATCTTCAAGATCAGGTAATCCATCTCCGTCGGTATCTTTTTCTGGAGAAATAATATCCAAAGAACTACCACTAAGAGCATCTTCTAATGCATCTCAAATATTATTTCTGTTTTTATCTGATTGATCTGGATTATAAGGAAATGGTGCATTATCAAGAGAACAAACTCATTGAAAGTGTTTATACAAGATATCTAGATTGAGTAAGCCATCTTTGTTTCCATCCTTGAGTGCTCATATATAATCACAGTCGTTATAATTTTCTGGATTGATAATTCAGAGAAGGTTTTTGTATCCATCTCAATCCATATCTGAATCACAAATATCTGGAATTCAATCATCATCAATATCACAACTATATTTATTTAAACTTCAATCAAGTTTTGCTTGTATACAGAAGTCTGCTCATCATACAGCTAATGTTGCTTGAGCTGATAAAAAAGAACATTGATCAATAGTTATCGTGGTTTGAGGATAATAAACTCAAGGAGTATTGTATACATGATACTTAGAGAGAGGGAATGTTATTTTATTTGAATAGTTGATAGTGTCTGAATTATCGTCGTCATAATCATGAATAAAATAAGAAAAAGTGTCTAATCCATTTGGCATTACATCAGTAGAAAAGGATAGACGTTTAAAGGTATTCGCATCCAATGGAGAAGGTAAATATTGTAAACTATATGAATTAAACATACGAGGAGCAACAACATAGAGCGTGATGATACTACTTATTTTACTTCAATTTATAAGATTGATGGTTTGCATAACTACTTTTTTTCAAGATGTTTTGTAGGTATGAGAGCTTGTAAGTGTATTAGTTTCTGTAGTTGTTCCATCACCAAAATCTCGATAAATACTTGAAACATTTCACAAAGAAAATCAATAAATATCCGTAGAAAAACTTACGTTACGATTTTTATCTGGATTGAGAAAGGCTGCTTTGAGCGAAGATCCGTAAGTATTTTCTCAGATTCACAAAGAGATTATTCCAATACTTTCTATAGCTCAGTTGATAAGTCCTTTAACAACAACAGAATACGTTCATCCTGTAGAATATACTTTCTTAAAACTTGTTTTTGAAGAAGTTTCTTTGGTTCCATCACCAAAATCCCACTCATAGGTATCATAATTACCTAGCGTAGAAAGTGATAAAGAAATAGATGATTTTACTGCTCATCAGAGAGTATTTGCTAATAATGATAACGCACGTTTTTCTGTTGGATTCTTACCAACAATAACAGTAGTTTTAGCTAATCAATCATTTGAACCATTTCATTTTGCTTGCAAACGTACGGTGTAAAGTCATGCTTCTGTATAGGTGTGAGTAATAGTTTGTCCTGATCAAAAATATCCATCACCAAAATCCCAATTGAGAGATTGAACAGGTCCTTTGTTTAAAGCGCTAAACGTAATGGTTTGGGGGAGTGTTCATGAAATTTTTTGGACAGCAATGGTAAGTGATAATAAACTTTCTGATCATAAACAAGCATCTCCTATCCAACCCTTGGTATGAGTCTGCTCATAATTTTTTGTAAATAAACAGTTGTCCATACTTCACGTCCAAAGAGAAATATCTATACGACCATTGTCATCTACAATTCAGATAGGGTTTTTGATGCCATCATTATCTATATCATCATCACAGACATCAGGAATACCATCATCATCATAATCCTTGAGCTGTGGATTGTAGGTGTAAGCACAGACATCTTTTGCATTGAGAATACCATCACAATCATAGTCATTATCAAAAGAACAAGAAATAATATTGTTCAATCCTGCTAAGATTTTTAACAAAAGCGGACCATCAATAAGCTGATCTACATTATATTTTGCAGCCTCATCAATATTGATAATATACTGTCTATAAAGAATATTTAATTCAGCTACTGGCCAGTATCATTCTTTAATTTTTCCCATAGGAACCATCCCACAAGCTTCGAGATTGAAGGTACAGTATTGAAGATATATTTTGAGTTCCGTAGAATCTTGTAATATGCACGATTGATCTCAGCAATCCTTAGCTCTTTCTTTGATAGTTTTGATATAAGCATCGGTGAAATTTTTTCCTTCATAACTATCTGTTCCTACATCATCAAGCCAATTTTTAACATCTTTCCAATTGAGAGCAAAAAGAGGATAGAGATACTTTCCCATCATATTGATGATTACTTGAAGAAATTCAGCTTTGGTGGTATATCTTGTACCACAAAATTTACCCGCACAGATAGGACTGGTCTCAGCAGGATATCATCTCATATATTGATTGTCTCCAACATAGGCAACACAGTAATAATAGCTCTTCTTATTATATTTAGCTTGATTGTATTTGATATCATCAAAATCTCTCCCAGGAACGGAAGTAAAATCATCCCAAAAATACGAAGTATATCTATTGAGATAAAAAGAGTTTGGATTGATACAATCTTTACACTCTACTGCATTCAAAAGTCTCGTAAGTTCGTAACGGGTAACTCAAGTCTGTTCTAATATTTGTTCAACAGGAATATTCATAGTTTCCAATTGATCAAGAAAACCAGAAAAATCTGCCTTTACACAAGAAAAGAAACTTACGCAGATAAATAAAAAAATATATATAATAAAAAATCTGATTTTTTTCATGTTTTCAAGTATAGTTTTTGTACGGAGTTTGTCAAATCTTTTGTTTGATTTTCATATTTGAAATCCTATTATAAACTCAGAAATAATAAAAAATAGATATAGTAATAAATAATTATCCCATTAACTCCTTCCTATGTATTCAAATCTCCAAGATTTTATCCAACCTCATGAAGATAAACAATATCCAGCTTTTTTGGAACATCTTCTCAAAAAAATGGATGAACATATAGCACAAAAAGGGAAAATCCTTCTCCTTACGCTCACCAAAAAATCTTCTGAAGAAGTGACAAATTTTCTTGTTTCCAAAGGATATAAAGCTTTTTATCTTCATAGCGAAATCAATACCTTTGATCGCTGGGAAATAATCAAAAAACTCAAAACAGGACAAATAGATATTATTGTAGGAGTAAATCTTCTGAGAGAGGGGATCGACCTTCCAGAGGTATCTTTGATAGCTATCCTTGATGCAGACAAAGAAGGATTCCTAAGATCAACCACATCATTGATTCAGATCATAGGACGTGCGGCCAGAAATCCTCACAGTGAAGTAGTTTTGTACGCAGACAATTTTACGGAATCTATGGTAAAATCTTTGCGAGAGACTTATCGTCGCCGCAAGATTCAGCAAGAACATAACAAGAAATATAATATTATACCAGAAAAAGCGCTCTCTAATGTGAAAGATTTAGAGTCTGTAAAAACAGACGAAGAGCTTACGCAATCATTTGGAGATCTTACGCTCAAGACCAAGAAACTCAAACGTATGACCAAGAAAGAAAAAGAGATAATCCTCAAAGACCTCAAAATCCAACTCGACGAAGCTATTAAAACATGGGAGTTTGAAAAAGCAGCTGTCATCAGAGATCAGATTAAGAAAATTGATGGGGAGTAGAGGAATGATAAATAATTATTAGTGATAATGAAATATAGAATATTTATCTTTCTTTTTAATCTAGAAATCAAGAGGGGTATTTTACAAAAAAACTTATTTTATGAGAAAAAAGATTTGATTTTTTTCTTCCAAATTTCTGCTTCTTTTTTTGATTTTCTAACACAAACTTTATACTTAGCATTCATTTTAAAGATACTATAATAGAGATCAAAATTAAAATCTTCTACTTTTTGAATTTTCTCAAAAAATTGATCGAGAAACCATGAAATTTGTTCTGGCATTATCATATCTATTATATAGTCACCAATTACTCTTACGACATATCATTTCTTTAAAAATTCATGATTATTTGACATAACAAACTTTACTCTATCATCCAAAACAACATTTCTTGTATAATCATCTAGAAATGTTTCATTTCCTATTAAGTGATAAAGATGATACTTTTTTCCAAGAAATATTTCATAAGTTTTTATTGTTCTCTCATACATACCAAGCCGATAATATGCATGTGAGTCATAAAAAAACAAATCACCTGCTCATACTTCCAAATGAATTTTTGCAACAATATCAGTCCATGTTTTTTCAATATCTATTTTATTATTTCCATAAAAAAAGAAGTTTTCTCACTCATTAAGTAAAGAAAATTCCTTTTGTTGAAGATAAGCTTCTTCAATATTGTTCATCAAATTTTTCATCTTATTTATCCGCAATGCATTAAGAAGATATTTTCCTTGCTGTTTAGTTACAACAAAATCTGTAACCATCTTACTAACAATCTTATACAGCTGTGCTGTTGATATCTTAATTCCATACTGTTTTTCGATTTTTTCATAAATCTCTTTCATAGTAAGATTCTTATTAACAGAAAGTATTTCAATAACTGCATTTATAGGATCATTTGTAATTAACATAAATATTATGTATATATTTAAAAAATTATTGTATTATGAGAATATTATAATAATATAATCAAAAAAAACAATAAATTTATCTTATTTTAATAAACGTTAATTGACATTTTAAATTAAATATATAAAAACATATTATAACAAAAAACAAAAAATTATGAAAATAAAAAAACAAAATTTTAAGAAAGAAATATTCAGACTAAATAGATCTCTGAGCAAAAATTTAAATCATGTGAATATGAATGTTTTCTGGAACAAAAAAAGAAAGGATAATGTCATCAATATCAATAATGTTTCTCTTTTGAAAGAGAAAAAATTGCATCTAATAGGAATAGTATATTTTACAAACAAATATTTGATGGGACAAATGATGTTGCTTATTGATGAATTTGGAAAAGAAATTTCATACACAACTTATTTTAATAAAGAAAAATCTATTGAAATTTCTTATTGTTGGAAAAGAGGAATATGTCTTATGGCAATGTTTACTAACGATTATTTTAAACAACAAAATTATTAATTAAAATTAAAGGAGAACCAAATTATGATGTTATCAATGTCACTTTATCAAAGACAAGTACAAAAACTGAGTTTGAAGCAAAAAGTTTTTGGAAATTTTATATCAATTTCTAGAGCAATTTGTCCAAACTGCAATCATCAATTAGATGATAATCAAATCATTGCTGGATTTAGTAACGATCCTTATGATTTCCACACAACATGTCCCAAGTGTAGGAAGAAATTCTTATCGTATTTAATCATTAGAGATTCGGAAACCAACGAAGAAAAAGAACTTACACCAATTGTTTTTATGTGTAAAGTACAAACATTACAAGCAATGAAAACAATCAAAGAAAAAAGAGGAAAAATCGGGATATCATATTTAGGTAAAAATAATCGACAATTGTTTTATAATATGATAAGACACTTTGGAACTTATGGAAACTCTATCTCAATGTTAAATTAAAAGGAAATCTATTATGAGTTTAGGACTATCTTACGGTAAAAAGATGACTTTTGAAGAACATGTAGAAAGCTATCCTAACAAAGAAGAATTGCAACAGTACAAGAGATTATTTGAAATTTCTAATATCATGTATTCTGGACAGACAGATCTTGCCGAAAAACTATTAGAAGAAGAATTTGAATCAATTGACAATGCAATCGCTCTCTTAGAAGAATTAAAGAAAAAAATTTTTTCTGGGTGGAAACCTTTAGTATAACATGTATTAGACTATTAATTAGTATTCCTAGTTAATAGTCTTTTTTATAATTGAAAAAGCCAAAACTATTTCTTTGAGATTTCTTTCAAAAAAAAACTAGATTCCGGCTCCAACAGACTAGGCCGGAATGACATAGAGAGAATACAATCTTCCCGTAATATAGCTGGAAAACAAAACGTTGACTAAGCAAATTACGGCCGAACAAACGTGGCGGATTTGTGAGGCCTAGACCTTTTTGGATACTTTTTGCGGCAATGGGAAAAAGTATCAAATGAATTTAAGAAAAGCGATGAAAAAAAAGGAACAAAATGAATTTAAGAAAAAAGCCCAGCACGCAGTGCTAAAAAATTAGATTCCGGCTCCAAATTCTTTAGGCCGGAATGACATAGAGAGAATTCAGTTGGATTGCCACGTCGCTGAGGCTCCTCGCAATGACATTAGATTTCCGCCGCAACTGGCAAAGCGGGAATGACATAGAAAATACTAGCACCCCTTCTTCTTCATCCACCAAGCTCACTGCCTAGTGAGTTTTTTTTCATCTTCAGAATTAAGAAGAATAGTTTTTACTGATTCTTCCAGAAATATCGTATTTTGACTTCACTTTAAAACGATAAGTGGTTGTTCTTGTTTATCTATAAGTCTCTTTTTGAGAATAGTTCCTAAGCTTCTAGAACAGTGAAATTTATATACATGAGACATATCATATCCAAACTTTTCAAGTTCATCTGTCATATGTGTAGTCATTTGTTCTCCTACAAGGAATACACGATCAGCAACTTGACTAACATATCATGCGAGTAATCTATGCTCTTTTTCTGTATGATCTCCTAGTTCTCTCATGTCTCACAAAACTAACCAAAGATCGCGTTTTGGATAAAGAGACTGCTTAATATTTCGTACGGTATCTATAACGCTTCTCATGCTGAGAGGAGAAGAATTGTAAGTAGAATCAAAAATCATAGATCATTCTATCCCTTCAAAGATACTAAATCTTCAAGCTTGTAAACTATATTCCAATTTAGTTTTTTGATTGATTTTGTGTTTAAGAGAAAATTTATTAGCCACAATTTCACTAATCACTAATGCTACAGATATATATCCAAAATTTGCTTTTCCAAAAAGATTTGTTTCTATAGTGTGATGTGTTCCTTTGATAGAGAGTTCGAGTTCAGAATAAGGAAGTTTTTTATGTTGAATATAGGATGCTGAATGTATTTGTAAGTCAGCTTTGCTTTTGTGATCAGCTGTTTGATAGGTGAACGTATCTATTCAAATCTGATCTTTCAATTGCATAGCGTAGAGATCGTTTTCATTGAGAAATGCTACTTCACGAGTGTTTTGAATCATTTTTACTTCTTCTTTTGCTATTTCATTTGGATTACCGAATTGCTCTGAATGGACTACATCAATAGCAGTGAATATTCCTACGTGAGGCTTAGCAATAGTTATTAGAAACTCCATTTCCTTTGGACGATCAATACCATATTCCAAGACAATAATATCATAATTTTTTTTAGCAAAAAGAGCTTTCTTAGTAGCAAGAAATAATGTTTTGATAAAACACCAAGGATTAGGTTTCCATTCATCTATTTCAAAAATACTAAGAGATAATCCTAGTTCTCCATTAAAATTTTTGGCAGAAGTGGATATCTTTAGTTTTGGAAAAAAATGTTGTAATGTCTGAGTAATAATCATACGGCAGGAAGTTTTTCCTACACTTCAGTTGATACCTATGATATATGGATTATTTTTTTTAATATAATAATGAGCAAGTTTTCCTAAAATACTATAATAGAGAAAGAGAATCTTCTGTTTCATGAACGCTATAAAAAATAAACAAGAATGGATTAAGCAAAGCGTATACTATTGTTTATCGTAATCTTTTTCAAACAAAAGAGTGATAATAGCTGCAATAGGTACAGCCAACAAGATTCATGTAACACCCATAATCAATCCTCAAAGAATCATACAAATGAAGATTACAACTGTGTTTACTCCAAGAGATTTGTTCATCAGTACTGGAGTCATAATATTTGCTTCTAATGTATTGATAAGGAAAATAACTCAAGTAATAATCACTCAAGCCCAAATACCATAATCAGTAGTTCATGCAAGTACAGCAGGTATTCAACCAACAACAGGTCCTATATAAGGAACAATATCCAATAATCATAAGATAATTGCCAAAGAAGCCTTACTATTGAGATCTATACCAAATGCAGACAAAATCCACAATGAAGCATACATAGCAATAGCAACATACAAAGAGAGGAGTAGTCTTGATTTGAGCCAGATTCAAAGTTGTTTATATATTTTTTGAAGTTTCACATAAATATATTTATATTTTTTTTCTCATCACAAGCTTGCTATAAATTTGATTACAGAAACCTTTTCTATAGAAAATAAAACCGCAAGAGTAAGTACAATACTTCAGTTTACAATAAATGAAAACAATCCACTTACAAAACTTACCGCAAGGTTCCCAATACTTTGTGCATAACTCGTCCACATGCTAGATATCTTAGAGATACTTGTTTGGATTTTGACTTGTATTGATTGTACTAAGGCAGGATCTGAAAAATCATGAAATATTTCTTGTTGAACATAATGAGAAAGTAGTCCACTAGATTTAAGTACTTCAACAAGTCCTTTTGTCTGAAGAGAAGTTTGTAATGTATTTAATTTTACAATGAATATGTTAATGATTTCTGTGATTTGATTAAGGAGAAACGGCGCGATAAGGACAAATCCAGAGAGAAGAAAAATAACTAACAAAATATATGTTAAGGTAATAGATATTCATCTAGAAATATTCATGCGTTCAAACAAATCCACAACTACTTCTATAGCTATAGAAATAATATATGCAGTCAGGATAAGATAGATTACATCAAGTGATTTAAATAAAATATATCCAAGAAAAACAGCAATCATTGCAAAAAACCAAAACTTGAACATAACTCTGTTTGTTGGAGTAAATCAGAGATTATCAATTTTTTCAGTTTCTTTGTGCTTTTGTATTTGTTGTTCCAATTTTTTTATTTCAGCCAATTGTTGTTTGTCTTCTGGGGAAAGTGTTTTGATTAAGTTTGTTCAGTGTTTTATTAGATTTTTGAAGATTTTCATAAAGCTTTGGATAAAGCAGTAAAACTATTTGTAAACATTTCTTGAACAGAGGTAATAATATGTTTTTTGTCCATATTTGCAAATTTTTTTTGAAGTTCTTCAATTTTACTTTTATTGAGAGTAATAAATATTTTATAAAATTTGTCTCAGATAGGAGTTGATTCGATGTCTTTAGCCTGTACATAGTTGATGATAGCTCTCTTGATGATGTTTCTTGCAGTAGCGTGTTTGTTATACTTAATACTTACATGAAAAGAAATCTGATTATATTTCAAGTTTGGATATTGAACAACATAAAAAAATCAAAACAGTCACGATCAGAAGTACTGTCTTTTTTTTGTGAGAAATAATACATCTTTTGTTCTTAGTCTATGTTGTTTATCTAGCATAACGTATAATTATAGTTTTCTTCTTCTATTACAACAAAAAAAGAAGTAGAATATATCTACTTCTTCTGATTAGAATAGTTGATTAATCTCGTTTCCAGTTGTTTATATTCCTTAGAATCAAGGATCTTATGAATTTCTATTGAACCTTTATTTTTTGTCATAGAAGCCATCCTTTGACGAATTTCTTCTTGACTAAGATTCTCATAAGAACTGTCATCATGTAGAGGTATACCTGCACTGATACGTTTTCTTTTTTTCTTTTTATCAGGACAAATATACTCTTGATGCGGATAACTTTTCTTTTCGTTTATAATTCTATCAAATATTTCATCAACATGTGAACTATCATCAAGAACATCTTCAAAATATTTACGTTCAGATTCCAATTTGTTCAAATCAAATCTTTTAATTTTTTCTTCTAAAACAACAAGAAATGAAGAGTAAACAGATTCCCAATATATTTTATTAGGGATTTTGTCATCAAGATTTCCACAGATTGTTTCAAACTCGTTTTTGAATATGTTATACCTCATTCTTCTAATACGGGATTCTTGATAATAATTATCATCAAATGCCGGTACGTAATCGATTTTATAAGGACCTTCAAATCCTTCATCCAAAATACTAGTTATTCCATCTTGATCTAATGATTCTCTGTATAAAGATACACGACATTCCTTCCATAAAATAATAATTTCATTATTTTTTATAGTTATAGGAATGACAAAGCCTTCAGATAATGAATAGTCTTTTACTACAGAAGCGTTTAAATTAATATATGCATTATCATCGCAAATAACTATTCCTGATTGATGAAGGTATCCTCTTTTTGTCCAGTTTAAATCATTTTCATTGAGCTCACAAAGTCTTTTCTTTACAAAGAGTATTCCTTTGAATACAACTTTTCTTTTGTTTGTGTTTTCCATATATAATATATTTATGGTTTTTCTTTTTTGTTTTTGTACTAGATACATAATGATATTCTAAAAAAAAACAAGAGGAGCCCCCTTGTTTATAGTAATCATCATGTATTCATATGATTGACGATTTCTTTATCAAAATGTTTATCTTTTTGCTTAAATACGGTTTGTTCTTTGTCAGTAGATTTGTTTCTTCTGATAGCTATTTTTAGAGGGTCTTGTTTTTCATAATTTACTTGAAATTTTCTTGGACTATCAAGAAAGTTGTTTCTAATTATTTTTGCAATAAATGGTATAAGACTTAGTTCTGACATTTTAAAAAAGGCGATAAAGACAAATATCAGAAGAGTTATGATAGCAAACAATATTCCTATAGCTTTTCCTCCAGATTTAGAAAAGGTGTTAAAAATAGCCATCGCAGCAGCTACTCCTATTCCTACGACAAAAAGTTGAACAATCGACAAATTGAGTGGACCTATAGAGAAGGTCATACCTGCGAGCATTCATTTTTGTATATTCTTTGGATAAACTACTTTCATAAGATAGAAGAATTAAGTAATAATCAATACTAATTCTAATCTTATTTCAAAATAATGCAAAATACTCAAGAACCATTTTATTTAAAATATTATATAGTATAAATTATGCTGATTTTTTTGAGCATTGGGGATGTTTTTCTTAGGGTAGTGTTGACAATACTGATCGAATTGATATACAAACAACACAATATTTTGTGTCAGAAATATTATTTTAGTCGTATATCTTGTAAATATGGAAAAAGTTATTATTATATGATCATGACCAGCTGGACATACAGCAGCTATTTATGCTGCTAGAGCAAATATGAATCCTCTTATGTTTGAATGATTTATGGCAGGAGGAATTGCTGCAGGAGGTCAACTAACAACTACAACAGTAATCGAAAATTTTCCAGGATATCCAGAAGGAATAGATGGAACACAATTGATGATGAATATGAGACAACAATCTCTTAATTCAGGAACTCGTATCGAAACAATAACTGTTGATAGTGTAGATCTTTCTTCTCGTCCATTTAAGGTGCTTGCTGGAGGGCAAACTCACGAAACACAGTCTATTATAATAGCTACAGGAGCTATCGCTCAACGTATGGGTATTCCAGGTGAAGACCTTTATTGGCAAAAAGGAATCTCAGCATGTGCGGTATGCGATGGTGCCTTGCCAATGTTTAGAGACAAAACACTTATCGTTGTTGGAGGAGGGGATTCAGCTATCGAAGAGGCTAATCACTTAACTCATTTTGCCTCTAAGGTAATTATGCTCGTAAGAAGAGATGTCTTCAGAGCATCTAAAGCTATGCAAACTAGAGCATTAAACAATCCAAAAATAGAAATACTTCGAAATACGGAAGCTCTAGAAGCAGTAGGAGAAAACCTTCTCACAGGAGTAAAAGTAAAAAATAATCAAACAGGAGAAGAATCGTTAGTAGAATGTGCAGGACTCTTCTATGCTATAGGACATAAACCAAATACATCATTTCTAGCAGGACAAGTATCGTTAGATGATATGGGATATATCGTTACTACGCCAGGGACTACACAAACAAGTGTTTCAGGAGTCTTTGCTGCAGGAGATGTGCAGGATAAAAAATATCGTCAAGCAATTACTTCTGCAGGTACAGGATGTATGGCAGCCCTTGAAGCAGAAAAATACCTTCAAGAAAATATGTAAATTATTATTTATTATCTAATTATAAAAAGATGTCTCTTCATATTGAAACACCAGAACAATTCCAATCACAAGTACTCGATTTTGATGGAATTTCTCTTATAGATTTTCGAGCTGAATGGTGCGGACCTTGTAGAATGCTTGGACCTATTATGGATGAACTAACTACAGACAATGCAGGTAAAAAAGTTCAGATTGTAAAAGTAAATGTGGATCAACTTCCTCAATTAGCAGGACAATTTGGAGTAAGTTCAATACCAGCAGTATTCTTTGTAAAAGATAAACAAGTAGTAGATATGGTTATCTGAGCAAATCCAAAGATGATTTATCAAACTAAGATTGATGCTCTTGCATAAAAAAATTATGAATAAAAAATAACTAAAGAAAAACCCTGGCAAAAATCCAGGGTTTTTTGATAATCGAAATAATGTTTTAGATGACAGCAGCGATTTCCCGCATTTCACTTTTTTGAGATTGGAGAAAAGGTCTGTTGTACCTCAATTTTTTATGAAGAAGTAACCACTCGGCAACTTCCATGACGGCATCTTTTTTGAGCACGTTAGTGTAGTGATCTGCCATAGAGACAGGCTTCCTATCAATAAACTGCCAAGTCAGAGTTATGTTACAGTACTCCAAATTGGAGATTTCATTTTTGTTTTCCCCTTTGTATACCTCTTTCAGAGGTTTTGAAAGGATGTCCTTTTGCAAAAGAAAACTTTCTGATTGGATTGTTTCGATGTTGTTTATAGCCAACAAGGAGAACATTCCTTTCCATAGTTCTGGCTTTTGCAAGGGATAGAAGGCGTTCATAATCACAATGGCCTTTTCTTTTTTGATCACACCAGTTCTCTGAACAATTTCGTCCATTACCTTATCATGGCTCAAGCCAAGGATGATAGCAATTTTGTTGACTGGGATGTTCCAATCCAAAAGCACGCAAACTGTTTCGAAAAGATTAACATTTTCCATAACGTAAATAATTTTTATTAGTTTTTTGTAATAATAGCGAGAAATGTAAATAGTGATTTTCTACATAAAATCAAGCTTTTTTTTGAAAATAGTAGAAAATAATGAAAATATTATACATTTGTTTTAAAAGAACATTCTTTAATGTTTTTGATTATTGGATATTTACTTCTTTTAATTACAATAGGAACATCATTATTGTTTTCTACTACAATTACTTCTCCTATTTTACAAGGAAAGTCAGGATATATATTATCCCAATGGTAGTAATAGTATCCTTTTATCAAAGATCCAACAAGGAATGTTGGAAGAAATACAATTTTTGTTTTATGTTCTTCAGAAGGAATATTTTTGAAAAATATAAGAGACTTCTGATCAATAGAGAGCTGTTCATCTATATGATAGATAAGGTCACAAACGATATCGTCATAAACTTCTCTAGGTTTATGGTCATCTAATAATGTAAAAATATCGATCTCTTGAATAACAACTTTTTCCTCATTAATATTGAGATGTTGAATGATACTTTTGAATGCGTATGATTCTTTATATCCAATAGGAGTAATAAAGTGAATATTTTTCGTAAGATACCTTTTCCACTGATTAAGATCATTATCAACAAAGCAAAAATCTCCTTCTCTATTCTCTGATATACCAATAATAAATAAATTTTTAATATTCATAGATTTTGTTTTTTATATGTATTTTATCATTTTATTTTTATATGTAAATAATAATAGCATATGAAAAATCAAGATCTTTGCAAAATAGATAAGAACAAATATAATACATATGTTTACTCAAAATAAAAAAATGAAAACAAGACTAAAACATATAGGACAAATACCAGGAAGTATCATATATACAGGAGAAAAAATGACTGCAGAATCTATCGTGCAGATGATTGATTATAATGAGAAAGAATATAAAGAAAAAAGAGTAGAGGATTTTAGAGAATGTACAAAATTTCTTAGAAATTGAGTAAAATGGATAGATTTTATAGGAGTAGATCAAACCAATGATCTTGAAGAAATAGGAAAAATATTTGATTTACATCCATTAACTCTTGAAGATATTGCAAATATTCAACAACGTCCAAAGATCGAAGATATGGATGATTATATTTTTCTATCATTGAAAATGTTTTCATATAACAATGAAATCAGAGAGTTAAAAGAAGAGCAAATAAGTCTTATATTATGATCAAAATATATTATTTCTTTTCAAGAAAATGAACAAAGCGATGACTTTCATAAAATCAAAGAACGTATCATCAAAGGGAAAGGAAGAATAAGAAAAATGAAATCAGATTATTTATTGTATTCTATAGTAGATGCTATTGTGGATAATTATTTTGTAGTGCTTGAACAAATAGAAAATCAAGTAGAGGATTTGCAAGATGAACTGCTAACTAATCCAACATCTGTAATATTAAATAAAATCCAAAATCTCAAACAAAACCTTATTATACTTCGTAAATCTATATGGCCAGTAAGAGAAATTATTGGTACTATGGAAAGAACAGACTCAGACTTAATAGAAGATAGTTTACAAACATATTTGAGAGATTTATATGACCATACAGTACAAATTATTGATACAATAGAGACGTTTAGAGATATTATTGCTGGTTCTTTGGATATTTATCTTTCTAGTATTAGCAATAGAACCAACGAAATTATGAAGGTATTGACGATAATGAGCGCGATATTTATTCCACTTACATTCTTGGCAGGTGTGTATGGAATGAACTTTAAATATATGCCAGAACTTGATCAAAAACGAACATATCCTATGTTGTGGATTATTATGGTGGTGACAGCAGGAGCGATGTTATTGTATTTTAAGAAGAAAAAATGGATCGGAAAATAGGAAAAAACCGTCTTTCGATAACCAATACTTATCAAACAAAACTATAAAAAATAAAATGTACATAAAAATAAATCTGATTTTTAAAAACGCAAGATCTCTTTTTGAAGGAGGTCTTTTTTTGTTTGGTGATTTTGAAAATGGGGGTATAATATAAATGTACAAGAAAACAGAAATTTTATCTTTCTCTACATATTCATGGAAAACTCTATCAATGTTTCAACAAATGCCGTAAGATCAATCAATAAACTTATGGATAAGATCTCTTCTACATGTGATCAGCTTATCGGAGCATTGGAAGTATCTAAAGAAGGAGTATCTTCTTATGGAGTAAGAATCACTGATAATCTTATGGATTCAGAATTTGTAGATAGAGTAATAGGGTATTTGTTGGTTCTCAAAAAACATATGTTCAATTTGAGAAAACATGCCCCTCAACATTTCCAGGATGCAGAATCAATTAAACATATCATAGAACACTTATTAGAAACCTCAGATAAGTTGAAAATCAAGATGCTAGAAAACAACTTCTTTCATAATACCTATGGAATGCATGTTATGGAAATCTCAGAAGCTATTGATAAAATTATCAAGAAGATGTCTGTTAACTAAATTTGGTCATGTGTACAAACATATAGGTGCCTTATTCCGAAAAAACTCTCCCTGTATTTCTTGGAGATTTTTTTTTAAATTGAAAAAAAAGAGCCGAATGGCTCTTTCTCTTATTTTTGGCTCCACACAACTCTCTTATCTCAGTTGATTTCTTTAAATTCTTGAGCCTTAACTTTGATCTTATCTCAGATGTTGTAATATTTTTTCCAATCTACATCATCCGGAGCAACAATAAAGTTTTTGTGAAGAAGTCCTTCTACTCCTTTTACAGTAACAAACATTCCATAGTTATAACTAAGTTTTACATATCCTTCATATCGTTCTCCTATCTTGATATTAGAGATAGAAAAAGTTCATTCTGTAGCTGATGAAGAAACAGGACTAGGTTTAGATATCACAGGTCAAGAAACAGGAGATGTAGGAGAAGGAGAAGAAGAAGAAACTTCTGTTTTAGGAGTATCTGTTATTCCTTTTTCTTTTTGAATTTTTTCAATATTTGGACAAAATTTAAATGTTGACCAGAATGTATGAGGATCCCCTGATATAGCCATCATAGCTTGCAGTTGATCAAGGGCTTCTTCTCTTGATCCTATCCAGATATTGAGAGGATTTCCATTATCAGTCACAATAGTTTGATGCTGATACATATCTAGTTTGATAGGAAGTTGTTTTCCTGTATCAAGAGAAATAGTATTTTGAGCTGTATATTTACTATTAGCTTGATCTTCAAGCCCCTTAGGTTTAGTATACCAGATGGCTTTATGAGCAAATCATTCTATATCAAAAATAATAGCATCTGGTTCTATCTGATCTATAGCATATTCAGTAAAGTTGTGAAGATGCTGTTGTACATACAGATCTTGAAGATTTTCTGCTTCTTCTGGAGATATTCACAAAGCTTCTAATTTTGCTTTTTCAGCCACCTTTTCTTGAATAGAGAAGGTCTTATTATTCCAT
>DHYS01000025.1:16966-17198 GCA_002414185.1 Patescibacteria group bacterium UBA5124 | reverse complement strand
TCTATGTCATGGACTAGTCATAAGAATATCAATGGCTTGTTTGATATTGCAATTTGTACCTACGATATTTTCTCCTATTCCATTAATAATTCATTCTGTATCTGGTGCTAAATCAAATTGAATTCAGGCATACTTGAGTCTATCATATATTCATTTTCCATCTTTTGAAAAATGTACTGTAGCTGGAAAATTTCCCTTTTCATCCTTGTTGAAATTTCCATTTTGATTTCCA
>DHYS01000025.1:0-16708 GCA_002414185.1 Patescibacteria group bacterium UBA5124 | reverse complement strand
TTCTCTTTTGCTTTGTAGTATAATGGAAGTATATCTTTTATATCTTGGTATTTGATGACAAAAAAGGAGTATATTCTCAAGCTCTTAACTGCATTACAATGAACTTGGTCTTTGGCTGAAGGTCTCAAAATTTTGGTTGAAGGAAATGTTTTTGATGACTCTACAGAACAGGCTTTGTTTGATATTTTGAGTAAAGCTGTGGATGAAGTTACTGATCTGGAAGCTAAAGAAAAACTTCAGAAATCTGTTGCTTTTTTGCAAAAATTGAAAGCTACAGAGATGGAATCTAAGAAAAAAGATGAAGAAGATATTCAAGAATTGGATAGTATGTTGGAAAATTTGTAATATAATTTTATTCTTTTTATAGTAAAAAATGCCAGAAGTTAAAAATAAGGTTGAGTCGTCACAACAGGATGGTGGTGTGAATTCAGAGGTAGAGCAAAAAGCAAAAATTCTTATAGAACATATAAAATCGTGACGTGATACTATAGATGTTGATAATAAATTAAAAGATACTTTAGAAAAAAATTCTAAAGATGTTTTAAATGTAGTTCTAAATTCTCTAAATGCTGTAGATATGTATGATGATTCTAAATTAGATGCTTATGCAAAGGCTGTTACGGCTATAGAGGCTTTTATAAATACAAATTCTGATTTGAAAGATTCTTTGTCTTTAGTAAATCAAATGAAACAAGTAATTTTGGAAAAAAGAATTGATGCATGATTGCAAACTATAAGAGATATAGATAATTTGGTAACTATAAGAGATAGAATTACAAAGATAGGTAAAGAAAATGATTATAATGACTCAGAAATTGGTAAATTAAATAATCAGATAAAATCTTTAAAGGGTCAAAATTATGATTCAATTGAAGATAAAGATAAAAAGGAATCAGCTAAAAAATCTGATAAGGGTCAATTAGAAAAATTGGAACAAGATAGAGAATCTTTATTGAAAGAATTAGAACAATTAAACAAAAATTTGAAGACTTTTCCTAAAAATATTTTAGAAGAAAAAAATATTACAGACTTAAGAAGTAATAGCCTAAGTACTCTTTCTGGTTATTTTTCTAATAATCAACAAAATTTTGTAAATAAATTTACATCTCTTTTACAAAATGCAACTCCATCTGATGCTAAAATCTATGGAGAAATTCTTGGATGAACAAAAATGGAAAGAAAAGATAATAACGAAGAATTATTTAATGATTATCAAGATATGCAGGTTTTGTTAAATATTAAAAATCCTAAGGAAGGGATAGATACGCAACCTAAAGAAGTAGATTATTCTGAATTAAAACTGGATATAGTAGCAAAATTGAAAGATATTCCAAATAATGTAGTCTTTTCATGAATGTGGAAAATATTAAAAGAAGTTGAATTTCAAAAAACTATAGATGATGTTATTACTACAATAACTACTATGTCTGATGATCCTCAGGTTATTAAAGATTTTGTAGAAAAAAGTAAATCTGAATTGATTTCTGAAGTAGATGGGCAATCTCGTCTTACTCCTCAGGAGAAATCTTCAATCAAAAATGAATTTAATAAGATATTTTCGTATTATGAGACAAGGGTAGGTGCTGTGAAATATATTTCTTATGAGGATTATATAAGACAGCCATATAGCCCAGATTTGTTTGAGGATTATAAAAATGAACAAGCATTTAATCAATTGTTTAAATTAGCTAGAGGTACTGATGAAAAATGAAATGATGGAGATAAAGAATCTCAGAAGAAATTACTTAAATTGTTAAATCAATATTGTGGTGTAATTGAACCTCTTGAAATGGAAGATATTCGTTTGTGTATAAGTGGTACTGAATCAAACGAGCCAGAATCTGTTAAATTTCTATCTAATGATTCTCTCTATATTCAAATTGTGAATAAAAATAAAACTCCTTCAGCTAATATTAGAATATTGGCTTTTTGACCTGATTTCCAAACTTTACAGTTTAATGGATATAAAGAAAATATAAAAACTGATCCATCTAATTTAATCAAACTTTATGATGACAGTAAAAAATTATCTGTAGAATTTACTGATTTTGATCTTAAGTGAGGACCAAGAGTTTTTGCTGATGCTTTGAAAAATAAGCCAGAAGCTTTATGAGATATTTGTAGAAATGATGAAGTATTCTCAAAAATTTCTTCATATAAACCTAAAGATGATTGATCTTTAATATCTACAGAAAAGTTTAAACAATGATTTAATTCTGCTATAGTAGATGCATTAGTAAAGAATGGTGCAGACCATCCTGATTGGGTACAAGATTATGTAAATTTATTAAAATCACCAAATAATGCATATGATTTATTAAAACCAGAAGATTTACAAAGATTGCAACAATTTTCAGAAACTAATCATCGAAATACCTGAACAGATGTGCAAAAACGTGTATATTCACAGTTGAAAATAATTTGACTGGAACCAAAATATCAACCAGAAGGAAAACAAGTAAATCATATGGATCCTAAAAACCTTATTGAAGATTTGGGGAATATTCTTAGTGGTAAATTTGAAGATATCAAAAATCCATTTATCAAAAAGGTGTTTTTTATGGTTGCTGAACTTTTTGGAGGGAAAAGTCGATTGTTTAAAAAATTTCCAGGTAAAGAGAAAGAAATTAATGACTTCTATGCTAAACAATTTGAACTTAGTGCTGAACAAGAAGAATGAATTTCTTATATGAAAAAATCTTATAGAGAACATGCTAGTGATGAATCTCCAAATAAAGAACATATTTTGTCTAAGTTTATTTTAGAGACAGAAAATAATATTCCAGAAAAAATAAAAGATGATGCTGGTAATATGATAGAAAATCCTGCTTATAAAACAGCACAAGTTGATAAAGATAAATCTTGATTTAAGCCTCAATCTATGGCTGAAACACTTGTAGAAAATTTTGATTATCTTGATGCTGGTTTAGTAAAAATACTTTCCCAAAAGTATACGATCACTTTGCCAACTTGAGCTATAGTAAGAGATGGAGATAATGTAATATTTAAGAAAGAAATGACTATAGATGTTACTACAAAAGAATCTATAGCTAATGCTATGATAAATGATTCTGATATCTGTGAAAATGTAATCAAGTCATATAAAAAATATATGGGTACTGTTGAATTTTCAAAGGCTAATACTTTTCCAGATACAGGTAAATGACTTGCTTCTGCTAAAACAAATGAACTACCTATTAGTTACTCTGATTGAGTAAGTACTGCTTTTATAGCGTATGCGGTAGCTGGAAGTAAGGAACAATTTGGTAATGTATTATTGGAAAATGATGTAATGGGAATAGATGAAGTAGAAAATCCAGATTTGAAATTTAAAAAAAATGATAAGACAAAACTTTCTTTGAGACAAGAATTAGCTAATATTACAACTATAGATCAATTAAAGGCAAAAATAAAAGGAATTAATTCTAATAAACAATTTGCAGATTTACTTGATTCTACAGATGGTTTTGATAATTCAATATCTTTTGCTATCGGTAGTGATACGTATAAAATTAAAAAGGAATCGTCTGATTTAGTTTTATATGATAAGGATGGTAATGTTGTTAATCTTGATAATTAAATCTTCTTTCCAATCCACATAAATATCTTATCTAAAAAATTATAAATTATTTTGTTGCTAAGGATGAGGGGAATGATGATACCTACGGTCATACCTCAGATGATATCTGTAGGTCGATGTACGGCAGTCATAACTCTTGCACTACACATAACAATGCTAAATCCAATCAAGATACCTCCAAATCGGAGGTATTTTTGGTCTTTGTTTTTGATTCCTCGGATGAGTGATGCTACGGCGATACTCATAGAAACTGCGGCGTGATCAGAAGGAAAACTACTAGAAGGGAGAAAATGATGAAGAGGTGTTTCTGTCTTTAGATCGGCTAGTCCAAGAATAAGATTTGGTCTTTGTTTATCTATGAAAGATTGGATGATTAGATTTGTAATTGCTGTGGAAAATACACTCGTAAATATAAATAGAGCAGATTTTTTGTAGTCTATTTTTTTGGTGATTCGTCCTGAAACATATAATGCAGCCAAATATACAGGATAACTAAATACAAAAACATCCGCTGCTATTGGTGTTCGATGAGTAAGAAAAGGTGATGCGTTCATTGTTTGATTGAGTGTTTTGAGTACGTTTACTCATCGAGTTGGTTCTAGGAGTTTTAGTTGATGCATTATGTAGTAGGAAATTTTTTAAAAGATTCTTGATAATATTTACAGATGGATTGGAGTTTGCACGTAGAACATTTAGGGTTTCTTGCTGTGCAATAATATCTTCAAAATAAAATCAGACTATGGTGTGCGATAGGTTTGTATGTATTTGGTATGATTTTTTCAAGAAGTTTTGATGTTTGTTCTGCTGTTTTGGTTGAGACTATTCATAGTCTATTTGTTACTCTCTGGACGTGTGTATCTACTGCGATTACTGGTTTGTTGTAGAGTACGTGAAGAATTACTTTAGCTGTCTTTTCTCCTATTCAAGGGAGTTCTTTGAGTTTATTTATTGTCTTGGGTATTTTGTTGTTGTTTTTATCTAGGATAAGAGCTAGGTTTCGGATATTTTTAGATTTGGAATTATATAATCAGATGGAATTGATAGCTTTTTTAAAATTTTCAGATCAAAATTGTAGTAAATCTTGTGGTATTTTTATCTGATTAAATATTTTTTTTGTAACTTTGTTTACTTGAATATCT
Organism: Patescibacteria group bacterium UBA5124; assembly: GCA_002414185.1. Taxonomy (GTDB): domain Bacteria; phylum Patescibacteriota; class Gracilibacteria; order Absconditabacterales; family Absconditicoccaceae; genus UBA5124. The sequence goes on along the minus strand of DHYS01000025.1, from coordinate 11,989 downwards.
GTAGTCTGTGCCGATAGTATTACTGCTACAACTAACTGAAAAGGGGTAGAATACTCTAATTCTGTTTTTGGATCTGGGAAAAGACTCTTGAGATATGAGAATATTTTATTTAATGTGGACATATGTAGACATATTTTTGTGATAAAAATACTTCTAAAATATAGAGAATTATCAATATTTCTATAGCTTCAAGGTGAGTAGGAATCGAACCTGCGACATTAGTTTCGGAGACTAATGTGTTGCCACTACACTATCCCTTATATTATAATCTAAATATTTCATATTCAATATTTCCTTTCTCGATACATTGTTTGATCATAGTTTCATTGCGGTTTAGTGTAGAGGTTCCTGATTTGATTTCTAAGAAAACTATTTTTTGGAGGTTTCCATGAGATAGTCCATCAAATACTATATAATCAATTCCTTTCCCTAAGAAAGTAAGATCTTTGTAATGATAAGGAAAGTTGGGGAGTAGTGGTGCTATCTTTTCATTTACATGTCCCATTACTACGTTGCGAGATCTATTTACGGCGTCTTGACGTTGTTTTTTTACTTTGATGAAAAAATATATTTTTGCTATTAGATATCCTATAATAATACCGGCAAAAGTTCCTAATAATAAAGCTGCTTCTAGTGACATATAGGTCTGATAAATGATTAAATTAACTATTCTTTGAATGTATATTTACTGAAAATGAAATCAACCAATATTTGGTATATATTATCTAAAAAGGCAAGTCTAAAATATGAAGAATCTTCTGATTTTTATCTCTTTTTTTGTTTTTTGAGTATTATTGAAATGAAGAGTAAAAGTACCCTTTATCCCTTAGTATGTGTTTATGGTTGTAGTTGATTACAGACAAAGACTTACTCAATCTGTTATAGAATCCGATGTGGTTAAGATTTTTGATAATTTGTTGACCGTTGGAGTAGAGGAATGAGCATCAGATATCCATATTGAACCTATGGAAAACTATTCTAGAATTAGAATTAGAATAGATGGAATCTTGGAAGAGCTTATTCAGTTTCCTAAAAGTCTTCATGAAAGTATTATATCTAAATTTAAGATTGAGTCTGGTCAAATGAGGCCTGATGAAAAGCGTCTTCCTCAGGATGCCAGAGTTTCCAGTATAACACAAACAAATAAGGAAATAGATCTGCGTGCCAATACATTGCCAACCGTTTGGGGAGAAAAGCTTGTAATGCGTATTGTGGATAAATCTAAAAAAATTCCACCATTAGCAGATTTGGGTATTGATGGAACAAATAATCGTGTTATTTATAAGCATTTGTGATATCCAAATGGTATTATCCTTATGACGGGACCTACAGGATCAGGTAAAACAACAACACTTTATGCTTGTTTGGATTATGTAAATACTACGGAAGTAAATATTATTACCTATGAAGATCCAGTTGAAAATAAAATGGCTGGTCTTAATCAAGCTCAGGTAAGAGCTGATATTGGGTTTACTTTTGCGAGTGGACTTAGAGGTGCACTGAGACAAGATCCTGATATTATGNNTGATAAAGAAACTTTGGATATGGCGATGGAAGCAGCGATGACCTGACACTTGGTGTTTTCTACAATCCATACAAATTCAGCTGCTGAAACTATTACCAGAGTATTTAATCTAGGGGCTAAAGCATATATGCTTGCTGGTACCTTTAATGTGGTAATGGCGGAAAGACTTGCTAGAAAAGTTTGTTCTCATTGTAAACAACAAGTTTCTGTAAAAGAAGATCCTAAATATGCGTATGCTATATCAGCATTTAAAAATTATAATCTGGAACTATTGAAAAAAGAGGTTTTGGATAGAGGAATTACTCAAGAACAATGGAAATCTTTTATGGAACAATGAATGGTAATCCAATGATCTGGTAAAGATCCGCAAACAGGTGCTACTTGTCCGGTCTGTAATGGTTCTGGATATAAAGGTAGAGTCTGACTTTTTGAAATGATGGATTATACTGATGATTTGAAAAACTTACTCTTAGCGTGAAAATCTGCTTTTGAAGTAGAGCAGTATGCTTTGCAAAATGGTATGATTAATCTTGAAAGAGATGGAATATTTAAAGTAATACAAAATAAAACTACATTAGATGAAGTATATGATTCTGTAAAATCTAAATCCTAATCTTTTATATTTATAGTAAACTATGGTTTCTGATAAAATACAATCAACATGATTCTTACAAAAACTCTATATAAAGCTTAATGCGCCTAAACTTGCTAAAAAGACTAACTTTTTTAGATTGTTGGCGTTGTCTCAAAAGGCTGGTTTAGGAGTAAGAGATTCATTGATTGGGATAAAAAAGACGGAAAAGCATCCAGGTCTTTTGTATATTATAGATGATATGATTGATCAGCTTAATCAGTGAGTTACTTTTTCTTCTACATTGGAACGTCATAATTATGTTTTTAAACAAGAAGAAATAGCTTTGATTAGATCTGCTGAAGCTATAGGAAATATTCCTGATGTCTTACAAGAGATTTCTATAGAATTGGAAAATGATCAAAAAATTAATCAGAAGATTAAAAAGGCTAGTACTTATCCTACAGTTTTGATTGGATTTTCATTTTTAGCGGTGATAATCTTGATCGTATTTGTAATTCCTACTATTGTTGGAATGTTTCCAGAGGGAAATAAACTTCCAAGTATTACATTGTTTATGCTTGCTGTTGCTGATTTTGTAAAAGCTTATTGGTATGTGATTATTTTAACTATAGTTTGAGTGGTTTCTTCTTATCAATTGTTATATAGATTTTTCTTACCGTTTAAGGTGCTTATTGATAAGCTTATGATCACTATTCCAGTGATCTCTGAAGTGGTAAAAACATTTTATATGTATAGATTTGCTAATTTGCTTGGGCAGTTGTATAGTGGATGAATAAGTCCGGTTGTTTCTTTGAAATTACTTTCTCATGTGTTTTCAAATTTTCATTATAAGAAAAAGGTCTTGGAAATAGAAAGTGATCTAAAATCATGATTTGGTATGGCTGAATCTATGGAAGGATCTACCTTATTTGATCCTATTTTGATACAGATTATTCATGTGGGAGAAAATACAGGTAATATAGGTGATGTATTAAAAAGAATTTCATGATTTTATCGTGATTTGTTGCAAAATAAGATAGATATGCTCTTGGCTTTGATTGAGCCGTTTTTGATGGCGTTTATCGCGGTGATTATTTGAGTAATTGTGTGATCTATCTTTATCCCTATGGCGGATATGGTAAATGTAATGAAATAATTATTTATATACTCTCTGATTTGATGAAAAGATTGGTAATGAAAAATAGAATGTTAGTGATAAGTTTGATTTTGCTTTTAGTATCAGTTTTGATGCGTGTTTTTGCTGAAGAGGGAAAAATAGGGACTATTATTTATAATACGCCATCAACGTGATCATCTGTTACAGATATATCAGTTTTTCCTAAAATGATAGGATATGATCTCTATACTCTTCATATGCTTATAGGTATGTGAACAGTTAATCTTAGTGGGGATATTGTTAATGTTGATTATCTTCGCCTGATTCAAGAACTTAAAAATATGACTGTGTATAATGTTTTGGATACACTTGATATGGAAAAAAATAAACGTGAAGCTATGAGTAAATACTTGTCTTTGCTTGATAACGCTATTTTAAAATCTGATTTTGTTTTGTCTGTATTGAAAGAAGAAATGGTTGTTTTACAATCGGATATTGATTATTGTACTGATGCTAAAAAGGAGTCTGATAAATTGTATGTGGATAGTATAAATAATGTTTATGAACAACAATTGATGACTCAAAGTCTTCAAGAATCTATGAAATATGGATCTTGTGTTTCAGATAAAAAGATTCAATATAGTGCTAAAAAAATATTGTCTGATAAAATATCTTTGTATCGTTCTTTGTTGAATGCAAAGTATACGTATCTTTCTAAGTATGATAATGATATAGTAGAACATTATGATTTGATAAGAAGTGATGTGCTGAGAAATATACTTTCTATAAAAACTACTTTGGAAAAATATGATTATTAGTTTAGATTGAAGTTTATATTAGAATGATTAGAAGGAGGGTGTTTTTATCCTTCCTTTTTTTTAATGATTGCATTTTCTCTTGGAAGTATACATGTATATTGGTATGGAATATTTTATTTTATTGCTATTGTTTTTGCGTATTTTTTCTTATCATATATAAAGAAATTTGATTATTTATCACATATAGCTCCTGCGTTTTATCGTTTAATTATTAAGTCAAGGGAGGATATTTTATTGTATGCAGTAGCTGGAGTATTGATATGAGGGAGACTAGGGGATGTGTTGATTTATAATTTTTCTTATTATCTTCATAATCCGTTACATATTCTTGCTATATGGGAAGGGGGAATGTCGTTTATTGGAGGAATTGTATGAGTAGTGTGAGCTTTATTACTGTTGGCTTGGAAATATAGATTTCGTATAGTTGATTTCTTTGTAATGATGGATGTGTTGATGATTCCTGTGACTTTTGGTATTATGATAGGTAGAATTGGTAATTTTTTGAATCAGGAATTGTATGGGATCGTTGTACCTAGTGGATTTTGGTGAATGTGATATGGTTGGTTTTCATTGTTGCGTGATCTTCATATTTTTTATGTGTATCCTACTATAGATCAGGTATTAAGAGTAAATACAAATTTTCTTTCTAGTTTTTTTGAGGGATTTGTGTTGTTGATTGTATTTTTGATAGTATCTTTACGTTCATATAAAAAAAAGACCTGGTCAGTTGGTCTGAATTCAAGTCTTTTTCTTATGTTGTATAGTTGAGTAAGATTTGTATTAGAATATTTGAGAGTAGATAGTCAGATGGAGTATGTTTGATGGTTTACGAGAAGTCAGTGGTTCTTTGTGATTTTCTTTGTATTAGGAGGGTTATTGTTTTTTAGAAGAAAGAAATTATTTACCCAATAAAATAACTGTATTTTTTGATAAGTGTTTTGATTGTTTCTGCAAGTGTTGGATCTATAGTTTGTGTTATTTTATAGAGTTTGTTTATAGCAGAGTGGTGTTTGTTATTTTTGATACAGTCTTCCCAAACTTTGGTATTAAGATGTTTGGCATTTTTTCTGATAATTTTTTTGATTAGTTCTTCTGCATAGTTTTTGTTTACTACAGATTGGTTGTATAGTGTTTCTAAGATAGCTAGTTCTATATTTGCTATGGTAAAAGGCATTTCTTGTATATAGACCTTTTTGGTGTGTTTATAGAATATAGGAAAAAGTTTTTTGTTGTTTGATTCGTATATTTTGAAAAGTACTTGTTTATCTCCCATAACTTTTTCTGTAGATTGTTTGTAGATATTTACGATGATGATCTCATCTGAGATATCAAAAGAGGAAATATTTAGTTCTAAGGCTTTAAGTCCACCTATATACCATTTGCTTTTGAGGTAATCGTTACAGTGTTTTTTGAGTATTGTTCGGTAAAATTGATCGATTAGTTGATTTTCTGTGTATATTTTCTCTGGATTTTTAACAAAGAAGATATCTTTTTTTAAACTTTCTATATATCATCTGTTTTTGAGATAGTAGATCATCTTATAGGTTTTCTTCTCAGAGTAGTCGGTATCTAGGATATCTTGTACGATACCTTTGATTTTTTGAATTTCTATAATCTTATTTTTGTATTTTAATATTTTTTTCACAACAGTGTCGAAATATTTGTTTTTCATAATAAGCTTATATACTGATAAAATGTTGCTAAAAAAAATAATGTTTTCTCCATAAAAATCAAGTCGATTTTTCTCTAAAAATTCTAATGAATTATCTGTTGTTTTTGAAAACTAAAACGGTAAAAAAAAATCCGTTACCTCATTTTATTCTAACTATCTTAGATGATTGTACAAAAATCCCTTATAGATCAGCAAAATATTAAAACGAGAACAGTTTATCTTAAGAATATTAAGGCTACTTTCTCTACCTGAGATAATGGATTTTATGATGTCGTGTTAGAAATTAATTCAAACAAGTTTTTTTTGTCTGTGCAAAATGTTTGTCAAAATATAGAAGAATTTCAAATAATTTGTGTTAAAGGATTTGTAGAACTTTCTAATAAATTGATTTTGCTTTTAAAAAACTTACTTTCTCATCTATTTATTAGATTAGATTATGAATATTGTTGTTAACAATCTGATTTAATTTGTAAGAATACTAATGTCTGAAGAATTAAATTCTTTGATAAAAGAGTATGCTCAGCATCCATTGAAAAATTTTCCTATGAAGGATGCTACAGTTAGTCGTCATGAAGGTAATTTTATTTGTTGAGATGAAATTACTGTTTATCTTAAAATACAAGACAATAAAATAGAGGATTATAGTTTTGATGGAAATTGTTCTACGATAACTTTGGCTGCATCTAGTTTTCTTGCTGAATTTATTTTATGAGTTTCTTTGGATCAGGTCCTTAGTTGGAATTATACAACTATGTTGGATCATTGATTTGAAGTGTCTCCTAGAAGAAAGAGAGCAGCTGTAATAGCTATTATGTGAGCAAGAAATGCGATCCATGAATATCTCAAAGATGGTAAGGAAGATGAGTTCTCTGATCTCTTAGATGATTAATGATGACAGAAGTTGACAAAAAGACTTGAATATTGTAGACATATTTGTATGAACTATTTTACATCATAGTAGAAACATATGAAATATTTGAAACATGCTGTTTTGTATATTTTAATTTGAAGTTTTTTACTTTATGTGATAGCTAGGTATATTCCTGGGTTGTGATTTTCTGTCCAATCTGAATATAAAGATATATTTATTATCTTTTTGTTCTTGGGAATATTATCTTGGTTGATAAATGTGGTAATAAAATGAATATTGAAACTTGTTACTTTGCCTATTACTATGGTTAGTATGTGAGCCTTTTCATTGGTTTTGAACTTTATAATGCTTTATGTATTTGAACAGTTTGTAAACTTTCTTGATATAGGTGTGATAGTAACTTTGGGTACAATAGTACAAGTATTTGTATTGTCATGTTTGCTTAGTTTTGCATACTTTTTAATTAAAAAAATATAAATAAAATGAAAAAGGGGAATACATTCTATTTGTGGATCATTATTGTTATTTTTATAGTTCTCTGGATACCGTTCTTTCAGAATGCATGATGAGATGCTTCTATACTATTCTTTAATTTTACAATGTCTTTTACGGCTTTGTATCCTTGGATGTTGTTTTTTTGAGTAGTTGAATGATTTCTGATAACTATATATCTAAAATCTCTCGTAGATGATCTTAAAAAAGATGAACCTAAAAAATTTGATTTGTAATATGTTATTTTATATTGTTTTGGTAAAATTATGTCAAAAGTGTATACAATTACTAGAGAGTCTGCTGCTCAGATGCTTTGAATATCTACAAGAACTATTGATAGATATATTAGAAATGGAAAGTTATCTTATAAAAAGGTAGCTAACAAAGTGTTATTGGAAAAGGGAGAAGTAAATAATCTTAAACAAGATTTTTCTGCTCTTCACCAAGAATTGAGTACTGAAGTAGTTAGTCAAACTTCATGAACAGGTTTAGCTAAATGAAATCCTCAATTGGAAGCTATGATTGATCAAAAATTAGAAAAATTTTTCTTGATCTTTAAAGAAAAAGAAAAGATCTTGGAAGAAAAAAATAAGATTATTTTCATGCTTCAACAAAGAGTAGGTGAATTGGAAACTAAACTCCAAAATATGATAGCATTACCTGATTATACAAGAGAAAAACAAGAAGCTATTATTGAAAAGCAAAAACTTGAAGAAAAGATAGACCAACTTAGACATTCTATAAAGAATGAAAAAGTTAAAAATCTAGTTTTCATTGCTTTGACTATGGTTTTCTTGATTATTGCTGGATTTATGTTTTTTAAATAGAACTGTTTGACTTTTTGATATAAATTAATATAAGCTTAGTGGATCTTTATTCATTAAGCTTTTTTTGAAATGAACATAGGATTTTATGCTGTAGATCGATTTGATTTCTGGGTTTTATTATCTGGAATATTGTTTCTTTTTTTGATTATTAGTTTGATTTCTAAGTTTTTTTCTTGGGTTTCTTTGAAAAAAGAACTCCGTACTATGAAATCGACAAACAATAATCATATTTTTGATAAAAAGAAATATCTCAAGAAATCTGATGTTTCTGGATATGATGTAGAATTATTAGAATTGAAAAAGAAAATAGAAGATGTGATGAAAGATGCTTATGTAGATGCTTACGCTTTTCATAATATGGAAAAATCTCCAGTGGATGAGTCTGATTTTTTTTGTTCTCTTGAAGATAATTTAGATAGATATTTAGATTCAAGAATCCTTTCTATACTTAGAGAAAAAGATCTTCTTTTGGGGCAAAAGCAACAAATTATCTCAGATTTACAGGAAAAAAATAGAAAGATTGTAAAAGATCTTGTACATAAAATGTTTTATCTTCTCTTGGAAAAAGATAAACTATTGAAGCATAAAGAATCTCTTATTCATGAGCTTAATAATAAGATAGAAGATGTGAAAGTTGCTGATCTTGTTTCATTGTTTCCTTCATCAGATCATTCTGTTTCGTCTAAGATAACGCATAAGGAATGATTTGTGGATGTGAATATTTAAGAAAAAATTTTGTTTATAATATCGTTCATTTCTTTTCTGTGAGTTTCGAGTTCTTTGTTTTTGAGCCATATGTGAAAATAATGATGGCAGAACTCTATAGTTTCTTCTAATCATTTTGACATCATACCAAGGTATGTTTCTATATCACCTCTTTGAAGAATGTAGACATGATGTTTATAAAGATTTTCTATATTTTGTAGTATATAATGATATTTGTTTGGATACATTTCTTTGACGGTATTTACTAGTTTTGTATAATGACGGTCGGAATGTATCTTGTTTCTTTTGTTGGTTGCGTAATAACCTTTGGCTTGTTTGTAGTAGTAATTGAGATCGTTTTGAGTGAGGAATCCATAGTCTACAATATTGTCCCAATCTCCGATAAACGAACATTTGATTCCAAATTTTGTTAAAAATTTGCTTCGTTTTTTGTATCCTCATTTTCCATTGATGTTAACTACTTCATAGTTGGTAAGTTTGTTTTTCCATTCTGGTAGAGTATGGAGGTATTGAAGATAGTATTCGAAGAAATAGGCATCAGTTTCTCCTTCTACCATAATAATTCTATCGACAAAAAATATTTTAGCAGCGTTTTCAAATCTAAGTATTTGTATGATTGTAGATTCGTCTTCGCCTATATTTCATTGAGGTGCTTTGATGATAGAGTTTCCGTTTATCTTACTACATCTATAGACGTTAGAGATGTTTTTTTCGTTGATAAGGATAGGTGAGTAGGTAGATATGATACATTGTGTTCCAATATTTTCACTTAGTTTTTCTAGCATTCTGATGAGTCTTTTTTGCATTTGTGGATGGAAATGAAGTTCAGGTTCATCTATGATAAGTAGGCCATCTCTTAGGTCGTGTCCATAAATGTTTAGTATCATAATGAGGAGGGATTGTTCTCCATTACTTAGATCGTGAATATCGTGATGAAGTCAATTCTCATCTATAAATATGAAAGATATTTCGTTGTCTTTGTAAAAAATATTTAGGTTGAGATTGAGATATTTCTTGATATTTTCTTGAAGTGATTTGAAAAAGAGAGAATCTTTGAGTTTGTTGTCTATGAAAGTAGAGGAGAGTTCTTCTGTATTTTTATTATTCAAAAAGTTTTCTTCAGAGTAGTTGTGAATTATGCTTCGGATTTTTCTGATACAAAGGGCATATCCAATGATAGAGCAGTATTCTTGACTGCTTTTGTTAGCAATATATTGTTCCCAAAGTTTTGTATTGTGATGGTTATTTTTGATATTTTTGAATGATCTATTACTATTGATAAATCAGAATGTGTTTTTGAGTGGGTAAAATCCTCTTTGGTCAGCTTTTCTTATTTTTTCGTTGTATAAAATAATACATAGTTGAAATAGCTCCTGATGTATTAAATAATCCAAAACAAATTGTTCTGATTCAGATTTTTTGCTTTGTATAAGTGTTGCTGTTTGAATAGTTGTATCAATAGAAAATCTGATATGTATTTTTTCTATTTCTTGTATTTGAGTAGTTTGACAACTAGGAATAGTATAATCTATAGTTGAATATGTTTTGATAATAGAGTTGAAAAGTTCTTTTTGTTTTTGAATAAAAAACATATTTTCTTTGTCATTGTTCGTGATTTTGAGCTCTATTTCTATGGTAGATGGTTTTTGTGTATAGAGAAAATGAGGCATCATATCCTTGAGATATTGCTTATTGTATGTGATGGTTTTGATTGTTTCTGATTCTGTAGGGTTGTATATATAATCTTGAATGAGTCAGATTTTGAGTATTTGAGTGATGATTTTGAGAAAATTGGTTTTACCAGATCCGTTTGGTCCTATGAGTACGTTAACTCCTCAGTTTTGATGGTTATTGAAAAATATGTTATTTGTAGGGTTTAGTGTCTCTTGGTAAGGAAAACTTAGAAGATTGGATATGTTTACAGAGATAAGTTGCATATAGTAATAGATATATAAATCACTCTAAGTATATTCATAAACTTTTTTTTTGCAAATTTAGGAAAAATTATTTCTTGATCTTATTTGTTAGTTTAGATGCTATATTTGTTATTTTTTCTTGCCATATTTTGATAGTTCAAAGATCTCTGAGTTCTATATATTTGAGTATGGCGTAAACAATAAGTCGGAATACGTTTCCTGTGTGTATTGCTCCAAAGAAAAATGCTACATAAGCAACCATTTGTACTTTTTTTCGATTAGCTTGAAGTTTTTTCATTGAGTAATTGTTTGATGTGAGGGCTCCTATAGCTATAGCTATAAGTCCTATAGTACCTGCTAATTGAATATCAAAAAACATTCCCAATCCTTGTCTTACTCGAAATATTTGCCAGAGTAAGAAATGTGTGAAGAGAGACCAAAATGTAGCTACTCCTAACTGTCTTCTAAATCTCATAAGATATGCAGATATACTGTATAAGCAGTTTATAAGGAACGGAATAGTTTTGGTTTTGATTGTTTGTCCGTCGATTTTTGTAGTTTTGAGTGTCTTTGGAAGGTCTTTGATGGTAAGAATTACGTCATGCATTGTGATAAGTTGAGCATTGAGATATTTTCTTGTGAGAAGAATGATAGGTTTGATAAATAATATAATAGCGAGAAGAGTCCATCCATTATTTCCTCGCGATTCTTGTCGTAAAAATCCTATATTATCAGTTCTTACCATAGCGGGTATGATAGTAAGGAGAACTATAACAGGAAGTATATAATAGATGAATAGAGTAGCGCCTTCTTCAATCTTTGCTAATTTTTCTCTAGTAAAAAGGTCGAGGAGTTTGTTCATGCAAATATATAATAAATTAAATGGATAGGTGAGTATATGTATGTAAAAATTGAAATCAAGGGGAGAGGACTCCCCCGTTTTTGCTCTGGAGGAGGTAGTTTTTTGTATATTATTTACATAAAAATTATTTATTCTGAATATTTTTGATTATTTGGATTTTTTATTGGATGTATATTTGAGAAAATTTGTTAATTTTTTCATTTTTTTGTTCTTAAAAAATAGTTTGATAATCTGCTTGTTTATAGGAAAAACTGATGTAAATTTAATGGCTTTTTCTTGTTGAGTGAAGAAATACTCGTAAAAGAAAATTATATCGCCTTAAAATATTATCACCCACGGTACTACCTAGGTTTTGTATATTTAATAGGTGATTATGGGTGTTTTGGGGTGTGAAAACAGGGTAGTATGGTCTGAGGTAAATTAGTTCCCCTCTTAGATTTGTTTATTTTGGAGAGTGGTCTCTTTGAGTTTTCTTTTTTAAGATTATAGATCTATAATTATTTGGATATAATTTCTTAAAAATATTTTATTAGAAAAATTGAATCTGGTTCTTGTCTGGGATATTTTTATCTTCAACTTTGCATAAGAT
>DHYS01000014.1 GCA_002414185.1 Patescibacteria group bacterium UBA5124 | reverse complement strand
AGCTATATTAGTAAGTTTAGCTCCTCTTGCTCTAAGAGAAGTAAAGAGTTCATGTCCTGGAGTATCAATAAAACAAATCTTTTTACCATCGTGTTCTACTACAGAAGCTCCGATAGATTGTGTGATACCTCCAGCTTCACCTTCAGCAACTACAGTCTTTCTCAAATGATCAAGAAGTGATGTCTTTCCATGATCTACATGTCCCATGATCGTTACGATAGGAGGACGAGATTCTTTATATGGCGCATCTTTATCCAAAGCAAGGATTGATTGGATATCTCCACCCATAAATGATTCCATATCTAGTTTGTTTTCTTTTCTCTTTACACTTACTCCAAGATCTTCAGCAATCAAAGCAGCTGTATCAAAATCCAATGAAGCCGTGATAGAAGTCATAATCTTATTTTCCATAAGCTTCTTCATTACAAGAGGAAGAGCAATACCCATTTTTTCAGAAAATTCTTTTACGGTAATCTTTTCATCCATGATGATTTCTTGTTTTTTTACAAGATTTGCAGAAGTAGTAGCTATTTTTTCTACTTTTTTTGGAGCTGGAGCAGCTGGTGCTTGAGCTGGTTTATGATGAGAATGTTGCCCATGACGAGCTTGCCCGTGTTGTGGATGTCATCCATGTTGTGGATGATGAGCTTGTCATTGAGTTTGTCCTGGTTTTTTAGGTTGTTCATATCTTTTGACTCCATCAAAAAATGCAAGATCTGGTCCTTTTTTTGGAGCAGGAGCTTGAGTAGGAGCTGGTTTATGTTCTACTACAGGAGCTGCAGCAGGAGCTTCTTTTTTCTTTGCAGGACCGTATGTTTCTGTACCAGACATAACATTAGAAAGAAAATCTGATCTTGGTTTACTAGCAACCACAGGTTTCTTTTCCTCTATTTTTTCTTCTTTTTGAACTTTTTTGGGAATAATGACTTCTTCATATTCTTCTTCTATTTCTACTCTTTCAACTTTCTTCTGAGTAAATCATAATCACGACAAAAATCCTCCTCATCAGAGTTCTGTTGCTTTGAGTACTTTTGAATTATCTGAATCTTCTTTTTTAGAAGATGGTTTAGATTTGCTAGGAGAAACAACAGGTTTTGTCTTCTTCTTTTCATCAGAAACTGGGGTAATTTTTTTTGGCATACAAGAAAAAATAAATATAAAAAAGGCGACATTAGGTGATACTATCAATATTACGTGATATTTCAAGCTCTTTTTCATTTAGAGAACAAAAAAGACAAAAAAATCTGGCTTCAAAATTTTCTAAAAAAATATCTCTCAAAAAAAGCTTAAGCATAGGGATAAAAATTTGTCCTAACTTTGTCAGTTTTTTTCTTTTTTTGGAATAGTACAAAAAGATAAGATTTATTTTTTGTAAGATATGCTATGCATCTTCTTCATCAGGAAATCTATCACATCCTTACAAAGAGATACCAAAAACTGACTCCTCAGGTCCAGGAAATTTGGTATATTAAAGAAATTTCTTCTCCCGTGCTTATTATAGCCAAAATTGATCATACCTATCTTTGTATATTTATAGATGATAGCTTGGAAATTAAACAAAATCATATCTACTGTGATACAAAAGATTTTACTAAAAAAATCAGAACCCTATCTTCTTTTGAATTTGATCAAATCAAGTCATTATTGAGATGATGGTATGAATAAAAAATAATTTTATTATTTAAATAATACTATGAAAATAGTTTATATCGATGCCCAGAATTTTTCTGAGATAGACAGTGGCAATACAAAGACTGACAGTATCTATCTCTCAGCTAACTGAAAACAATTATAATAATTAATTTAAAAAAATCAAGAAAATTATAGAATTCCCCTAATTTCTTGAAACGCGGGCCAAATCCACCCCCACCCCCTCCTTTGTCAAGGAGGGGAGTAGATATTTTAGATGAATGCGACGGATAAGATGAAAGAATATGAATTAACTTTCAAACCTTACAACAGATCAAACAAAGAAAGATCTAGAAAACTGAGAAAAAATATGACATATTCTGAAATAATAATTTGGGAGAAAGTTTTAAGAAAACAACAAACATGATATATTTTTCTTCGTCAGAAAATGATAGGATCATTTATATTAGATTTTTATTGTTCAAAATTATTGTTGGCTATAGAGATTGATGGGAATAGTCATATAGGAAAAGAAGCATATGATAGAGAAAGAGATGAACGAATGAGACATCAGGGAATCACTACCGTAAGATTTACAAATGAAGAAGTAATAAATGATTTAGAAAAAATAAAAAAAGAAATAAAAGAAATCATAAATAACAGAAAAGAAATACCCTCCCTTGACAAAGGGAGGGCAAGGGAGGGATTTGTAGTACGCGACCAATAGGCAAGGGAGGGATTTGTAGTACGTAATCAATAGGCAAGGGAGGAATTTTCCCCCAACAAAAAAAATCCCCCGAGTAAAAAACTCGAGGGACATATAAGGCAAAATTTAGGAAGTTCGGCCTTATTTAATAAATATTTTTTGACAGCTTTTTACATTGTCTGTCTGCAATGAAATCACATAAATACCAGGCTTCAAATCCATAGGTATCACTGAATTATTTCCTATATAGCTGGAGAGTATCCTGCCACTTAGGTCATAGATTTGCAGTGATTTCTTACCATCAGGTAAGAAAAGCTGATTATCCTTGTACAGGATTTTCATCTTATCCGAGGAGATATCGCCGATACCATTGGCAATGTCCGTCACCGTCAATACTTGAGGAAACATATATTCATACGCCAGACCACTTTTGGTGGTAGTAGCTTTGACTTGATACGTACCAGCAGATAAGCTAGTCCATATCAGATTGTTTCCTGTACCAGTTTTTTCTGTAGCATCTACCTTTGCACTGTTTTTGAAGAGTGTATAAGTTACTCCCAGCTGAGAAGCTGTAAAGGTAACCTTTTGCTCTCCGCCAGCAGGTGCAGTAGCAGGACTAGCAATAGCATATTCCACGGTGACGGTATCTTTGGAAATATATGATCCATTATCTACAGCCATCAAATAATATGTTCCACGTGGAACATTAACTGTAAATTGACCTTCCCAAAGATAACCAGTTTCACCTTTTTTCTCCCACAAACAATTACCAAACTTATCACCAGCACTCAAAGTAGCGGTTGTCTGACCAGGCACCAACCATACGGTATCGACCATCTGATTGATACTAGCAGAACCCGCTGTTGTATTGATGATATCCACGTAGTAACGGATATAGATATCTAGATACGTCCATACGTTGTCAGTTTTTTTTTGATAGTGAGCTCCATAATGACCAGGACCAACATGTACAATAGAATCCTTTGTTGGATCTCCATTAGGTGTGTTCCACCAAGGTATACCAGGGATATAATTTGCTGGTTTCATCGTAAAGATGCCACCATTGCGTACACCGATCGTATAGACCTGATTATCTGTATGGGTAAGGGGTAAGACAAAGGTTTTACCGCCATTATCACCATCGATTTTGACATCATATTGAGCACTACTGTACTTCGTACTCGCTATGCTGATTACAAGAATCAGAAATAATTGTATAATTGTTTTCATAATATTATAATGTTTTTGTTTTTTACTTGTTTTTAAAGACCACGAACTTCCTATATATCCTTATACATATTTTCTATATTATTTCAAGAGAATGTCAATCTGATTTTATTTTTTAATTTTTGAGACTTAGATAATACTTTTTTCTGAAAATCTATTTTACCTTGATTTTGAGTCAGATTTCTGCTATAATTCTCTAGAAAATTTACTTCAGACCACAAGCAATTATGACCAAAGAACTTTCAATCAAAGACGAACTCACAGAATTTCTCTTCTACACCACTCCAAATGGGAACATCAAAGTAGAAGTTTTTCTTTATGATGAAAATCTTTGGCTGAATCAAAAAAAAATTGCAGAACTTTTTGGTGTTGAAGTACCAACAATTAGTTATCATATCAAACAAATCTATGAAAGCTGAGAATTAAGTCAAAATTCAACTATTAGAAATTTTCTAACAGTTCAAAAAGAGGGTAATAGAGATATTTCTAGAGATATTGAATTTTATAACCTTGACATGATTATTTCTATAGGGTATCGTGTCAATTCATCACAAGCCACACAATTCAGAATCTGGGCAACAGAAAGGCTCAAAGAATATATCATCAAAGGATTTACGATGGATGATGAGAGGATGAAAAATGGAAAATATTTCTGAAAAGATTATTTCCAGGAATTACTTGAAAGAATTCGCTCAATCAGAACCAGTGAAAGAAGATTATATCAGAAAATAACAGATATTTTTGCAGAATGTAGTATGGATTACGACCCCAATGCAGAGATTACTAAAAATTTCTATGCTATGATCCAAAATAAATTTCATTTTGCTATCACAGGGAAAACAGCTCCAGAAATAATCTATGAACATGCCGATGCAAAAGAAGTCTTTATGGGACTCAAAAACTGGAAAAATTCACCCAAAGGAAGAATACTAAAATCTGACACCATCATCGCAAAAAATTACTTACAAGAAAAAGATATCAAAAAACTCGAGAGATCAGTTTCATGATTTTTTGATTATCTAGAAAACTTAATCGCAAACCAAGTAATTATGAAGATGTCTGATCTAGCAGAAGCTGTAGATAATTTTTTACATTTCAACAAATATAAAGTTCTCGATGGAAAATGATGAATATCAAGACAAAAAGCAGAAGAAAAAGCATTGAAAGAATATGAGATCTTTAATAAAACACAAAATATTGAGTCAGATTTTGATCGTTTAGTCCAAGAACAAATATCGCTTGAAAACAAATAACGTAGTTATCAACCGTCGCCATCACCTTGCCCGAGCCACCAGGATCATGAATAAAAATAAGAACAGAGCGGAAGGTTTGATCCTTGAGCGAGCTATGGACCACCAAAATATGAAAATAATTTTAAAAAATAGCTAGTCTGTAAAATAAGAATGGCGAGATTTGATGGCGACTTGATTTTTTTCCGACCTTTTTTGATCAAGCAAAAAAGGTTAAAATGAACTTTAAGAAAAAGCCCAGACGTGCCAACGTCTGAAATTAGATTTCCGCCCCAGCTGGCAAACCTGCCTGCCGGTAGACAGGGCGGAAATGACATAGGATAAAATATTTTTTAAATGTAAAATATAAAATGTCAACCGAAAAGAGATGAAAAATACAAGCAAATTTGTATACTCCCCAAAACGGCTTATAATCAGAATAATGTAAATTTTATGATATTTATCTTTATTCCCCATATCCCATGAAAACAAAAACACAATTTACTAAAGTAATGATTGCACTTGCTCTCGGAACAGTAGCCAGCAGCGTCATGTATGCACAGTTGGATATCCCAACCAATATCAATAATGCGGTACAAACAATCAAAACTATCGTCATCACGTCCAATGGTAACCAATCAGGGACGCCAGTTATGATGCTCAATAGTGGGTCTACAACCCTCCAAGTGAGTGGAAGTATCTCTATGGGTACGATCAATGGTACAGAGGTCAATACCGTCATAGGAGATAGATCAAGTGTCCTTGGAGGTAGATCAAATACTATCAATGGAAATAATTCTGTAATTGTTTGATGAAGCAATAATGTAGTAACATCTGATGGTAATACTATAGGATGATGATATTCTAATAGAATAAATTGAGCCAGATCAACAATTGCTGGTGGTCAGAATAATATAGTTACTTGAGATAATTCAATAATCGCTGGTGGACAAGCTAATGCTATCAATGCAGCTTACAGCTTTGCTGCTGGTAAAAATACACAGGCTAATCATCAAGGTACTTTTGTATGGAGTGATAATTATAGCTATTTACCAACAACAATTTTCACATCAACCAAAGATTATACATTTTTAATCAGATCAAAGAACTGAGTAGGGATAAATACGAATATTCCGGTAGTTGGATATAGTTTATCGGTAAATGGAGGGCTGTATATAACGGGAGATATCCAAGCGAATTCAACCTTAGATGTAGCAGGAGTAGGAAAATTTGGAACAGGGGTAAGATCGCCGATGTATTGTGATGAAAACAATGCAAACTGTAAAGATGTAGCAAATTTAGTAGAGAATGTAGTCACAAAAGATGATATTACAAGCAGAACACCATCAGGGTTTTATCAGACATCAAGTGCAACAACGGCAGAAGGATGGCCAGTAAGCACGAACAACTGGTATAATTTAATAACATCAACACACAGCAATACAGCTAATTATTTTTCAATACAATTTGCTGGTGGTTTTTATGATCAAGACTTGTACTTTAGACAAACGAATAATAATGGATCACAAGCATGGAAGAAAGTAATGTTCCAAGGAGATGCAATAACAGAAATAGATCCCAAAGTAGGGACATTGGGGACAAACTATGTAGCAAAATGGAATGGAACAACGCTAGCCAATAGTACGATTTTTGATAATGGAAACGTAGGAATCGGAACGCCAACTCCAGGTCAAAAGTTAACGGTTGTAGGAAAAGCTGCGATAGGGCAGTTCATTAATGGGACAGCAGTGATCGATGCGCATGATGGGAATGCGTATTATGGAACGAATACCGCAGAAAATGGTATAGCTATCAATGCAGCGGGAAACGTAGGAATCGGAACCTCTACACCAACATACAAGCTTGAAGTAGCCGGTAACGTAGGAGCTAATGCATTCTACTATAGATCAGATCGTTCACTCAAAAAAGATATTACTACTATACAAGATGCTCTTACTAAGATCAATCTTCTCAATGGATACGCATTTACATGGAAATCTGATGACAGAAAAGATCTTGGAGTAGTAGCTCAGGAAGTAGAAAACGTATTTCCAGAACTTGTACATACTGATATATCAGGATTGAAGTCTGTAGAATATGCAAACCTTGTTGCTCCGCTTATCGAAGCAGTCAAGACGTTGACCCTACAAAACAAACAATTAGAATCTAGAATAACACAATTGGAAGCCAGAATTAAATAATTTCTTTAGCTTCTAATTACTCTACAAAAATGAAAAAAAATACAATAAAACAAATATATAAATTCTGAATCCTATCATCATTTGGATGCTTCATAGCGTTGGGATTTTCATCTACATTCGCAGTGACTTCTATTAATATGAATAATCGATGATATTATGTAGGTATATCAATTTTTCCTTCGTTGAAACAAAGTTTTGCCATACCTACAGCATGAGCTAAATATTTTTCTGCAGAACAAATTAGTCAAAATATGATTACTGAATTTAATGTATGTAAAAAAGTAACCTTAGCGGGAAGCGATTCACAAATATTTATCCCAACAAAGAGTTCGGATGAATGGCTTACCTTTATAGATAAAAAACCTACTAATGTTGCCATAAGTGAATGTACGCCTAGTTCATGTACAACTCCATGGGGATCTATAGTTAACCATGGATCAGATGTGGTAGCTTATGTATCTTCATCAGACGCATTATGTCTCGGTGAAACAAGAACTTGTAATAATGGTACATTGTGAGGATCATATTCTTCACAAACATGTACGCCTACATCATGTGCAGGTACACCACGATGAATATTAACCAATGGACAAAGTGTAACAGCGTATGCTACTCCGACAGGAACGTGTACATCACAAACAAGAACTTGTACTAACGGAATATTAGGAGGTACATATACAAATACTTCTTGTGCTCCAGCGGTCAATGGTAAATGTGGAATTGCAACATGATTTGTTGTAACTACATGGGATGGAAATTATACTAATTGAACTACATCAGATGATTATGATTATTATGGATATGAAAAAGATTATTGGTCATATTTTACATATTTTACTAATACAGATCTTTGTAGTGCAGGTACAGTGAGTACTGGTGGTTATAATATAGGATATACAGAAAATTATGGTAGTTGAACAACAACGTGGACCTGTAAAGGAATAAACGGATGAACATCTCAATCTTGTACATCTAAACCTAGTAGATACTTATTTTCAGAATTAAATAATCAAAGTATCTATATTTACAATTCAGCGGCTGTAGATTATTATATTTGAACAAAAAGAAACAATGATGGAACATATACCTATAACGGAGTAACATATACAGCATTGGATACAAGATCAACAAGTAATCCAGCACAAACTGTTTGTGATGCTCGTCGTTATACAGGTACTCCAAATGCAGGATGGAAAGGAGAATATTTTGATTTTTCAGCTACTAACAACTGGCAATATAGTAGTGGAGTAATTTGTGGTACTTTAATACAAAATACTGATTGGAAAAATGGATATATAGAAGATAAAGATATTTGTTATTTTGATATTTTTACCTATGCTTCATCTGTAGCTATGGATTATATCCCTCATACTAAACAGGGATATTTCGACGCAGTACTTAAAAAATGTGTTCCCCTTATAGATACAGGAGTTATACCAGGAAGATATTATTATTATTATGGTAATTCATCCACAGCGATGCCGGAATATTGGTCTCAGGAAACAGCTGAACCTAGATTCTATCGATGGGGACCGCATGATCCTGATCAGATGTATAATACTACGACTACATGGTGATTGGATCCTTATAGTAATATGTCTAGCAATTGGAATTATTCTGGAAATATAACTATGTCTGGATATGTATATGTTCCATCATCATGTAATTTAAAAGGAATTGGATTATTTTCTGATCCAAGAACTGTTTACCGAGAGGGTGAATCTGTAACTGATGCAACAACAACTTTTTTCAAAAATCCTTATTCTATGACAGGTGGTTATGAGGCATGTAAGGTTTGAACAGTAACTTGTACAAATGGATCTTATACTATTAGATATCTCTGATATTGTACGTATAAACTTCAAGATATGTTTGGAATCCCAGTAGCTGAATATATTAACAATCTTTATAGGCCTCTAAGTGGTCATCGTATGATACCTGCGCGAGCTTATTTTACATTAAGTAGTTATAAAGATACTGGTCATGTAAATGAATATTGATATAACCCTACGGTATTGTCTCGTTGTAAATATACTTTTTCAGGTTTTGAAGGTGGTGATGAAGAACTCTACTATGGATTTGATTTTACAAAAGGAGAATGGAAAGCTACATTTAAATGAATTAAAAATGCTATCAATACATGATTTTCTTCGTATTATCCTCTTATTAACTATGGTTCTTCCAGTTGTGATTTAGATAATAAATCTATATATCTCCTTCGAAGGGATTGATATTGGTATGAATGGACCTATAATAAGATGTNNTAATTTCTATACCTTAACAGATCCTTTTAAACTAACATGATGGTTTTATAATACAGACTATGATGGAAAAGTTTATTGGAGTGAAAATGATTATACTCTAGAGGGTATATGGGAAGATGAAAAATGAATATATGATTATTAAACTAAAACATTTCTCCTCACATTAATTTGTGGGGAGTTTTTTTTGTTTGCATTTATTTTTCAAAATACTAAAATACAAACCAAATCTTTATTATCTGTTTTTTATACAAGATATGCACAAATCAACTAAATATATATTCTGATTTTTTTCTTTGATAGGCTTTACCATAGCATCATCTACCTTTGCTTACAAAGAGCTGCTTATTGAAAATCGTGACAAACATCCTATCAGAGTAATCAAAGTAATCTTAGATGGTCAGCATTATATTGTGACATCACCAGCAGAGGAGTGAGGAGATACTTTAGCGAATCTTACTAAGAAAGTAGGAGGGGATACCGCCGTCAATGGGACGTATTTTTGTCCTGATGATTATGGATACTGCGGAGGCGTGACACATACCATATCCGAGAGAGTCTACCTCTGAGATGGTCAAAACCGAAGTAAATTTTGGCCTGATACCAGTATCAGAATGGTTTTCTGATTTACCAAACAAGGGAATCCACTCCTTGTCCAAAATAATCTCTGATCCCTTCAGGATGCCTGATTACGAATCAAATCTGATAAAGAAAAGTTTAGTTCACTCTACTTTGGATTAGGAAATTTCCCCGTATTCTTGTATAGTGGAGAAAATGTGATTTACGGATACGAAAACTATCTTGATGCGAAGATGAAAACAGCAGGAAACAAGACTTTTATCTGTTCTACTAAGGATGGTAAGACTATCTATCTCTGAGTAGTCTGAGGAATCAATCTTGTCAAAATGCCAGACTATCTCAAAGAATCTTTTGATTGCCGAAATGCTATCAATCTCGATGCTGGATTGAGTATAGGAATGATTTATTCATGATTTGTACTTGATCAGTGATTGAGAACAAGAATAATGGATGCATTTGTTGTGTTGGATAGAGCGCAATATATCAAACTTACTGGTGTTACTCCAGCAGATAAGACTCCTACAGTATCAAATAGTTATACACTTACAGAAGCTGATACAAACAAAGTCAAAGCTATCTACAATGCATTACAACCATTTATTGTTAAGAATTGATCTAAACAAAAACGAAGTTTTATTTCTCTGCTTCGTTCTGCTGTTACTGCTCCCGTAATTACCGCGGATCCACAGAAACTTGCTATCATCAAAGATCTCTTATTTAGATTGTTTATCCAAGATCAGATATAAGAAAAATCCCGCAATTGCGGGATTTTTTTTGATTATTTGATTTCAATTTGGTATCCTGTGATTTGACTTGCTAGTTTCACATTTGATGCACCCTTACCGATAGCAAGTGGTTTTTGTGATTCATCCATATGAACGATTGCTTTCTTATCTTTGATTTCTACTTTTTCTACATGAGCTGGTTTCAAACAGTTTTTGATAAGTTGGATAGAGTCTCCTATAGATTCAACAAAGTCGATCTTTTCTCCATCAAGAAGTGATAACACCGTATTGATTCTATCTCCTTTACTACCTACCATTACTCCTACAGGATCGATTTGTTCGTTGTTTGAACTTACTACGATCTTTGTCTTGAGTCCAGGTATTCTAGCAATATTTTCGATAATTACTGTTCCTTCTTCCAATTCTGGAACAATTTTTCTCAAGATAGCTTCGATATATTCAGGAGTAGCTTGAGTGATTTCCAATATAATACCTCCT
The DNA here is from genome assembly GCA_002414185.1 of Patescibacteria group bacterium UBA5124. Lineage (GTDB taxonomy): Bacteria > Patescibacteriota > Gracilibacteria > Absconditabacterales > Absconditicoccaceae > UBA5124. The sequence goes on along the minus strand of DHYS01000014.1, from coordinate 4,488 downwards.
TGTCCTTTTGAGATTTGCTTAAGTAATACAAATACTTCTTCTCCTGGTTCGTATGATCTATTTGGTACTTGTCCTTCAGGTCCAAGAACCACAGCAGTACCTTCAATATCCAAGATTACACTATCAGCATGTACTCTGATAACTCTTGCTTTGAGAAGTTCTCCTTGTTTGTTTTGAAATTTCTCGTAGAATCTTTCTCTTTCGATATTTTTGAGATTCTGCTTGATAGTTTGTGCAGCTGCTTGAGATGCAATTCTAGAAAGTTCTAGTTTTTCTGGAGTTACATTAATCAAAAGTTGTTCTCCGATTTCTACGTCTTTTCTAATCTTTGTAGCATCCTTGAGAAGAATCTGAGTTTCTTCATCTTCATTTTCATCAATTTTACTTACTACTACCAATTCTTTATAGATAGTAACTGTACCATCATTTTCGATATTTACGATAATTTGAGACTTTTTGTGTTCTGGAAAATCTTTCTTAAATCCTGATTTGATTCCTAGTTTAACTATTTCTAATACTTGGAAAGGATCAAATTTGTAATCATCAACCAATTGCATAATAGCAGCTTGGATACTTTTACCATCTAATCTCATAGTGTTTTTTTTATGTATAAAAAAATAAGGATAAGCTTATCCTTATATCAGGAGGATAGATATTTTCACTACGTTTTCAAGGGGAATGGGTTGAATTTTGGAGGAGAATATCTATGGTAAAGATTCAATGTAATAATCCTGTGTCATTGCGAACGGCAGTGAAGCAATCCATCTAATATTAGTGGATTCACATGGATTGCTTCGTTCCTCGCAATGACTTTTTTTACTCTCATCTCTCCAATATGACCACTCGAACAGATATTGCAAATATGATTTTCCCAAATGTAACAGAAACTATAGCAGATCTTCAATCTAAATATCCTGCTAGATCAGAATCTGTAGTAACTCGTGTAGCACCTAGTCCTACAGGATTTATGCATTTAGGAAATTTTTATTCTGGACTCATTGCAAACAAATTTGCTACCCAAGATAATGGAATATTTTTTATTAGAATAGAAGATACAGATCAAAAGAGACTTACTGAATGAGCTGTAGATCTTATTCTCAAAATATTTGGACAATATGATCTCAAGATCAGCGAAGGACCAATAGGTCAAAATGGTTCTGATATAGGTAATTATGGACCATATACACAATCACAAAGAAAAGATCTTTATGAGGTATTTGTAAAACACCTTATTCAGCAAGGTCTTGCTTATCCATGTTGGATGAGTGAATCAGAAATAGAATCTACAAGAGAACAACAAATGAAACTCAAAATTACACCAGGAATATATGGAAATTATTCATTATGGAGAAATAAAACTCCAGAAGAAATCGCTAGTAAAATACAAGAAAATCCAAATTTTGTAATCAGATTTCGTTCTCATTGAGATATTACTAAGAGAGTAGTATTTGAAGATATGAGTAGAGGAAAAGTATCTATGATAGATAATTATAATGATATTGTTGTGATTAAATCTGATGGATTACCAACATATCACTTGGCGCATATTGCAGATGATACTTTGATGAGAACTACTCATGTGATTAGAGGAGAGGAGTGGTTAACTTCTGTACCTCTTCATCTCCAACTTTTTGGAGCATTCGATTTACCTGCACCAAAATACTGTCATATAGCTCCATTGCTTAAGACGGAAGATGGTAATAAGAGAAAACTTTCTAAGAGAAAGGATCCTGAAGCAAATATGGAATATTTTGCTCAAAGTGGATTTGCAAGACAAGGGGTAATAGAATATCTTTTGACAATTATAGATTCTTCTTTTGAAGATCGACAAAAATCTAATCCAGACAAAAATTATCATGATTATAAGATCAATTTAGAAAAGCTTAATACTTCATGAGCATTAGTAGATCCTATCAAACTTCAAAGTGTAAACAATAACTACCTTTCAAGAATCTCTACCGAAGACCTCTACAATCAGTCTCTTGAATGGGCTCAAGAATATAGACCATCTCTTGCTGAAATTATGTTGAGAGATCCTGAATATACAAAGGCTGCTCTTGGTATCGAAAGACATACAGAAAAAGATCCTAAAAGATTTACTACGTATCAAGATATAGAAACTCAGCTTATGTTTTTCTTTGATGATCAACGAGAAAATCTTCAAGCAACTAAACCTGCGCTTCCAGAAAATCTCACTTCAGAAATTGTTTCAAAATTTGTAGCTGAATATACACAAAATATAAATCTGACTATGACACCAGAGGATTGGTTTGCTCAACTCAAGGAGATTGGTAAAAAGCATGGTTTTGCTACCAATAACGCCGAATTCAAAGAAGGAGGATATATAGGTAAAACCGGAGATCTGGCAATGTTTCTCCGTATTCAACTCTGCTGCGCTTCCAGAACCCCAGATCTCTACTCAGTAATGAAGATCCTCGGGAAAGAAAGAGTTATTACTAGATTAAATAAATAAGCAAAAATCCCCGTAATTGGGGATTTTTATATTTAAACTAAAAAATGGGTCACTTCAGATTACTGTAACAGCTACTGTCACCAGCACCTTGACCGAGTAAAATGGGTCACTTCAGATTACTGTAACAGCTATCGTCACCAGCACCATGACCGAGCGAAGAGCGAGATTTGCTGGTGACTAGAGTTTTTTGAATACTTTTTGGGGCAATGCCAAAAAGTATTAAATAGAATTTAAGAAAAGCAATGAAAAAAAAGGAACAAATAAAAGTATTAAATTGAATTTAAGAAAATAACTAGATTCCGGCTCCAAATCCTTTAGGCCGGAATGACAACGAGATAAAAAATTAAATAGAATCTAATAAAAATATTTTTTCTGGATTTTTTTATAATAAAAAAATCGCTAGAGCGATATACGCCTAGCGACTCTGAGAGCACCAGGTGACGACCTTATCGAGTCGATCTGAATACAGATGCCTTATACTCTCTATAGTTCTATCCGATGGTGTTGGGTACACAATCTAGATAGGGCTTTAGGAGGAATACCTCCAACATAGCCAACCTAATGTGCAAGGGATTCGATTCCGTAAAACGGAGTGTGTGGTGAAGCCTTACTGTAAGTCAGTATGTTGATATAAGTATACTCGAGAAAAAAAAATATGCAAATTCTCAAAGGTATATATTGGGAAAATAGACTAAAAAGAATTGACATAATTATAATAGATTATATAGATATAATAATTGATGATTTCTTGATAGCTATAAGTTTTCAAGATTAAAAAAAACCATTAGTAATATATACTAATGGTTCTAATTATCGTTATTAATGATAATGGAATTATCATCGTTAGGTTTCTCCTTATTTTCTACCGACTTTGCTTCATGAAATTCCTCATAATAAGTAATTTCAGGAATATCGATGTTATTAAGGATTTCTTCTATGTCTTGTATGAGCTGGTCACTCATATATTCTTTTTTAGTATATCCAACCATTCTGCCATAATGACCATGTATAAAGGCAAATGAGGTCTTGTACTTAATACCAATAATTTTCTTTTCATCCAAGGAAGCTGGATCTTTGATAATGAATTCGACGTATTGACTAATTTCAGGGGCTTCTTGATAAAAAAGAACCCTAAATTTTTCCTCGCTACTTTCGTTATATTCAAGAGTTTTTTCATTTTCAAGAGTCTCTTTATATTCAAGACTTTCTTTAATGATTTCCTCAAGAGTTTTTTCATAATCAAAGTTTTCTTCAAGGCTTTTTTCAGATAATTTTTTGATTTTATTAGTAATGTACAAATATATACTTCCGACACAAAGAAATGTGCAAACAGTAAACATCTTACTGCTAAAGAAGAAAATTAATATCAATGAGAGTAGAATAATAGAGAAGACAAATACTCGAAGGTAATATATTGTTTTCCTTCTTTCTTTTTTATTCTTTTCCATTTTTTCTTTAATTTTTTCTATCTTTTCTTTTCCCTCTTCAATTTTTTCTTTTCTCTCTTTAATCTTTTTTTTCCTTTCTTCTTCTTGTTTTTCTTTACCATCAATGATTTGTTCCCTAAGATCGGTCATCCTATATCTATTGATAGTAATGGAATAGCCTCGCAAATTTAGTTTCTTAGCGATATATTCCACAAGCTTGAAATTCAATACAACCATTTTATAAGTAGCACCTAAGTTATTGAGAATCTCTTTTAATAGTTTCTCATGATTATGAAATTTGATAACTTGATGTACTAAATTTTTTTGTTTATCCGATTCCGGTAAATTGATACTGTCCGGTTGAGAAATAATGTTTTTGCTATATTTTATTGGAATTTTATATGGCATATCACTAATTCTCTTTAATGGTTCGAAAAACCAGGTGTATTGAATTTCCTGAATTGCTTTAATGTAGTGAAGCAATTGTAATGAATTCAATAGCGATTTCATTTTCTTAATTTTTTATTATGATTTTTATTTATTATAACTTATAGTTATTTACTAACTAATGTCAAGTTTATTGTACTA
>DHYS01000039.1 GCA_002414185.1 Patescibacteria group bacterium UBA5124 | reverse complement strand
TTATATGAAAAACTCACTTTACCCAATGTATTCGCAAAAGTATTTACTAGACCAACAAGATATTCTTGCTAGTCTATCAAATGGTCTAAATCCATTATTTAGATCTCGTATTAATTTTGATCCTAGATGTATAGTTGAAGTACCGATCCCTGAAAAAAAAATAGGAGATCCTTACTTTATTCTTAGACAACATTTGGATCCAAGTCTTCATGCAAAAATGTATCCACAACTTGTGAAATAATCTAAAAAACCGAGAGTTATTATTCTTGGTTTTTTTTAACAAAAATTGATTTTTTNNTGATGATGAAATTACTCAATTATTATCAGAAACACCTCTTAAATATGAGGAAAATAAAGAAGATATAAAATCTTTTCTGGAAAAAATTATTCATCAAACTTTTTCTTATCTCAAAAAAACTAATTTTAACAAACAAGATGCTGATTATTTTTTGGATAATTATTTTTGACGTTTAAGTATTAGAGAACTCCTTAGTCTTGGTCATACTTTTTATATGAATAGTTGTATTGATTATACTTTAGTTACCTTAGAATTTTTACGTAGAGCTGGTTTCAAGAATATTAATTTTGTTCTTCAAGAATTAAGAACTCCTGGATGATTTGTTAAGCTTCATTTTTGACTAGAAATAAGAGAAAATTGTACTCTCTATAATATAGATTATAAACAAAAAAATGAAGTAATTATAGGAAAGTGAAAATTTAATAGTGATTATCAAGATAAAAGAGAACAGGTAGTATATACCCAAGCAGTACCTAGTTCAAAAATATCTCTAGATGATAATTTAGAAACACTTATTCAAAAAGACATAATTAACTTACATATGTTTATACCTGGATCAGAAAAATATCTATCTGAAAAACTAAAACAAGATAATACCCAAGAAAAAACGAGAAGATTGATTTGTATCTAAAGTAAAAGATATCCATACTCCTGAAATTATTATCAAAAATTAATTTTCTTCAAATCACTTTTCTTTGATAGTTTCTATAATTTCTTTTGTTCCCTGTTTTATAATATTTCCTTGTTGCATTACGTATACGGTATTTATAGGTACATATTCTAATATCGTAAAAATATGGGTAATTATAATGAATGTATTTTCTCCTGTATTAGCTTCTGCTATAAGATTTGCTACTGCTTTGAAAGCATCTACATCTAATCCACTATCTATTTCATCTAAGAAAATATATTTTGGTTGAAGTAATTTGAGCTGAAGTATTTCTAATTTTCTTCTTTCTCCCCCGCTAAATCCTACATTAAGATCTCTTCGTAAAAACTCCTTATCCAGTTGTAATGATTCCATTAAAGGAAGAATTTTTGTCTTGAATTGCAAAAAAGAAGTTGTAGTTCAATGTTTTGCATCATAAACCGATCTCAAAAATTCAAATAATTTTACTCATTTAATCTCTGGAATATGCTGAAAAGCAAGAAAAATTCAGGCTTTTGATCTTTCATTTGGTTCCATATCTTTGATAGATATTCAATCTAGTATAACATCTCATTGTTTGATTTCATATTTTGGATGTCCCATTACTGTCATAGCTAGAGATGATTTTCATGATCCATTTTTTCCCAAAATACAATAATTTTTTCCTATTTCAAATTGCATAGATACATTATGAAGTATAGTTTTATCTTGTACTTGTACTGATAATTCTTTTATAGATAAGGTCATGTTTGGATAGATTAATAATCTAAGATAGTTTGTGTCGTATAACACGTTTTACGTGTTATTGAAAACCTCAGAAAAATCAATATATCCTTTATACAAATCTAAATAAAATCTACCATTATGAGCACACATTATTTATTCTTAGAATTAGGCTTTTTAAGCCTTTTTATTATTAGTTTATTGCTATTTGGTATTAGAGAAGATCTTTTACCTAAAAAGTATTGGAAGCAAAACGGACATGGAAGTTTTTCCCTTATCACAAATCAATTACTGATAGTAGTTTTAGAAAAAATAGGACTTCTTTTTATGTTACTACTTGAAGTTGGTTTTGTGATGATACTTATTGATCATATTGTTGGTTTAATCTATTTCTTCAAAAATTTTATTGTTTACTGCTGCTCCTATATTTAGGAGTGGCAGTTTTTGTTTGCATTTTGGATACAAAATCATAGATATAACATATTGTTTATTATATTTTTGTATATTATGATTATTCCTGTGTATATTCAGCCTGGTGCTAAACAAGAAAAAATCGATATTCAAAAAGACCTTTCTTGAAACGATATCTACAAGGTTTGGGTTAATGCTAAACCTATTGATGGTGAAGCAAATAAAGCTTTAATAGCATTTCTCTCTACATATTTCAATGTGGCAAAGAGTGATATAACTATCATTAGATGAATGACGGGTAGACACAAAATGGTGGAAATCAAAAATATATAATTTTTTATCCCCTATATAATCTTTATGAAAACATTACTTACTTGGTTATTTATTTTTGTTTTTGGATTTGTTATTTGAGCAGGAGTTGGATTTAAAGTACTTGAAGGTATATCTTCTGATCTCGTAATCGAAGCTTTTGATAATTCTTATGACCAATTTAAACAATCATACTCTGGAAGTGCTGCACAAAAAAAAGCTGATCAAGTTATTTTTGATAAAATTGAAGAACAAAAAAATACGATCACAGAAAATATCAAATCTGGAATGTTAAATTATCTCAAAGGGTTACTTTCTGGAACTGGAAATATGGCTCAATAAAAAATTATTTACTAAGAGCATCTAAAATACTATTTTCTTGCTTATTTTTTAATGCATGAAGATGGTATTTTTTATTATCCAAAAATTTATTTATATCAAATCCATATTCTTCAAGCATAAGTGATGTATGATCTACTCCTATATAATGTGGCAATATGACATAATCAGCACCTTGTTCATACAATTTAACAGCCTCTTGAACATGATTGGAAACAAGAATAATAATCAGGTTTTTGTTTTTTTCTTTCATTGTTTTCAAAAGAATCATATTTTCATCAAATTTCTTTATAGAACTAATAATCATTCTTGTTGATTTTATATTTAGCTCTTCTAAGAAATCCATATCTCCAACATCTCCATAAATACATGGTAATTCCAACTGTTGAAGATGTTTTATAATTCATGGATGCTCATCTACGACAAGAATTGTTTCTTTTTTTTGAGCTAATTCTTCATATAATGTTCATCCAAATCTTCCATATCCAAAAAGCATAATATCATAAGAAGCTTTATTTATTTGTTTATATTCTTTCTTCCATAATCCTGGTAGATATTTTATAATAGGCTTGAGAAGTGTATAGAGTTTTTCTCCATAAATTACAAAATAACTCGATCCTGTAATACTCATAAGACCTACTAATGTTACCACTCCAAGAATATTTGGATCTTTGATTGCACCTGATGCAATACCCATAGTAATAATCAAGAATGAGAATTCACTAATCTGTCAAAGTGCAGTACCTGTTAAGAAATTATTCTTTTTTGTATGTCCCAATCGTCCCAAGACAACACTTGTTATTATCGGTTTTATAATCAGTACAAAAAGTATTAGTCCTAGTAACTGAGGTAAATATTTAAGTATAGATCCAAAATCTACATGAGATCACAATAATACAAAGAAAATTACAATAAAGAAATCTCTCAAAGATTTTATTCTACTTATTATTTCAAATCTATATGAAGAATTTGCTAATGTTATACCTGCTATCAATGTTCATATTTCTATACCAAATCAAAATAAATGAAATACACTTCAGAGAATAAAACATCGACCTATAGCAAAAAGAAAGAGGTATTCTTGAGATTCTGCAATTTTTTGAGTAATTTTGGGAATAATATATCTCCCTATTATAAACAATCCTACACCTAGTCCTATCATTTTAAGAAGTAATCATCAGATTACTACAACGCCGCTAGCTGTTCATATATTTTTGAATGTAGCTAATCCAAGCATAAGCAACATTACAATCAAATCTTGTACTACAAGTATTCCAATACTTAATCTTCCATATGTTGATTCCATTTCTTCTTTATCTCACAATAATTTAAGTACTACTATCGTACTACTAAATGAAAATCATATACCTATATATATTGAAGTCATCATATCCATTCCTAGCAACATAGACACTCCCCATCCTACAAAAGAGGTAATGAGTACTTGTAAAGTACCTGCAAGAATTGCTGNNATTGCTGTTTTTCAAAGATCTTTGATAATACTTGGATTAAGTTCCATTCCTACCATAAAGAGAAGAAAACTGATTCCAAGATTTCCAAATGATTCAAAGCTTCCATTTCCATGAAGTAAGCTCGGCAAAAATATACTAATCAAGGTACCTGCTAGTATATATCATATGATCATAGGTTGTTTAAGTACTTTCATTACTCATAAAGTAATAACAACAGATCCTATTACTACGGATAAAGCTAAGAATATTTGTTCAGACATAAATTTGGTATATACTATAAATTAAATATATGAATATCTTGGTTGTTTATGATGGAAAGGTTCTTTTATATCTAGATATCTATCTATACGTGACAATACAAAAGTTCTAGCTTTTACTAAACTTATAGAATTATATCTATTATCTGTTGGAGAAACAGATCTAGGAAATAATCTTTCTGAGATAATTTTATAGATCAAGTCTAATTCTGTGGAAGAATTTTTTTCTAAAGTAGTAAGTAAACTACCTTTTGAGCTCTCAATACAACTTTTTCTACCTTCTCCTTGAGATCATTCTTGGTTTTGGGACACCCCTAATAATATATCCTTCATGATATAAGAAAAGAAAATAAAACTTAACCATATTATAACACTTTATTTAAAATTTGTCAAATTTTTGTTGACTTTTTATATCATTATATTATACGTGTAAAATAATAAACAAAAAATAATAAACAAAATATCTAACAAGGAGGTCATTATGAAAAAATTAACGTATATGGATACTCGAGGTTCCGAATATGGAATTTCTATGAATGAAGTAATACTGAGAAGTACTTCAAAAGCTGGAGGTTTATTTATCCCAGAATATATTCCTAGTTTTTCTCGAGCAAGTCGTTGTCATCCTGCTAATCACAAAGATTATCAATCTTTTCTTACTACTTTTCTTTTGGAGATGGGATTGGATTTTCACTCTTCTAGATTAGAAAAGGTTATCCGTGAAGCATATAAACCATTTTGGAAACAGCAATTTTTATCACTTAAAGAGATCGGACCAAATTATTTATTAAATCTGCATTATGGTCCTACAGAAAGTTTTAAAGATTATGCATTAGCTCCAATGGGGGGTATTATCAATGCTTTGCTGGAAGATATGGATCAAAAAGCTATCGTATTGGCTGCTACATCTGGTGATACTGGTAGTGCTGCATTAGCTGGATTAGGAAGTGATCTCGTTTCTGTTATTGTACTGTATCCTCACAATAGGGTGAGTGATATACAGGAACGACAAATGACTTATTTTGCAAAACAAAAAGAGTCTCATGCATTTTCAGTAAAAAATTCGGATTTTGATTATTGTCAGACTACTGTAAAAAAGGTTTTCAATGATCTAGATTTTGCTACTCTTTTGTCACAAAAAGGATATCTTCTCCTTTCGGCAAATAGTATCAACTGGCTCCGTATTTGTATCCAAACAGCTTACATGGCATGGATTACTTATATTGCAAAAAATGCTCCAACGGTTGTTATTCCTTCGGGAAATTCTGGTCATTGGCTTGCGGCTTGGTATGCAAAGAAAATGTTTGGGAATGAGCTTATTGGTGGAATCAAAATTGCTACCAATGATAATAATATTCTGGAAAGAGTCTTTACGACAGGAGAACATTATCCAAATGGTAGTACTTCAACTACTTCTCCTAGTATGGATATAGATATCAGTTCAAATTTTGAGCGTCCTATATGTCATATTTTAGGAGTAGAAAAAACAGCTAATTTGTACAAAAACAAATCTTGGAAGCTGACTACAGAAGAACTTCAGCTTTTAAATAGTGAAATCCCTGCTGATCATGTTTGGTCTGCATCTCAGGAAAAAGTAGCTATGACTCAATACAATATTGCTACTGAGTATGGCATAACTGTAGACCCGCATACAGCAACTGGATTATCTATTTTGTATGGAGAAGGTAAAGTAATAGGTAATCATATTTTTGTTTCTACAGCGAATGCTAGTAAGTTCTTAGAATCTACTGTTGAAGCTGTTTTAAAACAAAAAGATATTCACGCATTTTCTTATGTACGTGCCTTAAATATAGAAACATCTGATCTTACTTCTCGGCTCTTTAATTTAAGTGCTGATGATGTTGATAAGGATCGAAGAGTTATTAAATTTGATTCTCATGAAGAACTTGAGAGAATTATAACCATCTTGGTATAATTAATTGATTAAAAAAACATTCCTTTATTTGGGGAATGTTTTTTTTAAGAAAAATATGTTGGAGAAAAAATAGTCCTTTATATACTTCGTTTAGTAATCTCTTTCCTGCATTCTCAATTTGTAGAGAAATTCATATACATCTTCTACAGGATAGAAACTGCTACTATTGATTGATCTTGCTTCTTGGAGAATTTCATCGATCTCTTCTCTATCATATCCGTTTTCTACCAACTCTCTCTCCAACTGCGCAATATCAAACTTTGTATGAGGTATAGCTTTTGTCATCATGGCCATATTGGTTAGAATATAAAGCTATTTTTACTATTTCCTTTTTTATAAATTTTTCAAGAGTTTTTTTTCATTTTCTATCAATATTTGCTAAAAACAAATAATATACTTTAAAAGTATTGACTATATTTCTCTTATTATTATATATATGTAAATCGGATATTTACTCCGATAGTTTTTAAATAAAAAAATAATCCAAATAAAAACAAATTTCTAAAACGCAAAATTATGGTAAAACAAAGAAGAAAAAACCTTTTTATAAAAGGTAAGGGATTTACTTTTGATGATGTACTTCTAGTGCCTCAATATTCTGAAGTACTACCCAAAAATGTGATGATTATTTCTCGATTTAGTAGAAATATTTCATTGAATATTCCTTTTGTTTCTGCTGCTATGGATACTGTTAGTGAGTCCCAAATGGCTATTACTCTTGCTCGTTTGGGAGGTATTAGTGTAATTCATAAGAATCTTTCTATTGAAGCTCAAGCAAATGAGGTAAGAATAGTAAAGAGAGCTGAAAGCGCTATCATTGAAGATCCCATATCAGTACTTCCTGAAGATACTGTAAAGACTGTAGAAGACTTGATGATTAAACATAATATTAGTGGATTACCGGTTTTGACTAAAGAAAAAATCATCTGTGGTATTATAACTACGGGAGATGTTCGTTTTCTTGATGATGAGCCAAATACCCTAGTTTCTGAAGTAATGACAAAAGATCCGATATGTGTTTATCGTGAGGATATTACAGACAAAGATGGTTTATTTGATGTAAAAAAAGCACGAGAAGTATTCAAAAAAAACCGACGAAATAGTTCAAAAAAGCTTCTCATAAAAAACGAAAAAAACGAACTTCTCGGTATGATTACATCAAAAGATGTAAAAAATCTACAAACACTTCCTTTAGCATTGAAAGATACCAAGGGTCGCCTTATGGTGGCTGCTGCTATTGGTACTGGAGAAGATTCTTTACAACGAGCAAACGCTTTGGTACAAGCTGGTGTTGATTCTCTTGTTATAGATACAGCTCATGGACATTCCAAAGGAGTGATAGAAATGGTGAAAAAATGTAAATCACTTTTCCCGAATGTAGATATCATAGCAGGTAATATTGCAACTGGCAAGGCTGCTTTAGCCTTAGCTGATGCTGGTGTTGATGCAATAAAAGTTGGTATTGGTCCAGGTTCAATCTGTACAACTCGAGTAGTTGCCGGTGTGGGTGTACCACAACTTACAGCTATTATTGATGTGGCTAATGCTTTGAAAGAAAAAGGATATGATATACCTGTCATCGCTGATGGCGGGATAAAATATTCTGGAGATATCGTAAAAGCTTTAGCTGCTGGTGCTGATAGTATTATGGCTGGATCTCTCTTTGCAGGTACAGAAGAAAGTCCTGGTGAAACAATTATTTTTGAAGGTAGAAAATGGAAAAAATACCGTGGTATGGGATCTGTTGAAGCTATGCAACAAGGATCCAAAGATCGTTATTTTCAGGATGATGAGTATGATGTAAATAAACTTGTCCCTGAAGGTATTTCAGGCATTGTTTCTTTCAAAGGTAGTGTAAAAGATGTTATTTATCAGCTTATAGGAGGTCTTCGTGCAGGTATGGGATATTGTGGAACAAAAACTATTTCACTTCTCCATTCCTCTGCTACCTTTATCGAAATCACCTCTGCTGGTCTCAAAGAAAGTCATCCTCATGATGTAAAAATCGAAAAAGATGCGCCAAATTATTCTCAAAATTAAAAACAAAATTTAAAACTATTTTTTATGATACAAAAGTGTGTAGATGTCCTTCTTGGTCTCCAATGGGGAGATGAAGGAAAAGGTAAAATTATTGACGTAACCGCAAAAAATTATAAAGTTATAGCCCGTTTTCAAGGCGGAGCTAATGCTGGTCATACATTAGAATTTGAAGGAAAAAAGATTGTATTACACCTTATTCCTTCAGGAATCTTTTGTGAAGAAGCAATCAATGTTTTGGGTAATGGTATGGTAATCGATCCTATCGCTTTCAAAAAAGAAATAGAAGAGGTTTGTAATTACCTTTCCTTAGAAGACTTAAAAAAACGGATATATATATCCGATGCAGCTCATATAATCTTCCCAGTGCATAAGTTTATGGATGGTTATAATGAAGTCCAAAAAGGAGATAAAAAGATCGGTACTACCGGGCGTGGTATTGGTCCTACCTATACCGACAAAGTAGCCCGAACTGGTTTACGTGTTGAACACATTCTCAAAGATTCTTTTTTGGATGACTATATTTATCTCAATAAGAGTCATACGGAATTTGCTTCTTCCGAAAATATAGATATCGATAAGGAATTTGTCGATGCTATCGAATTCATGAAACAATTTACTATAACCGATACTTCCATTCTCTTGAATGCATACATAAATCAAGGAGCTAAAATATTGGTTGAAGGTGCTCAAGGAACATTCTTGGATATCGATCATGGTTCATATCCTTATGTTACCAGTTCTAACACTACTATTGGTGGTGTAATTACTGGTCTTGGTATTCCTCCGCAAAGTATTAATGAAGTATATGGCTTATTTAAAGCCTATGCTACCCGAGTTGGAGAAGGTCCGTTTCCTACAGAACTTCATGATTCTATGGGTGAATTACTTCGTGCAAAAGGTAATGAATTTGGTGCCACTACCGGTCGTCCTCGTCGTTGCGGTTGGTTGGATTTGGTTATGCTCAAGTATGCTTGCATGATCAATGGTGTCACAAAATTGGTAATGTCTAAGGCAGATGTACTTAATACGATGGATTCTATTTGTGTTTGTAGCAGCTATGCCGATGATAATGAAACCCCTATCTATACAACTCTAGAAGGATGGACTTGTATACAATCAAAAGAGTTTGTGGATTATGTTTCTTATATAGAGAATTATCTGGATAATATTCCTATAAACATGATCTCTACTGGTCCGGATAGAAAGGACATTATTATGAGGTAATACTTCTTATTTTACAATAAAAAATCTACTAGTTTTTCTGGTAGATTTTTTTGTATTTTTTAGATTAATTTGTCAAGTAAAAACCGTATTCTTTGCTTGAATTATCCATTAATTTGACTATATTTTTTCTCGTTCGCAATTTTTTTTATTATTTTAAAACGAGTTTTATGTCTGAAACGCCTTCTCTTCTATGATCTGTAGTACAACATCCTATAGAAAAAGAAATTAGTGAATCATATATCAATTATGCCATGTCAGTGATAGCATCTCGTGCTCTTCCTGATACTAGAGATGGATTTAAGCCAGTACTTAGAAGAATTTTGTTTGGAATGTACCAAATGAACAATTTTTCTAATCAAAAACATAAAAAATCTGCGAGAATTGTCGGAGATGTAATGTGAAAATACCATCCTCATGGAGATAGTAGTATTTACGAAGCAATGGTTCGTATTGCTCAACCATGGTCACTTAGATATCCTTTGGTAGATGGACAAGGAAACTTTGGATCTATCGATGGAGATAGTGCAGCGGCGATGAGATATACAGAAGCTAGACTTACAAAAATAGCAGAAGAAATGCTTGCAGATATAGAACAAGATACAGTGGATCGAAGACCAAATTTTGATGGATCTTTGCAAGAACCTGTAATGGTACCAACTAAATTTCCAAATCACCTCTGTAATGGTACTATGGGTATCGCAGTAGGTATGGCGACAAATATGCCTCCTCACAATCTTGTTGAAGTATTGGATGCATGTCTTTTACTTTTGGAAAAAGAAGGTAAACCAGTTGAAATTACACAAGAAGATGGTAGCGTAATTACTACAAAATACGAAGTAACTATAGATGATATTATGGAAATTATCAAAGGACCAGACTTCCCTACAGGAGGATATATTTATGATTCCAACAATATCAGAGAAGTATATAGAAAAGGTAAATGAGGTATCGTAACTAGAGGTAAAACTCATGTAGAAGATGGAAAACATGGTACTATCTTGGTTATTGATGAAATTCCTTATGCAGTAAACAAATCTACCCTTGTATCAAAAATCGGAGAATTAGTAGTCGATAAGAAAATAGAAGGAGTAAGCGATATTAGAGATGAATCTAGCAAAAATATAATCAGAATTGCTATCTATATCAGACCTTGAATGGATCCAGATAAAATATTAGTAGAGCTCTTTAAATATACAGAACTTCAAACCAATTTTAATGTAAACAATGTTTCCCTTATAGATAATGCTAAGCAACCAAGACTACTTAATATCAAAGATCTTTTGATGGAATATGTGGTATTTAGAAGAAGTGTAGTATACCGCAGATCAGTTTTCCAACTCAATAAAGCTAAAGACAGACTCCATATTTTGGAAGGATTGCAAAAAGCTATTAGTATTATTGATGATGTAATCGATACTATTAAAAAATCTGAAACAAAGGCTGAAGCTAGAGAAAATTTGATGACAAAATTCTGATTTTCTGAACAACAAGCTGAATATATTTTGATGATGAGATTACAATCATTGGTTGGATTGGAAATTCAAAAGATTACTGATGAAATAGATGAAAAGAAAAAGCTTATTGAATACTTAGAAGGTATTATTGGAGATCCTCTCAAGCTTGATGGAGTGATTAGAGAAGAAATGGAATATATGAAAAACAAATATGGAGATGAAAGAAAGAGTAAGCTTTCAGAAGATCTCAGTGTATACAATATTGCTGGAAGCTTGAAAGCATTCAAAGAAGCTGCAGACAAAATCAAGGAAGATGTGATCGTATGGATTGGTAATGACTACTCTGCTAGAATTCTTTACCAAACAAGAATCCAAACTATACCAGATGAAACATTAGATCTTATTTATACTCACAATCAAGATAAGCTTATCGTAATCACAGATATCGGAGAACTTGTCGTACAAAGACTTAAGGATCTAGGAAGTTTTGTAATGAAACAAAATGCCCTTAATCTCAAAGAACACTTTGGCCTCAAAGGAAAGATTGTCTTTGCTAAAACACTTCATTTTGAATTTACAGATCTCGTATTCTTAACTAACAAAAATAGTATCAAGAAGACTAAGAAAGAACTTGTACTTTCATTCAAGAAATTCCCTACAACAATTATGGGACTGGGTGAAGGAGAAAAGATTCTTAGTGTAGAAGCAGTAAACAATGGAGAACACATCTGTATCTTAACTAAACAAGGATGGATGCTTCTCTTTAAGTCTGATGATATTAGACCTATGGGTAAGACTGCTGGTGGAGTTAAATCTATAGAATTACAAGAAGGAGATAATGTAGCAAATATGTTTATCCATAGAGATGAACCGTTTATTCTTATCCACTCTGACAAAAATGGTAAACTTCTTACTCTCGAAGATCTCAAGATCTGGAAAAGAGCAAGAAAAGGACAAGTAGTAATGACAGGTAATGAAATCCTTGAAGGAGGTATTAGTATCGTAGAATGAGCAATTAGAATCAGATTTGAAGATGGATCATTACAAACTCTTCACTCAAATAATATTCGTTTAGATGAACCAGAAACTCCTCTTCACAAAATGGTAGATAAACATATCGATGTGATTTATAGACCATGGGAAGAAAAAGAAGAAAATCTCAAGTACAAAGAAGAAAGAAAAAGAGCAGAAAGAGAAGCTAATAAACTAGAAAAAGGTATGTTTGAAGATGATTTCTCAGACGATACTAATGAAGAAACAACTGAAGAATCAGTTTCAGAAGATACAGGATCAGAAGAATAATATTTATTTCTTTTTAGTAGGATGCATAAGAAAACACTCGTTTTATCTATTGTAATAAATCTCTGTGTAGTTCTTTTTATTTCCCTTATTGTATTTGGACGTCTAGATACTCTTTCTAGATCTTATGTTCCTCAAACTATAAACAATGATGACTGACAAGCCTTTGAAAAGAGGCTTGTTTCTCTTGTACAAGAATCTTCTAAACATGTAGTAAGTGTTTTTGCTAATACTTCTGTACAATATTATCTAGAAGATAACCAAGGTAATTCTCTAGGAACTACTCAAAAAGATGCCAAAGTAGGTGGATGAAGCGGAATCCTCTGCTCTAGAAGATGATATGTAATTACCAATAAACATGTCGTAGAAGATACTACAGCAGGATATACTGTTGTACTTTATGATGGATCTACATGGAATGTAGATAAAATCTGGTATGATGATCAATTGGATTTAGCATATTTACGTCTCGTAGACAAACAAGGTAAATATCCTCAAGATCTTCCAAGCGCTACTTTTGCTCCTTTTAGTCGTGAAATATCTATAGGACAATTTGGACTAGTTATAGGAAACTCTCTTGCTCAGTATACTAATACTACTACTCTAGGTATCATCAGTGGTAAAAACAGACAACTCAAAGTAAATAATGAAAATACATATGTTGGGCTTTATCAAACTGATGCTGCTATCAATCCTGGAAATAGCTGATGACCTTTACTATCTCTTAACTGAGAAGTAATAGGTATCGTTACTGCTATCTCTCTTGGATGAAATAATATAGGTTTTGCATTACCGCTTTCTCAAGAATTTATTGATTCTACCTTGGATGGTATTATTTCATCCAAAAAATTAGTAAGACCTCTTCTTGGAGTTTCTTATAAAGATACAAACAAATGAAGTATAGTAGATATCGTCTATCCAGATACTCCAGCTGCTTGAATACTTCTTTCTTGAGATATTATCATAGCTATTAATGATCACCCTGTTTCGGATACTTTACCTTTATTATATCAGCTCTATACCTACAAACCAGGTAATAGACCTATCTTTACTATTATCAGAAACGGAAAAAAAGAACAATTTTCTATTATCTTAGGAGGGAAAAGTAAATAATATTACATCTCTTTTGTTAAAAATGTAAATTTCTTTTTTTGGGTGAACAGGGGGAATATTTGAAAATCTATTTTTTTTGGATACTCTTAATGGGTAGATACTTTTATATATATATTCTCTCTATGTGTTCTTATATCCCCAATCAGCTCATCGACGAAATAGAACAACTCAAAGAGTTGGGAAGATTTGATGATGCTATGAAGAAAATAAATACAATATTGTTTAGAGATCCAACAAATGAAGATGCTTTGTTGCAAGTGACAGACATCCAATATAGACAAGGGGAAATAGGGAAAGCTTCTAAGGCTATCGATTTTCTTAATGCTAAGAAGAAAAATGAAGATCCACTTGGACTCTATATCAAAGGAGTTTTGGAAATGGAAAAAAATAATCGATTAGAAGCTAAACACTACCTTCAAAAAGCGATCGAACTTACTAAAGCTGAAAACCATGAGATCATCAGATGTTATGGATTATGCCAATACTGGTATGGTAATAGAGAAAAAGGAATTAATCTTCTTAAAGATTCGTTTTCTCTCAACAATAAAGATGCTGAAATCGTCTATAATTTGATAGAAATATATATTCTAGAACAAAACTATAAAAAAGCTAAAACTATGATCAATTACTTCTACAAAAACCGTGATAAACTCCAAACTATAGATAAGGATATCGAATATTATGATAATAAGATATCTCTTTTTGAAAAGTTTATCAATACACAGCAAATGTTTACCCCTATTACTAAATAAACTATGATTACCTCAATTTCAGGTCTTATCAAAAAAGATATTGTCCATGTATACAAACACCATTGGAAACAATTTTTGAGTATTGGTGTAGTGATTTGACTTCTTCTCTTTTTATTGAATATTTTTGTAGGTGTTTCTTCTTACACACATTCGTTTACGGATACCCTCAGAGACAAACTTGGTATTTATTTCTATATCAAGGATACTGCAGGACAAGAAAGTCTTACCTATAAAAAAGTTATAGACCTTCAAAGCAATCTTCAGAAACAAGGACTCAAAGTAATGTTTTCTTCTAAGGATGATGCTATGAAGTTTTTGGAACAAAAGATTCCAGAAGTAGCAGACAATTTTGATAAGTTTGGTATAGATAATACACTTCCTTCTACACTCTATGTAATGTTTAAGAATCAATCTCAATATAATATCATCAAAGATGTGGTTCTTGAATACAAAGATATTATTCTCAACAATAAAGATTTTGAAGGTTCTAGTATAAAAGAACAAGAAAACAGAACATTATGAATTATCAACCTTACTAATTTTATTACTACTACATCGTTAGTTATTATTATATGTATTGTTCTTACTATCTTTATACTTCTTGTATTTCTGACTCGTTTCTTCTTTCATTATTTCCAGAAACACGTAGAAATCAAAAATCTTTTAGGAGGATCTTCTTATGAAATTACTAAAGAATTTACTCTTGTTAACTTTATTACTTTAGCATTTGGATTTGGATTAGCATTGATATTGATGCTCGTAACTTGGTCTTCTCTTGGAGTATATATCAATCAAATATTTAGCATCCAACTCATTGATATCGTTTCTCAATCTAGTAATCGAATAGTATTGATTGCTTTTGCGGCTGAGATCATCTTATTTGCACTCTTTTCATTCATATATTCTTATTTCTATAGTGTATCAGTAAGTAAAAAGATTTATTAAAAAAAATCCCCGTAATGGGGATTTTTTCTTATTTGAGAGGGATTTTATATTAGCACGCAATTTGGATTCCAGGTCCCATACTTGCAGAAATAACGATCTTTTTGATCAATTTTCCTTTAACTCCTGTTGGTTTACTTTCTTCTACTGCTTTGATAAATGAAGCTATATTTTCTTCAAGTTGTTTAGCATCAAAAGATCCTTTTCCTACTGGAGCATGGATGTTTCCTGTTTTATCCAATTTGAATTCAATCTTACCTTTTTTGATTTCTTCAACTGCTTGAGCAATATTTTGTACTACTGTTCCAGCCTTTGGAGATGGCATCAATCCTTTTGGTCCAAGTTGTTTAGCAACTGTAGCCAAATCTCTGATGTGATCAGGTGTAGTGATCAATATATCAAATTCAAATTTACCAGCTTTGATATCATTTAATAATCCTTCTGTACCAGCGATATCAGCTCCAGCTTTTTTAGCTTCTGCAGCTTTATCTTCAGATACGAATACAGCAATTTTTTTAGTCTTACCAGTTCCGTGAGGAAGAATAGTTGTAGATCTAATCATTTGATCGTTGTACTTTGGATTAGCGAATGTATTAATAGCGATTTCTACTGTTGGTACAAATTTTGTGTACATAGTCTTTTTTAAGAGTTCTATTGCTTCTGCAATAGTGTACAATTTTGATGAATCTACTTGTTTCTTTGATTCAACATACTTTTTTCCATGATTTGCCATGATATAATATATAATATATAATAAAAGTGGTCTAACGACTTGAATTAAATACAAGTCTTCCACATAATTCTACTACAATTTGATTGCTCCTTTTTCTACGTCTACTCCCATATTCTTAGCTGTACCTCCGATAGCTTTAATGATAGATTCTACATTATCTGTATTCATATCATCCTTCTTGATTTCAGCTATTTCTTCTAGATCTTTTCTAGTAAGTTTTCCGATAGTTTTCTTGTTTGGTTCTCCAGATCCTAATTTTTGTCCAAGTTTCCACAAAATAAGATTTGATGTAACAGGACTTCCAAGAGTCAAAGCGAAAGTTCTATCAGCAAAGATTTCAAGTTTACACTTAACCTTTACGTCAGTACCTCCAAAAGTTTTCATCATATCCATAGTTTTATCATTGAATTCTTTGATGAATTGTCCAATGTTTACTCCATTTGCTCCAAGCATAGGCCCAAGAGGAGGAGATGGTTGTGCTTTCCCTGCAGGAATTTCTAAGTACAATGTGTTCATTAGTTTTGCCATTTGAATGTTTATAGTTATTCAGTAAATGTTTTTTTAATATGTGATTTTGATGTATGATATACTGTGTAATCGATTTGTAAAAACCAAACCTCATCGTCAATATATATCAGCATAATTACTTTTTTATCTTTGTATTCTGGAAGATTTATAAATACAACCTTATCTCCGAAGAGTTTATTTTGCATAAGTTCTTGTTCTGTAGTCATCTTGAATGTTGTTCATCAGAGTTTTCTGACTATAGTATCGATATCACTATATGTACCAGTTCATAAGTATGCATAGAGTATACCTTTCTGGTCTTTGAGTGCATATTGATAACTCATTCACAACTTTTCAATAGCTTCTACAGTACCATAATACAAGCTTGTACCTGATAGTACATTGATACCATTTTTGAGTTTAGTTCATGTAGTCGTCTTGGTTCAACTTGCAACTTGTGTAGTTCATGTAAGGGAACTAAATAGTGACTTGCTAGTAAGCGATAGTGTTCATGAAGATTGCTCATCATTTGACTCTTCTCCAGTAGAAAACATAATTTCTTCATCACCTTCTGGATAAAGCTCTTGCTCTTCACCTGTATTTTCAACATCTTCAGATTGTATTCATGAATCAATCCCTGACAATTCTTTTGCGATTTCATCACCCTTGATTTGATACAATAATAAGTATACCACCATAAGTGCTGAGAACAACACTATTAATGCGAATCTTACTATGTGCATTTCTCTTGGATTTTGCATACAATAGCTTTATCAGGAAGTAAAAGAGATAGTGAAGCAAAGAATTAGATATATTTCCGAGCGAAGGTTTGGAAATCTACATATCCATTCTTTTCTATCAATATACCAAATTAACTCATAAGTTCGATCTTGTCCACGTCGATCACTACAGGAGTCAGCCTTCAAAGCATTTCAACATTAACAATAGCTGTACCCTTGTCTTCATCTATATTTTTGACTGTTCCTTTCATTCATTTGAAGTCTCATGTCTTGAGCATTACTACATCTCCAATCTTGTATGGAATTATCAATTCAGATCTTTCTTGTGATTTTTCGATTTGTGTAATAATATTTTGATATTCGTCTTCCGTCAATGGAATTGGACGAGTTTCAGCTCCAACAATAAGTCTTACTCCTGGTGTATTTCTAACAATATACCAGATTTTATCATTCATCTTGGATTTGATAAATACATATCCAGGATAAAGTTTTCTTGTTTTAGTGATTTTTTCACCTTTTTTGATTGAATATTCATTGACTACAGGTGACATAAAATCAGCCACACCGTCTTCGAGATTTTGTTTCTTAACTCTTTCTTTAAGATTTTCAATTACTAGTTCTTCTTGACCAGCAACTACACTAAGCACATACCATTTGAAAGAATTATCTTCGATTTGTCTTTTGATCTCGACTGTACTAACTTCTGTTTTTTGCATATTTTTTGTATAGTTAAGAATGTAAAAGCGTTTAAACGTAGAAACGTTCTTACACTATTTCATAATGCTATAAAACCACTTATATAATCCTGAAAATACTGTATCAGAAACAATAAATAGTACTCACGCAACTATTACAGCAACAATAATTGATATAGTAATGTTGATAAAGTCTTTTTTAGTTGGATGTTTCAATTTCTTAACAGTTTCTAAGCTGTCATAAACAAATTTCATCATAACAAAAAAATTATGTATTAAAGGACGTGGATATGTTTTACCAATTTACTCACCTATTTCAAGAGAAAATTATATAAAAAAATTATGCTCAAATACAGACATATCCTGTACATTTGGATGCATGCGCACCAAAATCTCAACTATTGAAATATCCTATTATATCTGGCTTATGTTTTGCTTGTTTAGTAATATGAGAAAAACTATTTCCCAATCGTTTTGATTTCTTTGTAGTTGATTTTTGGAGTAAGACGTGTCTAAGGAGATATTCATCAAGCTTCTTTCCTTCTTCCATAGGCATTTCTTGAGAACAAGTATCATACAATACTACTCCATAAGGAGATTTTTTACNNTTTTTTACCTTGGATAGCAGAGACAACTTTACTAATATCTTCTGCCTTGAGCTGATCTCCTACTCCTAGCATAATTACTTCATCTATTTCTTTCAACAATCTTACAAAAATCAGTTGTTTTCTTATTTCTTCATCTACATCAGTTGTTTTTATCAATCATTTTGGATATCTAGAAATGGCTGTATGAAATGTTTTTCATAAAACGATCACTTGTTTTCCTGCGTAAATAGTAATATTTTGTGGATATGTAGACTGTCTTTTGATAAGAATCAGTTTTTTTATTTCTGAATCTAACAACAAATAACCTGCTGCTTTGAGCGGTCAGGTATACAATTCAGGTCCAGATGGTAAAAAAAGATACGTATAATTAAGAGGAAGTTTTTTTTCTGAAAGAAAATCATTTTGGAGAATTTCTCCTGCTTGCACGGTATATGAGAGGATCTGGTCTATAAGTAATTCGTTGTTTAGTTCGAGTGGTGTCATATTTTTTTCTATTTTTGAAGCGATCTCATAATTTGGAGAACAAATCTATCTGCAAGTCTATAACGTTTTTCTCGTTCTTCAGCAGACATAAATACTACATATACAATCTCGATAAAATATTCTCTAAAGATCGTATTGATCTCATCTTTGATTTTGTCTATTTGAGGTTTTTCTGCGTTTTTGTACACAACCACGAGATCCATTTCTAAATCTACGCCAAATCTTTTTCCAAAGTAATATTTATCTATCATAGCATCATAGGTCTTGAAAAGTTCTATCAATTCTTGCTTGAGACCGAAGAAAAAAATATCTCTGATTTTATCAAAGAAATCTGGTTTGATAGAGATAGCCCATCCCTGCCCTTCCTTGTTTACATCTATAACACTAGCCTCACTTAGAGCATCTACTTGTTTTTTGATAGCAGGAAAAGTCCATTCTAACTCTGATTCTAAGGCTCTCATAGAAACACCTTGTCTTCTAAAGAGCAAGTATTTGAGGATATCAACTTTGGTTTTGGATCCGAAGAGTTTTTCAAGATTCATGAAAAACAAGTGAAGATAAAAGATTTGATAGCTATTAGTTAGCTATTTATCAGTAAAATACAAGGGATTTTATTTTTTTCTTGGAGAAAGTTTCCTTTTGGATTGTTTTTTTGATTGAATCTTTGGAACTGTATGAAGATGATAATTTTTGGAATATGTTTTCTTATATTTTTCTTTTATAAAGACATCTGCTATATCCTCAGAGGCTATTCTCGTAATTATGATTGGAGTATTTTTTAATTCTTGGATTTGTTCTTCAAAAGTTTTAGGAATTCCATTATCGTTGGGCATATCTACAATAAGAAGTTCTCATTTAATATCTTTGTGCGTTACTAGGACTTGAAGGATTTCTCTTTCTATATGACGTCCCATACCTATAACACCAACAATCTGAATTCATCTTTCTTTAACCTCCTCCACTTCTCAGGTAGATTTCTTTTCGACTGTTCGATTACCGTTTTCATCTTGAATAAAGTGAAGTGCTTGAGGATCTATTTTATCTAACATATATCATACATTATTTATAAATATATCAATGATAGTGGTATTTAGGAAAAAAAGCAATTTTATTTATTTCTTAATTTTTTCGATATCATCTATACAGATTCGAGCTGAAGAAATACCAAATCAAGTTTTGTCGATATCGAAGGGAGTGATCGATTGAGGGTTGGAAAGAAAGACCAGGATACAGTATTTTTTGCCTTGGGTTCGAGCGACTACATCTTGTGAAGATGAGGTAAAACAGATCTTTCCTGGACCTCCATAGATAGATACGAGGTCAGCTCTTTGTGATTCAGAAAGATTTGAAAATTGTAGAACTTTGGAAACCGTGGCTTTGATCTGAACAAGTTCTCCACTATTTTTGAAAAAAACAGTATCTCATGACTGGATATTATTTAGAGAATCTCTTCTGGTTTTATATCGTCTAGATTCGATAGTTTTTTGTCCAGAAAGAATTTTATCTAGAAGTTTTCGTGATTTATTGAGGATAGCGAGATGGTGCATAAAATTATGGATATTATATTAAGATTATTATTTCTATTACATACTCAAAAAACTTAATAATCCTTTCACTAAAAATACTGGCCAGATTAAAGCCTTGAGAAATGCGAGGACTCCTACTCGAAATGAAGTAGCTTGTCCGATAAAATAAATAGCTGCACCGATTACTCACATACCATATACTGCACCACTAGGACCTCATTGATTAATCTTTGCCATGAAGAAATGGTTAGAAAATAAATTTTTATCTGTTTCTTTCTATCTTTCTGAAGATATTTGTCAAAACAAAAATGAAAAATCCAAACAAAGAAATAAAATCTGATTTAATGTGTTTTTAAAATAAAAAAAATCCAGGAGATAATTCCCCTGGATATAAGAATACTTATTGCTTTCTTAAGTTTTCTAATTGATTAGAAATTTTTCTCATCAATTCATAATCTTCTTTCTTTTCTGCTTCTTCGAGCGCTTGTTCCAGTGAAGTAATATCCA
Organism: Patescibacteria group bacterium UBA5124; assembly: GCA_002414185.1. GTDB lineage: Bacteria > Patescibacteriota > Gracilibacteria > Absconditabacterales > Absconditicoccaceae > UBA5124. The sequence continues at coordinate 6,792 of DHYS01000039.1, read as the reverse complement.
TAACAGATAAATCTTTTTCTATCAATTCAAGATCTTTTTTCTTGAGATAAAGCTCTATATTATCTACTATAGTTTGCTGTACTTTAAGAGCAAATTCTTTAAATGCACCTTTGGGTAAACTTTCTTTATTTCCTTCCAAGTACATTTTATAACTATCAAGAGCCAAAAGAATACCATCAGTATCACATTCATCTAGATATTCTTCTACTTTCTGTGGCAGTATTTCTAAAATTTTGTATGCACTTTCTTTATGTTTGGTAAAGTTGTCCAATGTTTGATATTTGAAAGCGTGACTCTCCAATTCAGACATAGTATAATTGGAGATATCTACATTGTAGAAGTGATACTCTTCCAAATCCAACAATTTCCAATCAACAGAAATAGGATCCATATACCAACCTTTTTGGAAGTCTACTCTACTTTCAAACTCATAACGTTCTAGTGGAGTGCACGTAGGTGCTTCTGAAAAATCAAGGAGAAAGTCTTTTGATTTAAATTCATCACCAATCTTTTCTATTTTGATAAATCCTTCACTTGGAAATGATAAAAAACCTGCCGGTTTTAGAATATATACTTCCAACTCTAAATTTTCTATACAATCCCCGCTTTTGATTACAATAGCTAGAGCTGCTGAAGGAATATACCCGATTTCTCCTTTCTTCATAAAGCGAAGAGGTTGGGTGATCGTTACCATTGGTTTTTGATGTTGTTTCATATCTTAAGTTTTTTAGTTTTGTTATTTTCTGTTTTTATATCTATATTTATACATTTTCCTATATAAGTCAATTCTTATATCATAAATAAAAAGCTATCCTTAAAAAGGATAACTCTTTGTTTTTTAGTTGATAGATACATCATCAAGCAAAAGCAATGTCTTGTACTTTACGATTTCATAAGAAGTCAGGGTAACATGGAGGAACTTTTCAGAAAGATGCAATATATCTCCCACATTGTTTCCATATTTCCTTTTGGCTGATTTTACTTTTTCAAGTATAAATTCAGCATCTTCAAATTTCTTTTTTAATTCCTTTTCTGAGATAATATCTGCATTGACGTAATAGATCATATTCGGCTTTACAGGAATCATCTTCTCAAAATCCGTTTTATCTTCATTGTATATCCCTTCAAAAAAATGAAAGCAGATACAATTTTCAGGAAGTTTTTCGGGAATCTTATCCGCATTAAGCGAGATATTTTCTAATTTTTCGATTGTGTGATAGCTTTCATCTAGAGTATCTCCAGCTATCATAAATGATACATACGCTTCCAATTTCATATATTTAGTTTTTTTAGTTTTTTTATTTTTGGTCTTTTATATTTATTTTCTTATATAAGTCAATCTAAATAAAAAACCTCCCTAATAAGAGAGGTTATTTATACTATAGGAAATTATCCTACAAAATACGTTTCTTTTCTTCGATCATGAATTTCTTCCAAAAAGAAATCTTGATTTCCAGACAACTGATTCATCCGCCTGATATATGGTAGATAAATATCCTGAATCTCTTTTGGAGATTCTCCTCTATACACAGAGGCATAATTTTTTTCCAGATCAATAATCACAAACATAACAATATCTTTTTTATTTTCTGGTTTAATCATGTGAGAGAAAAAATGTTCTACTTCTTCATACAGACTAAAAACCATAGGAAAACAAATAGATACCGTAGTACCTTTTACAACATTTGATACTTGACACATTTCGTTCATAATATCATCTCCGATATTAAGATTAATTTCTTTTAAAATATCTATATTATTACCAATAAATACGAGATACCTTTTTTCCATAATGTTTTAATTTATTTTGTTTATTTTTGTTACAAATGATATATACATATTTCTAAAAAAATAACAACATCAGAATTTTAACATAAGAAAAACCCCGAGATCTAGATACAAATCTCGAGGTTAGTAATTTTTTGTAAGATTCAAGATAGAATTTCCTCAGGAACAGCCGGTCCAAGAATAGTATACTTATTACCAAAGAGCTCTCTAAGGTTATTTTCGAGTTGTTTTTCTGCAACCTGAAACATATGTGTAGAAGTATAAAGTCCTTGCCCTCTTACAGGAAAACATTTACTAAAAAGGTTTTTTCCGTCGGAACTCTTTCGAAATACCTTAATTTTCCTATCACATACAGCACAAACAATAATTTTGTTTGTAATTTTACCTTTAATTTCAGCACCCAAAGTATCTGCTTCTGATGGTTTCCATCCTGAAAGCTCTGAAGCTTCTTTAATATCTTCTGAACTTCCAATTTCTACAAAAATGTTGTTACTCATAAGCTTAAATATTAAGTTAGCGTTTCGTATTTATTATCTTTACGGTACTACTGATACATAAATCACTATACAAAGTCAAGGGCGTTTTTTAGAATACTATGTTAAATATCAAAAAAAACAGGCCCTGGAAACAGAGGCCTGTCTTTAGTTATTACACGTTATGTGTAGCAAAACGTTTAATAACAGAGATCAATTCTACTATATTTATTGGTTTAGTAAGATATTCATTACATCCTACTTTAAGGGCTTTTTCTTTATCACCTGACATAGCATTAGCGCTTTGACCAATAATAGGGATTTCTATACATTTTTTTCGGATTTCTCGAGTAGCTTCATATCCGTCTACGTTTGGCATTCTAATATCCATAAGGATCATATCAGCTTCATGACATTTATCTATAGCTTCTTGACCATTATATGCACGTATTACTTCAAGGCCAGCTCTCATAAGTCCGATTTCCAGTAATTTAAAACTACTTTCATCATCTTCGGCGACCAAAATTTTCATTCCTTTAATGTTTTTTCTTTTATTATATTCTCGCCTTCTCTCATTTTTTTTATAGGCTTTTGAATATAGGGAATAGTAAAGTAAAATGTTGATCCTTCATATTCTTTTGATTCAACCCACATTTTACCATCAAGTAACGTTACCAATGACCTGGATATAGTTAGTCCCAATCCTGTCCCCTCTTTCTCTTTAGTATTATTTTCATTGAAATCGTTTACTCTGACAAATCTGTCAAACACTTTTTCAATCATATTCTGAGGAATTCCTATACCAGTATCCTTTACATAAAAGGTTATGTTTTGCTGATCAATATTATAACCAACATCTACTCTTCCTTTATCTGTAAATTTGAGTGCATTTGATACCAGATTAATAAGTATTTGTCGTACTCTATTTTCATCTGAATATACATGCAGTGGTTCTATCGAAAACACTTGCCTCTGAATAAACAAATCGACGTCATCTTTTTGTTTGAAAGCAAATGAAGAAACGATAGTTTGTACAAGTTCATCAACATCAAATGTCTCTTTGATGATGGTTGTTTGTCCAGATTCAATCTTGGACATATCAATGATATCATTGATGATCGCTAACAAAGCATTACCACTATAATCAATAATCTTTACATAAGATTTGAATTCTTCTGGTGGCAATGTTTGTTCGAGGAGTTGACTAAATCCAATAATAGCATTCATTGGAGTTCTGATTTCATGAGACATATTTGCAAGAAATGATGTTTTCAATTTATCAGCCATTTTAGCTTGTTTTTCGGATTTTTGTGCAAATTCCATTGCTGATATTTCAGCGCTAATATTTATAGCTATACCCATTACTCCTGCTATCACATTTTTTTCGCGATAGGGGTAAAAAACAATATGAAAGTGTTTTATAGTTTTTTTAATAGGTATCTCTACTTTCTTTTGCACGATATCACCATTTACTGCTTTAAGAAAAGACTCTGTTATATCTTTATTGTCATAATACAACTCAAAGACACTCTTTCCAATAATTCTATCTTCTTTGACACCTATTTCTTTAGATCCAAAGAATTCATTAAAAACACCTTTTTTGTTGATATTAAAACCAAATACTCCAGGAGCTTCTCTCATCACATTTTTAATCTTCATCTCATTGAGTTTGCATAATACACACTCTGGATGTTCTGGTTCTCCTAATATTTTTAGAAGAAATCTTAGCAGTACTCTAATTTGAATAAGAATTTTATTTTTTATTTTTTTAATCATAATATTTGTATTTTTGTTTATATTTTTTATTTTTCTTTTTGTTTTTTTATTATTATTCTATATTTTTACAACAAAATGTCAATTTGAAATAATTTTATTTTTTTATTGTATTTCTTTATCAAAACAATAGAAGGAGAGCATTATGACACAAAATCTTACCCCCGCTATGCAACAATATGTAGATATCAAAAGACAGCATCCTGACTGTATATTATTTTTTCGTATCGGTGACTTTTATGAGACGTTTTGGGAGGATGCTAAGATTTGTAGTAAAGTACTAGACCTGGTGTTAACCAGTAAAAACAAGGACTCAGCCTCCCCTATTCCATTGGCTGGGATCCCATATCACAGCGCAGATAAATATATTCCCAAACTTGTACATCATGGATACAAAGTAGCTATTGCAGAGCAAACTACTGATCCTATGCCAGGTAAAATCGTAGAAAGAAAGGTTACTCAGATAGTGACTCCAGGTACCTATATTCAAGAATCTAAGAAATCGTTTACCTATATGATGGCGCTGAGTTTTGAGCCACATAGGGATTGACTCAATTATCATATCGCCTGGGGAGATTTTGCTCTCGGAGAATACTGGACCAAAAGTTTTTCTACTATCGAAGATCTTCAAAAATTTATCTTGATTATACAACCGGTAGAACTTATCGTAGATATTGCATTTCCAGACAAAGATGAACTAAGCAAACTGATCAAAAATTATCTAACTCATTGTTTGATTAGTATTTATGATATTCCTCATCATCCTGAAGAATATCTTCTTCATCAATGTAAAGTACAGACATTAGCTAGTTATGGAAAGGCTTTGGAAGATGGAAGAGCTGGCGTGATGTCATTATTATTCAACTATCTCAATGCAACACAACAAACAAATCTGAACAATATTTCACGTATAGCCTTACATAGTACGGACAAAGCAGTATTGCTCGATGAGGTTACGCTCAAAAATTTGGAAATATTTTCTTCTAGTTATGAAGGAAGTGAAAAATATAGTTTAGTAGGTATTTTGGATAGAAGTAAGACCAGTGGATGATCGAGATTACTTCGTTATATTCTTGCTAATCCTATCAATGATCTCTGAATATTACAAACTCGTCAGAGACATATTTCTTGGTACATTGAACATTGGCAAGAAGCAGGACTTGTACATCATCATCTTGCTATGGTTGCGGATATTCCCAAGATTATGAGTACACTTTTGTATAGAAAACTTCTTCCTTCTGGATTTATTAAACTCAGAAGTACCTTGAGTATTTTCTTTGAACAAGAAATGATGCTTCAAGAGTTAGATCGTATTGGATTATATCCACATCATAAACAAACCGTTCAATCATTTTATACAACTCTTCAAACTACACTCAAAGATGCAGAAGATTTTGAAGAATATATGAATTTTATCCGTGATGGTGTAGATAGTGAAATCGATAATTTAAGAAACATAGCTTTTCATTCAGACAAGCTCTTACTAGAATATCAACAATTATTGACTGATATTACTGGAGTATCTAATGTAAAAGTAAAATTTGTCATGAATCAATGATATTTCATAGAAATCACCAACAAAGATATCGAACAATTTGAATCAAAGTTAGCAAACTCTTGAGAAAATACAGAAAAAACTCAACTTATCCGTAGAAATACGCTCAAATGAACCCAAAGATATATCTCACCTTACCTAGATAATCTTCAAGAAGATATCCTTGCTGCAAGAGCTAATCTCAGTAAAAAAGAATTTGCCCGCCTTGCTCACTTGCAGCAAGAAATGGGAATGATTGTAGAACAATTGACTGCTTTTGCTCAGACTATTTCTTGGTTGGATGTTTATGTTTCACAAAGTTTATTAGCTAAGGAAAAATATTATATACAACCTCAACTCAATAATTCAGGAACTATAGATATTCAAGAAGGAAGACATCCTGTGATAGAGACATTTTTACCATTAGATCAGCAATTTATCCCAAATACACTCACATTGTGATGAGATATAGATTTTTTGCATATCATCACAGGACCAAATATGTGAGGTAAATCTACCTATCTTCGTCAAAATGCATTGATTGTCTTGATGGCTCATTGTGGACTCTTTGTTCCTGCAAAATCAGCCACTATAGGACTCGTTGATGCTTTATTTGCTCGTGTAGGAAGTGGTGATGTGATTGCCAAAAATCAGTCTACCTTTATGACCGAAATGATAGAAGTCGCAAATATTCTCAACAATGCTACAGATAGAAGCTTTGTGATTTTTGATGAATTAGGACGTGGTACATCTACCTACGATGGATTAGCATTAACTAAAGCAATCTTAGAATATATCGCTAGTGAAGTAAAATCTAAAACATTGATTGCAACCCACTACCATGAATTGATTCAGCTTGAAGGTGTTTTACCTGGAGTAAAAAATTATTCCGTAAGTGTATATGAAACCGACAAAGAAGTAATCTTTATGAAAAAAATAGTTCCAGGAGGTGCGAGTAAGAGCTATGGATTGGATGTAGCAAAACTTGCGGGAATCTCTCAAACCATCATAGAAAGAGCTAAGTATAATCTAGAACATTTGGAGACAGGAAAAAAAGATTCCAGCTCCAACACAACGAGGCCGGAATGACATGGAGAAAATCTTTTTGCTCCTACACCTATTATAAAAGATCCTCAATTTGAAAAGATAAAAACACTACTAGAGAGTTATGATATCAATAATATGACTCCTCTCCAAGCATTACAACTCCTTTCCAAACTCAAA
>DHYS01000003.1:24338-27660 GCA_002414185.1 Patescibacteria group bacterium UBA5124 | reverse complement strand
TCAGTGGTCGTTTGCTCAAGAACTAGACGAAAATTCGACTATTTGTCACTTTGACCCTTTGTCAATTTCAAAAAAAATATTTCAGAAAAAGTATCGCGGAGAGAAAATGCCTTGCATTTTCTCTCCCTTTTTGTATAGAGAAATTTGCCAGAGTCTCTATGTTTACGGATATGGGGAGCGTGCATGTCTAGTTCAATAGCCCACTCTTTACTGTATTGTGAGGAGTAGTAAAAGATCGCTAGCTCGGTTAATTCGACCACCAAAGGAATCTGTTCCTTTTTGCCTTTGGATGAGAGAATTATGCAGCTTTGCTGTATACGAGAAGCTGACAAATCCAGTGGCTATTTTCTTCCCTTGCGGGGTACTGGAATCCAAACAATAAGAAATTCAACAATATTGGTGAACGATCAAATGTTTGGTTGGCCGGTGGTAATAATACAAACTTCAACAAGAATAAATGGAACTGAAACAATAATAATAGAAATTATGGTTTCAGTGGTCGTTTGCTCAAGAACTGGAAAATAAAGCTGATCTTCACCGGTCAGCTTTTATCTAAATAAAAATCTATGCTAGATAAAGACCAACTCCTTCTTGATCTCTTCCAAGCCTACTATGATGCTCGTCAGCACAAGAGAAACAAAGCTACGGCACTTGCCTTTGAGATAAATTATGAATCCAAACTCTTTGCCTTGCATGAGGAATTGGTAAATGGAATCTACACGATCAGTCCAAGCATTTGCTTTATTATTCATGATCCTGTCCAGAGAGAGGTCTTTGCTGCTGATTTCAGAGATAGAATAGTTCATCATCTGATCTACAATTATCTCTATCCACTCTTTGATACTCACTTTATCCACGATAGCTATAGCTGCAGACTAGAGAAATGAACGCATTTTGGCGTCCAGAGAGTAAAGCGTTTTATGAGATCTTGTTCTCAAAACTATACTCAAGAAACATATGTACTGAAAATGGATATCAAAGGATTCTTTATGAATATAGATAAAAATATTCTGTTTGAGAAAGTAGAGAAATTTCTGCAATCAAAAAGAGAAAATCTGATGGTTGATTACGATTTTCTTCTCCATCTTGTTCATCAAACGATCTTTCACGATCCTACCCAAAATTGTATCATCAAATGATCGAAAGTTGACCGAATCTGATTACCACCAGACAAAAGCTTGTTTTCTTCTGGAGAAAATATCTGACTTGCTATCGGCAATCTTACGAGTCAGCTCTTTGCAAACGTATACTTAGATAGTTTGGATAAACATATCAAGTATGGTCTATGATTTTCCTATTATGGAAGATATGTAGATGACTTCATTATTATCCATCAGGACAAAGANNATAGGAAAAATGTATAATAGAATACAAGAAATCAATCAGACCAGAGATAAAGAAAAGATTCTCTCGACCATAAATTCATACCTGTGAATTTTCTCTCATCACAAGAGTTATCGTATAGCTAAAAAGATGTTCAAGAAATGTAATAACTATATCTGGAACACTTTCACGCCAACTTCAGATTATAAGAAAATAGACCCACTCGTAAAAACATTAAAGAAATCTGAAGTCAAAAAACTTTATCCACAATGATACTACGATGGTAACTTACGATAATCTACCCGTCTACAAGCATGCATATGACCTTCTTACAAAAACAGTGGAAATCATCCCAACTTTTCCTAAGAGCTACAAATATACTTTGGGAAGCAAAATTCAGGAAGAATTGATTGATTTAATTTCTGCTATTTTTAAAGCAAATTGTAGTCAAGAAAAATCTCCACATCTCCAAAAAGCGAGAGAATGTATTGAAGTCGTGAGATTATTATTTCGTTTGTCCAAAGATTTGAAATTATTAGATCTCAAGAAGTTTGTTGAGGTGAGTCAGATGGTCGAGTCTATTAGTAAGCAATTGACTGCCTGGGAGAAATATTTTAGGTAAAATGAGTGAATTGATAATTTTGTCAAAAATAATATTGAAATATAAAATAAAAATAACTATAATTACAACGACAATAATAACTACACTAAAATAGTTAAGTTTTCCTTGAAAAGAGATCAGAAAAGAATATATTTATTTGTGATAAAATATGCAATTGCTCTTCAAAAATAAGGACCTAGAAGAAATGTATTATAATGACGACTATACTACCAAAAGATATCATCAGTATATTATTCAAGAGTATAGAGAAACTGTTTTTCTTCTCCAATCAGTTAGAGATATTCAGAGTGCTTGGAAATATAGAAGTCTAAATGTGGAAAAATATCAGAAAAAATATAGTGCAAGAGTAACAAAATGATGGAGAATACTCTTTTCGATAGATACAGAAAAAACAATTACAATTCTTACCATAGAAAAATTAACTAATCATTATGAATAATTTTTATCCAAAATTATGTATATGACTTTACAAATTCATCCAGGAAGAATACTCAAGAAAGAACTTGAAGCGAGAAATATCACGCAGAGAGATTTTTCTAAAATGATTAAAAAATCTGAAATAGAAATTAGTGATATCATTGCATGACGCAGAAATATTACTGTAGATTTAGCAATGAGATTTGAAGCTGCTTTAGATACTCCAGCAGATTCTTGGCTTACTATGCAGCAGCAATATGATCTTGCAATTATTCGCACATCCAAAGACAAACTAAAAATATTTTCTACTATCAAGCAAATAGCACAGGCTTAAAAATATTTCTCTCCACTCAAAAACCTTGCATCCCTAGTCAAAATCCCTATAGACAAGCTATGCGTAGTTTTTGAATATCCAAACAATCCAATCCAAATCGAAAAAACAAAATCAGATTGATTAATATTGTTTTCATTTTCTGGTTGTTAATTTGTTTTTCTTTTTTTGTATTGTATAGTAAAATCAATCTTTTCCTTTTTGAAAAAGACAAAATCGATGTCTTCAAAGAAAATCTTAATCAAATCGCAATATATTTCTTACCTATAGATAGACAGGTAGCGCAGTTTTTGGTTACCTTGGATAGTATTATCAAGGGATATCTCAATGGAGAAAATATCCTTATTACCAAAGAAAAAGAAATCGAACAAACCTGGGAATATACCAAAAAAAATAAGAATTATCTCAAAAAACTAGGATTTGCAAACTACGATAAAATCATCGATCTGTTTGCTGATCTACGAAATTATAAGTCAGAATTTTTCAATTTATTGGGAAAAAATAAGCCATACAATTATCTCGTAATCCTCCAAAATACCAATGAAAAACGTCCCAATGGATGATTTTTCGGATCGTTTGCTTTTGTGACTATGGATCAAGGACATATCAAAAACCTAGAAATCGTAGAT
>DHYS01000003.1:0-24246 GCA_002414185.1 Patescibacteria group bacterium UBA5124 | reverse complement strand
CCAGGATTTCAAGAAAAGATCCGAGAATGGCAGTTTCTCAATGCGTCAGTAGACCTGATAAGAGGAGAGCAACGTGGAAACAAAAAAGAAATCTATATCAATGAAGTAAAACAATTTTTCAATGATCACAAGACGGCTATCTTCAAAAATGTAGTAAATAATTTTGCTGATATTACCCAACAGCAAGCAATCAATATTTGGTTGTCTAATGTCAGTACATGATTTCAACATATTATAGAAAAAAATAATCTGACTAATATCTTTGATACAGGATTTATTTACACTTGGGATACTAATGTCTCGTTTGATAAAGTTGATGGTTTTGTAAATAAGACCATAGAATTGATGGATGAAAATAAGAGAGTAGTCTCAGAATTTAATGGAGATATTCTAGATATTCGTAAATTGAAACCAGGAAACTATAGTATGGAGATTACTTACAAACTAGATGTACCAAAAAACTATGTTGAATTTATCCAGAGATTAGAAAAAAAATATAACGTTAGACTTACTTCCAGAGAAATGGGAATCCTTGCTCTGCAAGCTACGATGTACGAGGATCCAAAGCGAGGAAAAGTACGAAAATGGCGAGAAACTAAATCAACCATGTACCTCCCATTCAACGTTCAAATCAAAAACGTAGAAGGAGATACTTTCTATCAATCCAAATTTACTACACCATTTTCTAACGGACTCTTCTATCAGATGGGAATCAACGAAAACGGCGTAAGCAAAAAAATAAAAATTGATTTCGAGATAAAATAAGTACTTACATCTGTCGGATAGTACACGAATTGTTCAAACTAAACCTTAAAGAAAATTTTACAATATTCCTGTGTTGATATAGCTGGAAAGCTTAACGTTGACTAAGAAAATTACTAAGACAGCTACCGTCGCCATCACCTTGACCGAGCGAAGAGCGAGATTTGATGGCGACTTGATTTTTTTCCGACCTTTTTGTATCAAGACAAAAAGGTCAAATAAAAAGAGTTTTGAGATATCTCTTAAATAAAACTAGATTCCGGCTCCAACAGGCTAGGCCGGAATGACATAGAAAGCAAAAAGCGACAAATAAAGAGCTTTGAGATCTCTCTCAAAATATAAAATGAATTTAAGACAATAAAAAAAACCGCATTATCGCGGTTTTATTTTTTAGTTGTCATATTTTTTCTAAGTTTAGTTCTTGTCCATCCAGAAATTCCTACTTGAACTATTTCAGAACCACCACTCGGTGTTCTAATATATCTATATCCATCAGGATCTACTCTAAGTCTTGTTTCCCAACACATTTTTCTTCCTCTAAGGAATCGATGGTATTCACGCCCTTTAGGATTTTTCCATAGTCCTACAACTCCAAGATCTTTTCCTTCTTCGAGCGTTATTTTTCTTTTTGGATATTCAAATCTTTTGGTACCTTTGGTTCTTCTTGCTTGTTTAGCTTGTTGAGCTTTTTTGGCCGCAATACCCTGTTTGTTTGTTCTTGATGCCATTTTCAGTAATCATAGAAAAGTAAATATGAAGTATAATTGTATATACAAAAAAGGAGTAGAAATGCAACACTGCTTTGATAGTTGTTATCAGATAATCTTTTTTATTTCTTCAAAAATATCTTCTACAGGTTGATTTCCATTGATATGTTTAACTACTCCGAGTCATTCCAAGTGTTGGATTACAGGAAGTGTTTCTTTTTCAAAAAGACCGATTCTCGTATTGATAGCATCTAGATCTTGATCATCTACTCTTTGGTAAAGATCAGAACTCCCACATTCAGTACAACTATCACAGGCATGAAGATGTATATTGAGGATAGCTCCACAAGATTTACACATACGTCTGCTAGTAAGTCTTTTTACTGCTTCTTCTTTGTTTATATCAAGAACGATCACCACAAAATCTCTTTTGTATTCATTCATTCTTTCTACAAAACCATGCATTTGCGCAATTTGTCTAGGAAATCCATCTACTAAAATACTTTTTCCCTCTTCCATACCAAATAAGAAAAGATCAAAAACTTTCACCATAAATTGGTCTGGTAGAAGAGCTCAAGAATTGATAATAGAGCTAACATATTCTCCTATAGCATTTGGTTTACTTTGTAATGCTCTCAATATTCCACCAGCTTCAAAATATCTAAGAGAATCTTTAAATTGATTAAGTAATAAAGCACTTTGTGTTCATTTTCCAGATCATTGAATTCCTGCTAATACGATATCTTTCATAATTTTTCCAACAATAAATAAATTAAAATACTTGCATATGCTCAACTTGGTAAGCTAAAATCTAACAATATATCATCTTCTTGAAATCTAATACGAGTATCCTTAGGCATAACCCAAAGAGCTCTAGGTATTCAGAATAATTTATATTTTTTAAATACTGTAAAGAAATTTGTATCAATCTGATTTTTTTTCATAAATTCTTGTTGAAAGATACCTGCCTTACTTTTGGGATCAGCCAACAAAATATCATCTCACCATACTGGTCAGGTAATCTCACCATTTTTGATAATTTCTCATTCAAGAGCTTGTTTTCCAAGAGGAAGTCTCTCTTTGAGATATTGGTTAAAGAGCCAACTTGCATAAGCTTGAAGTTTAAATTTTGCTTCAAAAGGTTCTCTGAAAGAAGTCTTTTTATTTACGATGTCTTTTCAAAGTTCTCGGTTTTTACCATTGATTCCAAATCTTTGAGTCCCAAAGAAATTAGGAAATCATTCCGTAAAAAGTTGTTGAACAATTTCTTTAGCTTCTTGTTTGATAGCCTGACTAAGGTGTTGAGTAGCTCTCAATCTAATACTAAAATGGTTAGTAATAGGATCGGTCATTTGGAGTGGTCTAGTATGCCATTCAGCTTCAAGTACTCTTGTAATGCGACTCAAAGTATGAATAAAAACTCTTTCTCATCACATTTTATCTAAAGCACTTTTGTATATACTGATCCATTGTCTCGTAATAGCATCCTTATCTTTGAGTCATGCAACCCCCAAGGTCATTCTAGAAATATGAAATTCTTTGCAAAGAAAATTGATAACATCCATCGTTGTTTTATTTTGTTTTTCAAATAGGACAAACAACGCGTCTCCTTTACCCGTAAGTTTGAAAGGGAGTTTTTCTTCTACAATAAAATCAAATGATTTCTGTTTAAAATCAAAGATCGTACTTGTTTTTTGATGTTGTTCTCTTTTCATAGGTATAAAGTAATATAAATAATAATCTTTCCGTGTATTACTTCATTTCTATCTTTATTCTAGATTTGAGTCTCGTTACTGTGGTATATCGAGGAGGTCTGATAACGATCTTAGCTGAAGAAATCTCTGGATAATCAAAGAGGAGTTCTTTAGCTTTATCTTTGTCTTTACCTACAATATTTGTTTTGATAGCATCTACAATTCCGTTTACATCTTTTTCGAAATCATATCATTGAGTAATACTTATTTTTGTTGGAATAATATATGCTCAGAGTGCATCTTGTTTGATAGAAGAATAGAAAACAAGAGATCACTTGTTTATACTAATAAGTTTCACTTTATCAGAAGGTCTTTGATCAAGAAATTTTTCGATTTGTTTAAAGAGATCTGACTCATTGATATAAGCAAAATGTATACGAGCAATTACCGATCCATTAAGATAAGGTATTTTTTGTTTTGGTTGGTTTTCGATAGTTATAGACTGTATATCTACAGATACCAGATTTTCAAAATTAAGAAATATTTTATCAGGAGTCATAAAGTTTTTTTCGATAATATTCATTTTTTGTTGGAGGATGGTATTCACCAATTTACCTGATAAGACATTGATATCTTTTTGAGTTACAACACCTTCGGATGTTAGTGTTCATCAAGAAAAATCAGCTGTAGCTACGGCATAAATCGTCTTGAGATAATAGCTTGATTTTAAATTTCTTATATAAAGTTTTGTTCCTTTTGAGATATTTCCTCTAGCTCAGATGATTACTCATTGAGTATCTTGATCATCAGCAACTACGGAAACAAATACTTCAGAGTTTGCAGGAAGTTTAAATGCTTTTTTAGATTTAAAAACCAGACCATCATTGGTCTCAAATCTTGTTCATTTGAGAAGTTCATACTTTTGATCGGTAGGATTAACTAATCTTAATTCTCATCGAGAAGGATTTTGAATATGTTTTATATTATCTACACTAATAGATAAACTATATTTATAATCAATAAATCATGTTTGAAATGGTATGCTAAGATTTCTTGAATTTTCTGGATACGTAGTATCTGTAGTATTATAATAACGGAAATTATAGATAATATTTTCAGCCTGATTAGATGGATTTATTTCTATAGTAGTTCCTGGTAAAATAAGAGAGTAGAGGAAATATAATACCAATAAAACAAACACTATTTCAAATCCAAATACCATATAAAAAATATAGTTTTTTTTAGTATATACGTGGAGATGAAATTTTTTGATATTAAAAATAAAGAGATATGCTAAATTGAGTACCTTCAATATTTTATGTTTTTCTTGATGGATTACTTGAAGTCATATTCTTTCAAAAAAGTTTCTAGTTTTTTCTGTTTTGGTAATGAAAAAAGCATGAAGATTTTTTTGTACAAGAAGTTCTTGTATTTGTTTTCCCCATCGTTCATTATCAAAAAAAGCATGCTCAGGATCTATATGAATATGGATTGTTTTTCCATTTGGAACCTTTTCGAGCGTTTTAAAAATTTTATATAAACTATGATCTTTAAGAAAAAAAAGTTTCATGAATTATTTATCTTTGAAGGGTTAAACGTCGTTAAACACTTCGCGTTAAACATTTTGTTTAACCATATTTAACAAATTTTATTATTCTTCAATTACAAGTCTAGGAGCGTTCCATTTTTTATAAAGATAGATACAGAACATAATCACAAAAAATGAAATATGTTGTTTGATATCTATGCTAATATTTCAAAGAGAAATAACCATATATCTAGGATATTGTTGCATCATCATAACAATATTTACTACAATAAGTAATATAGCTAATCATAGTAGTCCAAGTCATTTTTTTTTCAGAACAAGCTTTCTAATATAGATACCAAACGTAACTAATAATGATCCTAAAGATAAAAATAATCCTATTGGAAATACTGAATCAAATTTATTCCACAAACTTTCAGAATGGAGAGATTTCATTCCCAAGAAACTAGAGGTTGTATTACCTACAAAGTTATCTCCTAGAAGTAAGAAGAATCACAAGGGAACCAAACATAATGAAAAAGCAAAAAAGAAAATATCAGCCCAGACTTTTTTGTTTTCCAATGTTTTTATATTCTTAAAGAAAATAGCTAGAGAAGTTACTATACCTAGTAAAATCCCTGCAAAATGAAACTTATATCCATAAGGAGATAAGATAGTTCATATGTCAGTTAGTGTTTTTGGTACAAATGATTGTGTTGAAAGTATAAACTGAGTATAAGATCCCAAGAAATATACTAACGAGATAATCACAGGTAGCCAGTAAAAGAATTTTCGAAAACTTTGAAGATTTCTTTTACTAAGATACCAAACAACAGCAACAAAAGTAATAAATGAGAGAACGATTCCAATACCTGTCATATACAATTTCAGTCATCGAATCGTAAAATAAGGATACATTTTGTTTTATAGAATTTAAATACTATCTAAGGAATTCAATAACCTTAGTTTCTCTGATTCCTGTGATTCTAATGATTCCAGGATAGTCTAATTGACTATCTATTTTTTCTCAGATTTGTTTGAGAAGTCTTTCTACATCCATATCTGTGATTTGTTTTGGATCTACATATACCATGATTTCTCTACCAGCTTGCATAATATGTACTTTATCAATTCCTGGCATTTCATGAATAAGTTTTTCAAGTTCTGTCATCTTTTCGATGAAGAGTTCTTTTGTATTAAATCTAGCACCTGGTCTAGATGCTGACATAGCATCAGCAGCAGTTACGATCCAAGCATAAGGATTATCAATAGGCACATCATAGTGATGAGCTTCAGCTGCATTAATGATAGCAGGATCCATTCCAAATTTCTTAAGTACTTCAGCACCGATCTTTGCATGAGATTCACCAGTATTAGCAAGAATCTTTCCAATATCATGGAGAAGTCCAGCTTTTTTTGCAAGAGTAGCATCTAGTCATAATTCACTAGCAATTGATTCAGATATTTTTGCTACTTCAATACTGTGTTGCCAAAGATTTTGTCCATAACTAAATCTCAAAAAGAATTGACCAATCATTTTTACGATTTCTGGTTTCATCATTGGGAGATTTAGCATATTTAGAGCTTCTTTACCTTTGTCTGAGTAAAGATTGTCTATTTCACTTACTACTTGATTATAATTTTTTTCAATATAGAAAGGGTTGATTCTTCCATCCTTTACTAATCTTTCCAAAACAGTTGCTGCGATATATCTCTTTTCACTATCAAAAGATGATAATCTAACAAGCAATGGAGTATCATCTACAATAAGCTCAACTCCTGTCATTTTTTCAAAATAAGAGATGTTTCTTCCTTCTCTTCCGATAAGTTTTCCTTTGAAATCTTCGTTTGGAAGATCTACGGTTTTAGTAGTGAATTCACTAACTGAATCTACAGCTACTCTAGGTAATGACTTGCTTACAATCATAGCAGCTTCTTTGTCAGCTTCTTCTTTTTTTACGTTTTTTAATTTTTCTATAAAAGCAGTAAAATCTGACTGATATTCTTGTTCAACTTGATCCATCAATTGTTTTTTTGCATCATCCTTTGAAAGATGTGCTAATTCAGACAATTTAGTAACTTGTTGTTGAACGATTTCATCTACTTCTTTTTGTTTTTCAGTAAGTTTTACTTTTTCTTGTTCTAATTTTTCTAATTTTTCATCCATTTTTTCTTCTCTAGCAAGAAGTCTGTTTTGGATTACTTCCATTTTTTCTAATCTTTGATCTTCAATTTTTTGTGCTTTTTCTTCTGCTTGTTGGAGAATTCATTCAGATTTTTTCTTTGCTTGATCCAACATGTCTTCTTCAATTTCTTTTACTTTAGCCATTCTTTCTTTAAATTGGATTGCTTTTTGAGTTAATGTTTTTTTATATCCATAAAATCCTGCTGCTCATCCTAATCCTACTGCGAGCAGATAACCAATAATAGTAATTATGCTCATACGATAATATCATCATCAAATAAAAATAATTCAGAAAATTTCCCTCAAATAGGGAATCAAAATGTACTATAGGATTTAGAGAAAGAAATGCAAACAAAAATAACTCTGCAAAAGACAGAGTTATCTAGTAATAATGTATTAAACAGGATTAGATAATGCTATGGAATTCATATCCCAAAAATTCAAAAAATCAATCTTGATAGAAATAATAAGATCATGTACATAAAAGATATTATTGCTTTCGAATTAGATTGAGCGTTTTTTAGACTCCTTTGAATATTACGTAACATAAAGTCAAGTCCTATTTCATGGGAAATAGTTTTTGTTTCAACAAGACATACTTCTAGTGAAGAAATTTCTTGAGAAAACAGTTCCTTCAATAGTTGCAAGTCTTCTAAGTTTAGGTCCTTCTCTTGAGATGAGAGATTATTGATTGTAATCCCTTTTTTATCTAAACAAATAACTTCTTGAGAATAAGGTAGTGTTTCCATAACAATGTGATTTAGTTTTTAGATTTGGTCTTTTGTTTTGAAAAAGCTTTTAGAATTTTCGAAGAAAAATACAAGAAGAAATTAAAATAATTTTTCAATAATTTTACCTAATGAAAAAAGTTTTGGTTCTTGCCATCTATCAGCCATTATCTGCATTCATACAGGCATCTGTTCTCCTTGATCCTCGATATATCCTGTAGGTACTGACATAGCAGGAAGTCATCCAATATTAGCTGGAACAGTATAGAGATCTTCAAGATATTCCTGAAGAGGATCAGCAAGTCTTTCTCCTAACTTCCAAGCAACTCCTGGAGCTGTAGGGGTAAGGATAATATCATATTGAGAAAATAATTTAGAAAAATCTCTTCTAAATTGTTGTCTAGCTTTTTGTGCTTTGAGATAATATCCTTCATAGTTAGCTGAACTGAGAACAAATGTTCAGAGAAGAATTCTTCTTTTTACTTCGTTTCCAAATCACTCAGATCTCATAGCTGTATAGTAACTCTGAATATCTGGATATGCTTGCATATCACCTTGTTTACCAAATCTAACTCCATCAAATCTGGACATATTTGTACTTACTTCAGCAGGCATAAGTGTATAATAAATAGCAAGAGCATTATCTAAAAGAGGTAGATCTATTTCATCTACTTGATATCATAAGTTGCGTAATTTTTCTATAGTTTCTTCATATCTAATTTTTACTTTAGGGTCTAATCCTTCAGCAAAAGCTTGTTTTGGTATAGCTATTTTTAGTTTTGTTATGTCTGAGATCACTTCTCGAGAATCAGCTTTAGGAGAAGATTGTGCATCTTTAGAGTCATATCCAGAAATAGAGGTAAGAAGAATTTCTGCATCTTCTACCGTCTTTGTCATTACTCCTACTTGATCCAAACTAGAAGCCATAGCCTGTACTCCATATCTAGATACTCTCCCATAAGTAGGTTTGAGCCCTACTATTCCACAAAAAGAAGCTGGTTCACGAACACTTCATCCTGTATCAGTTCCAAGTGCAGCAATACACAAATCAGCGGCAACCGCAGCAGCACTACCACCACTAGATCATCCAGAAACACGTTTTGTTCCATGAGGATTGATACATGGTCCAAATGCGGAATGTTCATTGGATCCTCCCATAGCAAATTCATCCATATTAGTTTTTCCTATCATTAATCATCCGTTTTTTTCAAGTTTTTCAAAGCAAGTCGCACTATATGGACTTACAAAATCTTCAAGCATTTTTGATGCACAAGAAGAAATATATCATTGAGTTAAAATAATATCTTTGATACCTATAGGTGCTCCATGTAAAGGTTTGTCAGCAAAACTATCAATATGAGTTTGACTATAATCGTCATGAAATCTTACAAAAGCATTCAGTTTTGTATTTTCTTGTTGAGCTTTGTTTGTATAGTGTTGTACAACATCTTTTACAGAAATATTTTTAGAAACTATTCAGTCTATATAGGCTTTTAACGTAAGATTCATAAGATAATAGAGTGAGTATAAATAAACAAAAAGATAGTCCTAAGACTATCCCTTATTATATTTTTGCTAGATACTTTCAAGAAAAAAACCTATTTGAAGAGAGTATTAAGAAGATCTGTTGAACTTTTAGGAGAAGAAACTTTTGTAGTTGTTGAGGTTTTTTGAGTAGTTCCTGTTGAGATAATTTGTTGAGATCATGTAGAAAGTAGTGTTCCTGTTTGTGATTGTAACTCACTGATGTCTCACATATCAGTATTTGTTCTTTCAGGGATTATATTAATTCATGTGGTAGTATCAGGTGATACTAATAATCCAGAAAAGAGTGGGTCTCCAGAAGATCATTCATCTAAAACTCCTGTTATAGGTAAAATATCTCAAGAAAAAGTGTTTTCAACAAAATCTATAGTTGAATCTTTTAGTTCAGTTGCTCATTTTTTATCTATCAGCCAATATCCTCCATAGATCAGTCACAAGAAAAGAAGAATAACAATAATTCTTTTTATCATCTTACTAAGATAATAAGATAAAAATTAATCAGTAATTGGTTCCAAAGGTAATTCTACAGTAAAGGTAGTTCCTTCTCATACAGTACTATCAATTGTTATGGTTCAATGCATAAGGTCTGTCAAAGATTTTACAATACTTAAACCTAATCCTGTTCCTCAATAATTTCTAGTAATTTTTTCATCTACTTGTCTGAATGGTTCAAAGATTATATCGTGTTTATCTGGATTTATTCCTATTCCATTATCTTGTACTTTTATACAAAGAGTATTTTTTTTGTCATCCCAAGAAAAATCAACTAATATATGTGAATTATTCCCCTTATTTTCAGAAAACTTTATAGCATTTTTTACAAGATTAGAGACAATTTGTTGTATTCTGATTTCATCAGCCATAAAATTAGAATGAGAAGAATTGTTTGAAAATTCTATAGTAGGATTTTTAAGCTCATTTTCTTTTTGTAACTGAGAAATAAATTTTTCCACAGATACTCTGTTTTTATCAATAAATTTTTGTAAAGAAAACTTAGCTGGTAATATTACTAAACTTCCTGCTTTCATTTTGGAATAATCTACAAGTTCTTCTACTAAGGTAAGAAGGTGTGTAATATTATATTTGATTAAATCGAAATAAGTATTTTTTTTATTAGATGGAATGTCTTCTCTACAAACAATTTCTCAAAATCCTAAAATAGCATTCAATGGTGTTCTTATTTCATGAGAAAGATTTGCTAAGAAAGCTGTTTTAAGTTTATCAGATTCTTCTGCTTTTTTTTCAGTTTCTGTAAGTGTTTTTGCTAGTTCTTTAGAATATTGTTCTGAGATTGCTAATTTTTTACTTAATTCTTCTACAAGATTAATTTGTTCTAATAATTGTTTTTCTATTTCAGAATATGCTTTATTATTCCCTTTGTTAGTCATAAAACAAAAATTATAAATAAAATAATACATTATTATACATATCTATATATAAACAGTAGATAAAATCAATATATTATGTGATTATTTTCTTATAAAACAAAAAACTATAGTGTATTAGATCACTATAGTTTCTTGCAAATAAAAATTATTTTTTATAAACATCTAGAGTAGAAGTAAATTCTTCGGCTCCTGGAGGTAGTTGAACCCATAGATCTGGACTGTATTCTATTACCACAGCAGCACCATTTAGTATTTGATTTCTTCTTTGTACTTGAATAGATTTTTCAGATCCATTTACATAGAACCAAGTTGGTAGAGAAGCTCTTCTTTGACTAACAAGTGTCTCTATACCATTTCCAATCAATACTCCCTTCACATACAATCCACCAGCATTACATCGAGGATCATTAAGGGAATTGTTTACTATAGAAGCTTGATTAGAAGATTTACGACTATTGAATGAACCGTTGTTTACGATAAATATACCTTTCACTGTTTGTTGTTGATTACAATCTTCTGGTTCAAAAATAATATTACCATTGTTTACGATAAACATACCATTTACATCTACATTTCCCTTGATAATAACATTGAGACCATAGGTAATAATAGTGAATGGTGATTGATTCCAAGTCTTTCCATCTATCGTGATAGAAGTCTGAGAACTATTTCCTCTATCAATTACATACATACTCTTGTTTGCTACTCCAGCAGCTTTAGATACATTAAGTCATTGAAGTTGTTTAGGAAGATATTTGTTTGCTATAGCAAGTTTATTGTATTTATCAAGGAATGTTTTTGTAAGGTTAGTAATATTTGATATTTTATAATCATTACTATCCAAGATCATTACATCTTCCAAATCTGTTCTCTTGATAAGTTTGTCTCCATTGATGTCATAGAAGTCATCAAGATTGATCGTAGTTGCTTTTGGTGTAAGTCCAAAGGCACTCTTTTGTACAAGATACGGTTTAGTTACGGTAAAGTTTGTTTCACAAACATTATCTAATTCTGTATCTTTTCGTTCATAATCATCTTCATCTTCATCATAGGCACAATATCTATAGTCTACACGATCAAGTCTGATCTTATATTCTCCAAAGAGATCATTATCAAATTGAGAATTGTCATCAAATATTTGTTTGAGATTTATATAGTAGTTTCCAAAAGCAACATCCCAATAATTTTTGTAGTAAGTTGAGAAGAGAGCATTATTAAGCATTTTTTCATTACATGCTACAGAGAATACTTGTTCAGCATCCTTTCCTGGTTGTTTCATTGAGAAAGTACATTGCATAGATTTTTCATCTATCATGTTTTCGTATTTGCTAGAACAAGAAGTATCTTTTACGATATTTTTTGTGCTAGTTAATCTCCACCAGAATGGTAGGTATTCATTGTTTTGTAGTGATACATTAGCATTGCTTATAGAGAGACATGATGAAGCTTCATCATTGAGAATACATCCTCTCTTACATAAACCTCCATTACGTTCACCTCTATCTCCTCCTTCATCACATTGCTCATATCATTCTCTAATACCGTTTCCACAGATTCATAGGATACCATAATCTAATGTAACATCATCATTGGTACAAGCAGTATTATTATTTATAAGACATTTAGCTTCAATAGTTTTGTTATCATCAAGATCTTCATAATCATTTTCATCGTAATGACATGTATATGAGATTTCAGATCATACATCTTCAAAAGTATCTCCATTACCACAATCTATTGTTAAATTAGCTTCTTCGTCATTTTCAGTCTGACAAGTATATTCTACTTCACCTCTTTCATCATCTTCATCTATAATAGCTATCTCTGTATCAGCATCTAAGTCACAAGATAAGGCGCTTCTTACACAATCACTATTGTTGATATCAGTTCCTACAGAACAAGATATTCTCGCATTGCTTGCTCTAGAACTAGACGAATACTGACAAATCTGTGTAAAGTTTCCATGGCTATCTCAAGTTCATGAATATGTTGTACCATTACCACAATCTATTGTCATAGGAGCATTTGCACTATATTGACCAAGACAAATAGCTCTTACTTGGTTATTTTCTCATTTAACTTTACTTACTTCAAGACTTCAACACATAGGTTTTTTGATATCAAGAGTTGCTGAAGTACATTTTCTTCTTCCATTAGTAAACTCAAAACATGCAGTATTTACAATTTGATTTGTAACGATTCTACATTGTTCACAAGATTGACCAGTACCAACAGATCCATCACATTCTTCATTCTTTGTAACTAGTCCATCACCACAAACATTAGGTTCACTTATAGTTACAGAATCAGAAATTCCAGTTCCATTAAAGTTTAGTGTAGTGGTAGGAGAAAAAGCATCAAAATTAGTACCGATAATAATACCTGTTACAGTAAATGATCCTTGTTGATTTACCGTTAACGTACCAAGGCTGCTAATAAATCCACCCAAAGCAACTCTTCCCAAATTATCAAAACGAACAGTTGCATTTGTTCCATCTATATTACCATTGTTTGCATAGTTTACCGTAAACACTACAGTATCACCAGAAACTGCAGATATAGATTTGTTTGTTATATTCAAAGCAGGTTTTGAAATATTTTGTACAGTAAGATTCAAACTAAAATAATCTGTAGCTTGAATTGTTGAACTTAGTGTAGAAATATCGTTTCCTGTAGATGTTTGAGGAGTTGTAGTAGTTATAGTAGCTTGACTAGAAAAAGTAGTTCCAGCAGATAAGAAACTTAATAGACTGGTATTTACTACTAGAGTTCCAGTCTGTCCAGCTGCTAGAGTTCCAAGATTCCAAGTTGTTGTTGATGATTGGAGAATAGAAGGAAGTGATATAGCAAGCTGTACATTCTGAGCAGCTCTAGCTCAACTATTACCATAAACTATAGTATAGAAAACACTATCTCCTTGTCTAAATCCACTAAATGGAGACATAGTATGTTGTACATATACATCAGAAAGACCATCTAAGTGATGAGTTAGAGAAACACTATTGTTAGATTTATTATCTTCTTTACCATTGAATATTGCATTACCTGTAAAAGTAATATCCATACCTGTAAGTGGTAAACTAGTTACACGAGCTTGAAGTTGTAAAATTTTTGTATCACCTGAATCAAGAGAAATTCCTGTCCAGTATCCATTATTGATTACAGAAAGACCATTAGAAAGTTCTGTAGTTATATTTACTCCAGTTGCAATTCTTTCTCCAGTATTAGAAACAGTTATTTCATAAGTAAGAATACCTCATAATCCAACAGAAGAAAGATCTGTTAGTAGTTTAGCAGAAATTACAACATCTGCATGACGAACAAACGTATAACAAACAGGAGTAATTTGATTATTTGATGTACTTTCGCTTTCATTAGATCCAGCAATATATCCGCTCAAACAGAAGTTTGTTCCAATAGGGTAATCGGTAGGGATAACAGTAGAAATAATTATAGAACCAGAACTTTCCATAGCTAAATCCGGAAGATTATAAGTCTGAGAAAGTGTTGTTCCGCTTATGTTTGTTACAAGGCGAAGTCCATTAGCGGTTTCATTACCATGATTTTTATAATTTACAGTAAAGCTAATTACATCTCATGAATCTTCAGGATTAGGAGATGTTTTAACAATATCTCCAAAAGATAAATCTACAAAACGAGGTACCGTATATTCTATGACAGCAGTATTATTTACATTTGAAATTTCACGTCCAGCAGAAACAATTCCAGTAGAAATAAGAACAGTTCCGATAGAAGGAGTTGATAATAAAGGTTTTGTAATAGTGAATGTTTGAGATGCTCCAGGAGCTAAGTCAGATATTGCATTACCTATTCCAGCAGTTCATCAGAGTAATGAAGATAAATAATAAGTAAAAATTCCTTCAGTAGCTGTAGTAGAACCTATATTTTTGATAGTATATATATAAGAAATTTCATCTCCTGAAAATAATGGTATAGCAGTTCCTAGTGATCCAGTAAGAGAAAAATCTGCCATAGGAAGTGTTTCTATACTAATAGAATCTATAGATGAAGTTACTGATGATTGAGTAATATATGCTCTTGTAGCTAAGCTCGTAAATGTTCCATCATCAGAATATATAGTTCCAGTAATAACAATAGTTTTAGTTTCTCCAGCTCAGATAGAATATTTAGGATCAGTCAAACCATTTAGAGAAATAAGTCCACCATTGATCAAACCATCAGCGCTTGCATTAATAACTTTAATTCATTTTGTTGATACATTAGGAAAATCTACAACAAAAGTTTTAGTTGATGTGCTTTTGTTAGTTACTTTGAAAGAAAATACAAATTCACTAAATCCAGCATAAGCAGGAGAATCAATTACTTTAATATAGTTTCCGTTACTAGTTCCAAGACATCTACTATTGTGAGATATTGTAGAACCTTCATTACATCGACAAGTTCCACCAGGATTGTTACAAACATCGTATTCTAAACAAGCAAAATATCCTGGATATTGCTGAGATTCTGTACAGTCAGCAGCAAAAGTATGACTAGCAAAGAGAGCTATTCATAAGAGACTTACAGAAAGTAAAGATTTGAAATACGTTTTCATAAGTGTGGAGAAGTAGTAATAAAACTAACGAATATTTGATTTAACTCTTCCTATAACCGTGATTATTTGTTTTTGTCCTGGTTGTAGTGGACCACTAAATGACCAAACAAGAGAGGTATCTGTTCTGCTTATAGGAGCATAATTAGATGATACATAGTCCAAACTTTGAGGCCAGATATCTATTACTCTAAAGTTGCTTATTGATGTAGAACCAAGATTTGTATAAGTAATTTGATATGTTACTTCATCTCCAGGTCCTGCAAGTCAAGACTTTGGAGAGATAATAATTTTCTTGATATCTACGACATCACTTACTTGAGCTATTGAGAAGTTTACTGTAGTTGTATTTTCTTTTGTACTGCTACCATCATAGTAACTAAGTGTTGCAGTATTAGTTTGAAATTGTCCAATACAAGCAGAATTAGTACTTACTGATCCATAAAAACTGATGGTAAAACTTTGTCCAGCAGCCAAAGATCCTGGTATAGTCCATGTAGAAATATTTCCATTTTGGCTTCCTTGTACTCCAGCTAGAGTAGAGGTAAATGTTCCAGTAAATGATGCACAACTTGGCCAAATATCTTTGAGTGAGATATTGCTGATTGTAGTAGAAAGGGTATTTGTTACATTGATACTAAATCCAGCAGTTTCACCAGGAAGATATGTTGATTTAGATGTGGTCTTAGTAACAAGATTGCTTGGACAAGAAACTAATTTTTGAGCATATCCAGAATAACTTCCAGCAGACCAGAATACATTGTTTAATGTTGTATTACAAGATGCCATTTTTGCATTGATAAGAATATATCAAGCTGCTCCAGCAGTAAGACTAAATCCAGAGTATGTTATTTTTAGATTTCCTCCTTCACTACCTGTAGAAAAATAATAAGGAGCAGGAGCTCATGATATTTCACTACTTACATAAGTAAATCAAGCAGGAAGATAATCATCAATTTGAATATTATTTACTGTCTGATTTGTTCCATTAGTGAAAGAAATTCTAAATTGAAGACTTTCACCAAGAGAATAATTTTTATCACTAACTAATGTTTTAGTAACAGTAAATGGTCAGCTAGGTTCTTCTCAACCAATACCACTACAATCTGTTTTACAGTGTCCAGCGGTACCGTTTAGTGTTCCTTCATCACAGACTTCATCTGTGGTTGGAGCAAGATTCCAAGTTAGGAATGTTCCATCAATACTCATACCACCTTGTCCATCAGTTGCAGCATCACCAGATTTTTTATCAACAATTCCATCACCACAGTAAGCAATATAATAATTATCACAACCAGTAAGGTATTTATCTGTAGTGAAAAGCTTATTATCATTTTCTGTAAGTGTATAAGATTCAGAAGCTTTATCAGCAGTCTTTGCAATAAAATAGGCATTAGAGGTTTTTGATGTAGAACCAGCAGTATCTATAGTTCTATAGATTGCTTCTATACAAAGTTGAGCAGAAAGTTGACCTCTGGCTACATTTTTATTTCCAATATAAGTACCAGCATCATTATCGATTACATATACTTCACTTACTACTCCTAAACTTCCTACCTTTGGAATAATATTAGATACAAAAGGGAAGTTTGCATTAGGGAAAGAACCAGAGTTAAACATAATTACTTTTGATGTTTTAGTAAGGATTTGAGGTTTTTCTGTAAGAGGAGTCTTTGCTTTAAAACTTATATTTCTTCCACTATAAACAACATATGAGTTAAACCATTTAAAAGTGGCACTCGATTGTTCTATTTTGTTAGCAACTGTTGCTATAGTAAATTTATCTCCTTGTTTTGGAAGAAGGGTATCATATTGAGCAAAAGAAAAAGCACTAGTTATTCCTATAACTATCAAGGATGCTATGCTGATCTTAGTAAATGCTTTCATGAAAGAATATATAATATAATAAATAATTTTAATTGAAGATTATTATAATTCGTCTCTTATCAAATCTGGAATAATAGTTACTTCTACAGTACAGCTTAGTGTACATTTTTCATCATTACCATTGTTTTCTACCCCATTATCACATTCTATTTGATCTGCTGAGACAGTAGGATCTGTACTACATTTCAATCCTCATCATCTACAGTTGGTATCACAGTATCCTGCAGTACCATTTAATGGACCATCATCACAAATTTCAGCTTCAAATCCTGTAAATAAGTAAGTAACTTTAGTAATAGTAGTGGATCATGTTATAGTATATCATGTTTGATTATCTATCTTTCCATCACCACATCGATGAATATTGAAATCAGAACATACACTAGAATTTTTTGTTTCAGACCATGTTCTTCTAGTATTTCCATTGGTTCAAGGTAAGAGTGTTTTTAAGGTAAGTAAGTCATAACCAAAGTAATCTTTGTTTGGTAGTCCTTGATATCGATAATTTGATGTTCTTGTAGTATCTAAACCATTAGCTGTCTTATACATATAGTTGTATTGTACAGTTATAGTATTCTTTGTTATATCTTTGTCAGATGGTGATTCTAATACTATCATATTTGGAGCTGTATCTATTCATCTGATAGGAGTATTGTAAGGAAATTCCCATGAAGCAATATAAAATGTTTGATTATCTATAGTACCAACTGCTCCAGATGCATCCAATTTGTAGATCATATTTGGTAGTTTTGAGTAATACCCAAAAGTAGCATCATAGATCTGACATGCTTCATATCCTTTTGTAGCAGATCAATTATACCAAAAGTTATCCATCAAGGTTACGGCTTTATCAGAAAATCAGTCTTCATCTTTATCTTGGTGAAGATATATGTCTTTTTGAGAACACGAAGAAGGTTTGCTGGTTAATGCTTGTCCTGTTATTACTCGATCAGACCAATCAGCATGTACTCTTGATGTATTACCCAACCCTAAAATTAATACACTAGCTGAGAGTATTCATACAAGAGCATATTTTTTTACATAACCATAATGCTTCATAGAAATATATAATAAATAAATATAGAGTAGATATTATTCTTGATTTCTACCTAAATCAGGAACATTTCCATTACCACCTGTTTCGTTTGCTCAAGAACTATTTCCTGTTGTATCCGGTGTTCAGGTTTTATTTTTTCTTAGCCATCAGAATACTTTGATAGTCAAATTCTTCTGTGTATCATATGCTTGAGCTGCTATAGAATGGCTTTCTGCATAAAGATTTAATCCTAGTTCTTGTGTTGTTTCTGTGATTGTAATTTTTCCTATTTTAAGTCCTAAAGATTCATTCATACATTCTCCCATAAAATAGAAGATTGGATTTGCTTCTAATGTAATTTTTTTACCAGAAATGTCAAGAGGTTCTTTTCCTAAAAGAAGTTGTTTTGTTTGAGCATCAGTAATTGTATTATTTCCCAATTTTTCTCAGAGTATTTTTGTTACATATTTCATAGGTTCAGAATCTTTACCTAGATTATCTACAATCCATTTTTTAGCATCTGCTTGATTTTCTTTAATAGGCATTGTTGTGTTTCCATAGACAAGAGTATCTCCTAGAGATCCTATACCATATTTACGAGTAGGTGTTCTATAAAATGCTGAATATCCTATAATATCAGTTCTTGATTCTGAACTTTCAAAGATTTCTTTAAATGTTTTGTTGCTGTTCTCTGTACCAAACTGAGTTCTTAATGCATCCATTTCTGATTGTACTCCTGTAGGTAATGCCCCAGAAGGTCATAATAGTTTTTTATATTCTATATCTCTTCTTAATTTGAAAGTATTATTCTTATCATCAGATTGCCCTTCATAAGCAAAAATGCTTCTAAATTTGTTTACAATATATGATTTGGCTTCAGAATTATTAGATGCTAAAATTGTTCTTAGTTGTTGATAGTTATCATCATGCAAAATAGGTAGGAGATCTTTTACGGCTTTATCTATATCTAAATTTAAAGAGTTTTGCATAAAAGAGTTGAAGTTGTGATTATGTTCTAGATCTTGTAATGTAGTAAGATCTAGTCCTGTAATAAATGTTCTAGCAGCTTCTAAATCTGTATTAGATGAAGAAGTAAATTCTATAGAAGGTATTGTAGTAGTGTTTACATTTTCTTTCTTTATATTTATAGATTCAGGATTTTTATTACCAAATCCTTCTTGAGTATAGTCGATTTCAAGACGTTTAGCATCATTTAAAGCTTTAGATCATAGGCAGATAATGCGGTCTAGTGTTGTAGCTTCACCTACCGTATATGCTCCTATTTCTCATACATTACCGATAGTTAGAGAATTATCTTGTGTATCAAAATAAAAATCATTTTTAGCAGCATCAGTGTGGTAAATGTTTATTATATCATAGAGGGGAACTTGTGTATTACATTTGATTTTGATTTTGCCTTCTACAGCTGAAATAGATACATCTTTGGACTGATAAAGACTTTCAAGATATTTTGCATAGTTATCGAGTTTATAATCAGCTCCAGCTTCTGAAGAGAATGATACGCGTTCAGCTTTACCTTGACCAATTTCATGGTCGGTATCAATAATTTGACTAGCATTTGATAAATATGTTGTTTTCCAAGTAGAAATTCTTGGTCCAATATAAAGTCTTCCAATAGAAAAGGTCTTGCTACTTCAAGATAAAGCACCTGTTTCAACAGAACGTCAGCTAGGAATATCACTTGCATTATTTCATGTTGTATTTTCTCCAGCTCAACTTGTTGATCATTGGTTATCTCATACTGATTTTCCAAGTTTTAAGATAAATGATAATGCAGATACTCCAAATGAAAGCTTTGTAATATCAAATTTACGATCCAACTTGAGCAAGAAGTCTCCTCTTCGTTGTTCAATATTACCTGATTGGAATGTTTTGATAAGATCATCCAATGCATTTTGTTTAGCTTTATCTGGAAGTTGTTTAAATTTAGGATCTTCTAGAATCTTATATTCTCTGATAGTTGCTATAATATTATTAACATTATTTTCTAAGAACTTTCTATTTGTTTTTATAAATTCACGATATATACCTTTATTTTCATATTTTGCTATATTAGAAAGAAGATATTTAGAAATATCATCGGCTGTTGTAGTAGCACTAAAATCTAATCAACTAATATCAAAAATCAGATTAGAAATATCATTATATTGTTTATCTATTTGATTAAGGCCTGTTATAGGATCTTTTGTTCGATTGATACCAGCATAAGTTTGTACTTTTCATCAAGTCTTATCAAATGCAACTAATGCCCCACCTTCTCCTCAAACATATTTAGCAGAGATGATATCATCAAGGCTAGCATTGATTACGTTATTTTTATTATACTCTAATGCATATTCTCATTCTGCACCTAGAGTAAAACCTAATCCATTAGGACCAAAAGATATACCAGGACCAATAGTATATTTTCGTAATGTTTCTCCTCCTGTTCCCGAACTTTGTCCGTATTGGAATGGAATATGACATACAACCTTACCAGAGTCATCTATTCCAAAATACATTCCTACTTTTATATGATCAATAATCTGACTTACAAAAGTATCTTTTTGTTTTTGAAGAGCGACTTCTTTGGAAACTCCTGTCATATCTAGAAATCATTGAGGATTATTAGAAAGAGATATAGTCATATTATCCAAAGCACTCATCATTCTTCCAATAAATTGTTCTCTTATTTCTACAGAATTATTTTTTATGTATTCAGCTACGTCTTTATTTTTAGGATCTTTAAGTATTTTTTCCAAAGAAATATTAAATGCAGCTCTCAATCATTTCTTATACATATCTGTATTTTCTAGTATGTCTTCTACTATATTTCCTGTTAATACATCATTGAGATCTGGTGTGGTAGACAGTGATCCTCCACAGATTTTTTCCATAGAAGAAATAAATAAATTTTTAAATCCATGAGATACATTAGCTCCACCATTAGCAGATGTTTCAAAATCTCATTTGATGAGGTTTACAAGATTTTCTCTTGTACATTGATCAGGGTCTTTTAAAAATCAATCCAAAGCTTTTTTTACTTCTGGAGATAATACTCTATGTTCTTTTTTGATAGCTCTAATAATATTTAATATTACCAATTTTTCTCATTTAGGAGATCATAATTTATTATTCTCTGTATCAATAGCTTGATTAATATGGAAAAGTAATTCTTTACCAAAAATATTTCCAACATCTCCTGCTTTATTTTTATACTTTATTTCATAATTTTTTATTTTTACTCCGCGTTCATCTACTATACTATCACTGTTAAAGTCACAGAGATAATCAAAAACATTATCTTTAGTAACAGCATTTACTGTAAGCATTTCTGTTCACATATTTCTAAGATTTTCTTTATAATTTCTTGTTCTAGATGCTACGGTGTTAGCAATATCTTGTAATCATTCTCGTTTTACAATAGAAAAGAGATTAGAGACCTTTCAAATTTCTCTTAAGTTTATTATTCATTCTTTCTTATAACTAATGACTCCTTTATCTAACAAAAATTTTATATCATCTTTTGTTATAGTTTCTTCTGTAGAATCTGCACCTGGATAATTTCTCTTTCCGCCAGCTATAATAAGAGATCAGTCTTTATTTTCTACAAGAGAAAAATATTGAGCTATTTCTCTTCTTTTTGCTGGATCAGAAAAATCTTGGATAATACCAGACATTCCATTCATTGCCCAGTTAAATCTTACATCTCCTTTCTTTACTTCATAATCCTTATTTTCCACTCCATATTGGTTTAATTTTTCTTTTACAGCTTCATATGCTGTCATATTTATGTCTTCATCATATCCTATTGGTTTAGTGGCATTTTCATATCTACTTTTGATATCTTTATTGAGATAGTTGATATTTGTATCTATAGGTGCGGTAGTATTTTGTTCTATTGGGGTATAAGTAGAAGGGATAATATTAGAGTTTTTTTGTTTTTCAGTTGGAATCGTTTCTTTTTTTCTTCAGATTCCTAAAAATCCTCTTCTTCAAGATTCTTCTTTTCTTTCTTGTCTTAATTCTTTTCTTGTTTTAGGAGAAGAAGTCTGATTTTCTTGATAGTTGGTAGTTCAATATGTAGGATTTGCTACATAATTACTTCTATTTACAGAACTTGAACTTGTATAATTTGAAGCATTACCTTGTATATTAGATTGTAATATATTAAGCTCTAATTTTGTTAGATTGGTTGTTATTGCTTGTTCGTCTAATTTTAATATATTAATTTGATTATTAATATATTCTAAAGCTTTTCTTAAATTTGCATCTGGTTCTTTAGAGGGATCTTCAAGCATTTGTATAAGATATCCTACAAATCCACGTAATAAAGTCTTATCTTCTTTATTATTTATAAGAAGAAGAGAGCTTTTAGCATTTGCCTTTATATAAGAATCAAAAGCATTTTCAAATTGCAGATCAATATTTATATCAAAATCTTTAATATTATCCTTTGCGGTAATATCAAGAATTTTTTTATCTTGCTCATAATTTTCGCGAGATATAGTATTTGCTCCGTTTGTATCTTCTAAAGCCATAATGCTAACTTAGTAATAAAAAAGTATGTTCGATACAAACTTAATAATATCCTAAAAACAAAATTTTACCTAAAAAAACAAAAAAAATAATAAACATCATTAACCATTTTTGTATAAAAATTATATAGCATAAGAAATGCTATTGAAAAATCCTAAGTAAAATTTATTTCATACATCATAGATGCCTGGATAGCTCAGTCGGTAGAGCACACCCATGGTAAGGGTGAGGTCGGCGGTTCAATCCCGCTTTCAGGCTAATTTTTTTTTAAATAAAAATATCTTGATAATATTAAGTGGATTATTATAAGGATGGCAATTGGATTTATATATTTAAATATAAATTGGCAATAATCTATAGTATCAGTCATGAATACTTAATTTAAGTATAGAAATATGATCGACGATCATTATTTGAAGAAATTGGTAACCAAAGTAATTATTTCCTATGAAGTAAAAATCAAAATATACAAATTAGAACCTTTTTACTTAACAAAATAAAAATAAAATAAAAACCCAAAAATTAATTATGTAATTATGGAAAAAGACATTAAAAAAGGAATTCCTGACTATATAGATGTGCCAGGAATAACAGTTGTTTCAGATCTTACAAAATCTGTCGCTAATAAGCACAGCGAAGTCCCTTTTATTGCTTTATTTAACAACAAAAGTGGATTTTTAGAATCCCTTTACCGAATCAAGAAGAAAAGATTCCGTTTAGAAGACGAGCCTGGATGTGAAATGTATAAGACATTTCCAGAAGACGCTCTCTATATTCTTTTCTTAGGGGATTGGTGGAGATTGGAAACTACAGACACAATTACTCAAGAATTTATAAATACATTGAGTAAGATGTTTAATGTACAGAAAAAAACAATTTGTACTATGTATTGGGGACCTTGGGTAAACTCTAGTGCCAAAAAAAATATAGTAAGAATCATTGATGAATTTTCGATACACAAAAGACAAGGTTGTGATGTTGAGTTAATATGGATTTATAATTGTAGTGATCCAGACATTCGCGATGATGCTGAAGATTATACTAAGCTAAATGATAGTGGTTTTCCTAATAAAATTATTGAATTAGGATACTCTACAGATGGTATTAAAGATTCAAATGAATCATTGATTGATGAAGAAAATGAAATTTAAAATAAAAAAGAGAGGATGGTTTCATTCTCTCTTTTTTATTAACCACACTTTTTCATTGTATCAAGTCTTGTATTGATAGTAGATATTTGTTTTAAGGCATCAAATAAACATAATTCAGTTTCTTCGGTAATTTCTGCAGCATTAGCAATCTTAGCAATATTTCTTTTCTGTATATTATAAAGAACTTCTAATCTTCATTCTGGTAGGTTTTCATAAACATCATTATGAGTAGTTTTTATAGAATGATTTTGTTTTATATTCTCGATAAGTTGTCTTTCTATAGCTTGAATATTTTCTGGAAGAAGATGTAATTTTTTGGAAACACGATCTAATATCCCCAAAAAAGCTTCAGAACAATATTCTTTATTGTCGTTTTGTTCATGTGTCATCTTTGGAGATTTTGACATAATTATATAAAAAAAATAATAAATGATAATATATTTACTTACGTATAATGATTTTTGAATAATTTTCAAGGAGATTAGTGTTAAAATATATAAGATCTTGTAAATTCTAAGAAAAT
>DHYS01000023.1 GCA_002414185.1 Patescibacteria group bacterium UBA5124 | reverse complement strand
TTATGAAGGAATGAAAGTCTGAAATGGATCAGTGGCGATGCAAAAACTTGAAAAACTCATCAATGGAGAAATATCCGATCCTACTGAAAGATTAGAAACTACGAAGAATCTTCTAAAATATTGTGGACAGGACAGTCTTGCAATGGTAAAAATATTTGAAAAACTTCTGAATATATAATTTTATCTCATATTAACTTTTTTCATGCCTGATTCACAAGATAGAAAACATAAGATATTGCATACAAAGCCAGAAAGTATAGATACTTCAAATAAGTATAGAACATGATTTGGTGGAAAGCCTGAACCAATTGATGAAGAGGATACTGAGGAAGAAGATGTACAAGATCAAATAATCTACGATAGATGGAAATCTCCTATACAAAATTCTATTTCTAATTTCAATACAAAATTTTCAGAAAAATTTAAAAAAAAGAAAGAAGTAATTGCTGAGTTTAAGATAACAAAAGAAGTATATGAGAAACAATTTTCTATTTATGAATATAATAGGATTGATATCTTTTTCTATAAAATACTATCTCCTAGTCAGGGAGAACTTTATATAGATTATTTTCAAAAGGTATTAAACTTACAAAGTTTTAAATTCATCAAAAAAGACTTTAATAATACATGTATTTCTTGTTTATTGAACTATGAAGATTCAAAACAATTATTGAAGAACTTTAATATTATTTTAAATAAAACCAAACGAAATGAAGTTGATGAGAAGTTTCACTCACTACGCTTAGTAAAACAATTTAAAATAATTGATGTTAGCGAAAAACTAAAATTAAGTACCATTATTGATAAAGATACTTTTAATGTTTTTATTCCACATTACAAAACAGTGGATAAAAATATTGTTGAAATATGAAGTATTTTTAATCTTATAATTTCAGACATTATTAATACATCTAGTGGAAGCTATTTATCAATTAGGTGAGAATATACAAATTTACAGAAGTTTCTTTNNAGAACTAGAATTTTTTCTGATGATAATTCTCCAGCCGTAACAAATAAGGAGTTAAAAAAACCCAATATAATAAATACAAATATCCCTCATTTACCTGTTGTGTTTTTATTTGATTCATGATTCCCTGCTGATAGATCTGTAGTAAACGATTTAATAGAGCCTTTGGTTGTTGATCAGAAGACGATACCAAGTTTGGAGAAAGAGAATACATTCAGAGATCATGCTGTTCAAATGGCTGGGATAATTGTCTATGGTGAGATTCTTAATAATGTTCAAAATTATGATTCTTTTATTGAGTGAGAATTAACTCCTTATGCAAGATTATATTCAATTCTAGTATGAGCAGATAAACCAAGAATATGAATTCATTCCTTGCCTGAGATATTTGATGAAGTTATTTCTGATAAGATAGTAAAGGATCAAAGAATTAAGATATTTAATATGTCTTGGAATATTGAACTTCCTAAGCAGGAAAATGAAAACATTAATTTTTTGTCTTATACATTAGATAAATATCTTTTTTTTCATCCCGAAATATTAGCGATTAATTCTGTGTGAAACTACGAATGAAGTAAAGATAATAATTTTTTTACTTATCCAAATAATAATATTAATGTTCCTAGTGATGCATTGAATATATTGAGCATCTGATCTTTTTGAATAGATGAATCTAAAAATATATATATTGCTAATGGTACATCAAAAAATCAATACGATAAATGATCAATAAAAAACAACTTAGTTTGACAAAGTAATATAGATAGTGTAAGAAAGATTCAAAGGTCTGAAAATTACTATACAAAACCTGATTTATTGTGATTATGAGAAAAGTGGACATCAACGACTCAAAGTATACTTACCTTATTGAAAGACAGCAGTAATTGAACAAGTCATGCTACGGCATATATTTCTCATTTATCTAGTAAAATACTACTCTTATACCCTGAATTAAAATATGCTTTATCAGTAGAAAATATTTTATTGAAGTTTGCAAACAATTATGAAAAAATAAATTATGAGATCAACCCGGAAGAACCAATTTATGAAAGTATAAACGATAGAATTAATGATCTTTTAGAAAAAACAACTTTTGATAAAGAAAAAATATTAGAGTATGAAAATAGAGCTATTCATAAGAGATATATTTGATGATGAGTGGCAGATATATCAA
The DNA here is from genome assembly GCA_002414185.1 of Patescibacteria group bacterium UBA5124. GTDB lineage: Bacteria > Patescibacteriota > Gracilibacteria > Absconditabacterales > Absconditicoccaceae > UBA5124. Next base: position 5,832 of record DHYS01000023.1, on the reverse strand, counting down.
ACATATTTTATAATAAAGAGAGAACAAAAACTTTTATTATTGAATGAGAAATATGAATTGGGGATTTACAATATCACCGCATTAATATACTAGATCATATATCGAAAGACATACTGGAAAGCAATGATATTTGAATTGACTGACATATTTCATTTAGAGCAATACCATGTTTAGAAGATAGTTTATGATATAATATGATAAATATTATTTGATGAGTATGGTTTGCATCTGATTATGAAAAAGATGGAAAGTTTAAGCATGAAAATATTAAGAATTCTGTGTGAAAGAAAAAACCATCACCAATAAAGTGGTCATCAAATCAAATGTGTAAAGATCGAATCCGATATCCTAGAAATCATATAGAACAAATAACAACAAAAACAGATGTATTCAAACAGTTATTTACTTCTAATAATGGTAATGTGGATGTTATTGTAAAATCTTTATTATGGAGAAAAAGAGAAAATGAAGTAAAGGATTTTTTCAAAGATTATTTTGATTGAATATGACCAGATTGATGTGTTGATTTTCTTAAAGACACATATAATTTATATGTGAAATCAAAAAATATTGATCTATCTCTTGTCAAAATACCTTATTCTATAATTATTTCTGTAGAAGTAAAAGCGAATATCGATATCTATGATACAATAGAGGTTACCTCGCAAGTTGATCTATAATCATTCTTTTCACTTTATCATTTTCAAGTTGTTTTTCATAACAAATTAATTATACTCCATACTTGGAGTAGTTATGATTTTCATACATTTATCTCCATTAATTTATTAAACATGAAAAAAGCAAAGCTTGTAGCTTATTGAAATTATTGAACGGCTTTTTCATCAGAAGAAGTCATTACTAGAAAAAACAAAATGCTAGATTTTGCTACTTTTTCTGCAACATCAGAAGATGACAATCTTATATATGAAATATNNAAAAAGAAGTAGTAAATCTCATACTTAAAGAAAGAAATGATATACAAAAAATTAAAAGATTTAACCTTCCAGTAACTAATAAATTTCTATTGTATTGACCTCCATGAACATGAAAAACTCTAAGTGCATACTGTATAGCTGGAGAATTGTGAAAAAAGCTTTTTGTGGTAAATCTTGCAAATTTAATTTCATCTAGACTTTGAGAAACATCAAAGAATCTTGATAAGATTTTTTCTAGAGCAAAAAACGAGTGAGCAATATTGTTTATAGATGAATTTGATGCCATATCTAGAACTAGAGATAGTGCGAATGAGCACGGCGAAATAAAAAGAACAGTTAATGTTCTTTTACAAATATTTGATCTTATAGGAGAAGAAACACTTGTAATTGGAGCTACAAACAGATTATATGATATGGATGAGGCAATTCTAAGAAGATTCCACTATAAAATTGAATATCCTATGCCATGAACTGAACAGATTTCTACATATCTTGATTTTTTACAATTTAGCCATAATTTTCAATTTAAAAATAAAAAAATAAAAGAAGAAATTCTTGGTATAATGAAAGATAAGAGTTATGCTGACATCCAACAGTTTATAGTAAATATGCTAAAACACAAAATATATAATGAGGAAGTCTCAGATAAAAATCTAGTAATAACAACTGAGGATTTATCGAGAAGTAAACAATAAATTCCCTATTTAAAAATTTATTTATTTTTCCACTTCTCTAGATTTTTTCTAGTAATCTTAGGTTTTTTAATCTCAAATTCTTCCACTTTCGCAACCATAGGTTCCACTTTTTCCACAGCCACTTCTTCCACAGAAGTGGTTTTTTCTTGTTCTCAGTTGAGAAACTTTTGAAGCCAGGAAATATGATCCAAGACATATTCTCTAATTTTGATCTGACTCTCATCTGATGGTTCTTGGATTTTCTTTTGCCATCTATTGAGTTGTGCAACTTTGATTCACATAGCCTCAGCTATGTCTCTGTCTCTTTTTCTTAAATTTAATAATAGTGCTGGTACATTCATTGGTCGTAGGATTTTTAAAGAATAAAATTATTGCAGTTCTTGGAGTTTTTTTTCCATGAAAGCTATGAGTTTATTGTTTTTTTGTATGTCTTCTGTTCTTTGGATTCTGTCTTTTTCCAAGCGATATTCCAAGATTGCTTTTTCTTGTTCTCTTTCTCCTGGAGTCATGCTATATGTCTTTAATCTTTCGATTTGATCTTTAGTATATTGTGTAAATGATACTATATCTCTTTCGTTTCCTTCATTTACTCGTTTACAATGATCAATATCGTCTTTGAGTTGTTTGATAAAAATGTCTTTTTTGACTTGTAGGTATCTTGCTTCATCCATGGTGGTAGGTTTTAAAGAATAAAAGTTTAGCAGATTCCTGCTTGTTCCAAATTTCTAAGAGCTCTTTGATATTCATAGATTTCCTTGTTTGTAGATTTTTCAAAGCCTTTGAATCCGTAGACGATCGTTAGGAATTTATCCATTCTTGCGATCCATTCCTTGTTACAGTCAGGTAGCAAAGCTTTATGAAATTCGTTGATTTTTTTCTGTAAAAANNTGTATTAACTATAAAACCATCTTTATCAAGTCAATAATCGGTCTTTTTGCTAGTTTATATCTAGCATTTGAGCCTATTTATTTAATTTTCGGATCAATCTTGCTCATTCTTCTTTTGGTTCTCCAAAATAGGCTGTTAATACTGGGATATAGTCGTTCATACCAACTCTTCGCCTCTTTCGTGTGGATATTGTTCATTCTTTGGTATTAACTTCCACTTCCATACAAATCTCTCTGTCTTCTGACTCTATAGTTACCAATGAATAGCCATTTTCTTGGTTAGAAATGTTGGCATAATTGTAGATTCCTTGCTCTGTAAGAGGTCTAGAAAGCACCTCAGCTACCGTAAATGCTGTGTTTTTCATAATTAGTTGTTGTCAGGAATAAAAGGGATTTGCATTCAATTGTCCAAAAGTGCATACCAAATACCGTCTTTTTGAAATACTGCGACCACCTTTACTAATTCAAATCCTGTTTTTCCAAATTCGTATTCTCTTTCTAATTTCAAAGTTTCTCATTTTTTGATTGTTCATTTGTGGATCATTTTCTTGCTATAAAAGAGGTAAAATATAGCCTTCTTAATTGTGGTTTCATATTATCTAATAAAAGCGACTTATCAAGTCCTTTATCGAGATAATCTAGGTAGAAACTAGTATTATTCTTCTATCTGTTTGGGAAATAAACAATGACATGGGGCTTGCTTTTTATTTTGAGTTGCTTTCTAGTAATTACAAAAGCCATAAAAACGATACTAAAAGCTACGATGAGAATTAAGAAATTAAATAAAATATACACAAAAATCGTGATCAGTATTCAGGCTATGATCATATTGAAGAGAAAAAGAGAGATAATAACTGATGCAGGATATTTGTAATACATTTTAATAGTGTCACTACTAAAAAAACGGAAGGTAGACATGGTCTAGCAGTCTTCCGATTTTTGTTTCAAACTATGCTGTGTGAAGATTCATCTGTTCTAAGAATTTCTTGTATCCCATCTCAGCTCAGAATTGCTTAAATGGATTCACAATAAATGGTGACTGGTTTACCATTTTGAAATAGAGATCAAGTACCACTTGTTTGTAGAGGTGGATAAATGCTTTCACTGGTTCCATATTCGTGGTAAAATCAATCTCGAATTTCAGGATTGTTTCAGGTATTGGCATCACTTTGGCATCAAGAAGTTTTTGTTTCAATTCTTCATTTTTGGTAAATTTCTCATATGGGATATTGTGTTTATCGCAAAGCTCTCTCAAATCTTTTTGAAGCAGACCTTTGAAAACATTAGGTTTCCCTTTCACGATTTGATCGAAGATCATCTTCTTGGGTTGCTTTCAAGTAATACTCATACATCCGATAAAATAAGCTCCTGCTTGGAGATCAAAGTCTGGTGCAGTATCAGTAGCATCTTTTTCGTAGCCTGCACTCGTTGTTTTGTGGTCTACAATAACAATATTTCCTTCTTCATCCTCAGCGATCATGTCGATTTTGACTTTCAAAGGCAGTGGCATATCATCTCCTGCAAAATCAGTAAATTCAATCACATCATCAATCTCTGTGTAGAGTGGTTTATACTTAGGTGGATTAGAAAAGTAGGATTCTAATGTTTCTTTGATCGTTTCTATACTTCAAACTCTGTCTTGAGTTACTCACCAGACCATAGTTCAATTTTTCTCTGCGACATCAAAGGCATGGTTAGCCTGACCAATAGCCATAATGATAAAATCTGAATCAGTCATTGGAGGGACATCGTGTCATTCGTTAAGATGTTTTTGATGTTCCCAATAAAACTCGATTCAGGCATGGACAGCCGATCAGATTACAAAACTTGGTTTAGTTTCAAAGTCGTCCCATTCTCAAAGAATGTAGCCTCTATAAAAAGCTTGTTGATCCTGGCAGTAAGTTTTGATACTGCTAAAAGAGAGGTGGCTCACTGGAAGGGCCTGTGCGATAGTTTCTTTTGCTGGCAATTTCATTTCTTTTTGGTATAAAAAAGTAAAAAGTAGGTAATAGAAAAACGGTGCGAGCCGTACGGTCTGTACTTGCTTTACTTCATTTTTCGAAGGAAAAGAGGTAGTTACTTGGTCGTAGGTGCCTCTTTTTTTGTTTCTGTTAGATTCTCTGCATATTTCACAATCTCATCAAGAAGCTTTTGATCGTTTGGATTATCCTGACCATAGATGTCAGTAATAGATTCGATATGATCAGTTAGTTCTTGGAGACTATAAATACCATCAACCACGATTCTTTTCTTTAATCCTTGTTTGAGTTTTTCAATAAAATCGTTGGCTTCATCATAGCTAAATTTAGTCAAAGATTCTTTTCCGTATAATTCTTTGCAAAGTTCTTTTTTTCTTGTTTCAGTATTCTCGTATTTCATGAGATCAAAAATTGCATTAATCTTCTTTTTTTGATCAGATTGAATCAGATTAGCTTTCACAGATTTTGCATTCAAATTATCCACCGGAACATCAGTAGTCACTGGGATTTCTACATCTGCTAGACTGACTTTCTTTTTTGATTCTGTTTCTCAATCAATAATTTGTACATTCCAAATCTCTTCTTCTAGGTATGGCATTCATCCGATATCCTCCGGAAAACAAAGTCTCATTCCTTGTCCGATCAAAGTCTTCTTAGTCATGAATTTTGGTTTCTCTTGTCGGTTCTTGTTTGGTGATCAGTCTTTTTTGCATTGCACGATCTCATCTCGAGTAACTTCCCAAACAAATGGATTATTCCAATCTTTACGATGAATAGTAATTTTACCACCAGATACCTTCCCATTATCATCTTCAAAGATTTCTGTATCCCAGCCATCTAGTTTTCCACTCGCTTGTGCTTTTTGAAGATACACCGTGTAAGCAGTTACTGGTTGCATATCGTTTTTTCCAAGCTTACTATTCCAAAATGGGATAGGATAGATTTCTCTTTTGTAGGGATTGAGATTGTTTGCTAGAGCAATTCCAATAAACAGTGCTTTCTGTTCATCAGAGATCTCATTTTTGCATTGGCTAAATAAAAAATCTTCTAAAGCTTCCTTTGAGAGAAGTTTGTTTTTTACAGTTGATAGTTGTTTGTCATTTGTCATGGTCGTAGGTTTTTATGAATTAAAAGTTAATTTTTTTCTTAAACGATCTTTAATCTCTTTTACACGATTTTTAGATTCTTCACTTGGAGGATCGGTAGATCTCTCAGGTTCTTTTTTTGGTGGAGAAAGTATCGCACGAACTTTTGAGATCACATGTTTCCTTTCTTGTTCGATAGTTATTCTTCAAAACACATCTTCAAGTTCTCCATAAAATTTGTTGATGTGATT
>DHYS01000035.1 GCA_002414185.1 Patescibacteria group bacterium UBA5124 | reverse complement strand
GAAAAGGTCGTAATTGCTCCTCGCCAGTGGTTTAAAGTACCTTTGGATACGAGTGATTTGATTCCGAAGGAGTGGATTAGATTGTAGATCAATGTAATTAGGTTGTCATTTCCGCTTAAAGAATTTGGGGCGGAAATCTAATTGTAAATAATTAAGTTGGATTCCCGCTGCAACTGACAAATCGGGAATGACACGCTATTTATACTTAAAATTTTAAAAATATGGTTTTGAAGTTTAGTTTTATAGTTCCAACACTCAATCGTTCCAAAGATTTGGCTCGTTTTTTGGATATGTTGTTGAAGTTGAATAATAAGCCATATGAAGTGATTGTTGTAGATCAGTCTGATGATACTATTACTCAGCAGCTTTGTGCTGCTCAATCTTATACAAAACTTGGTTTAAGATATTATCATTTGGATGTGAAATCTTCAGCTTTTGCAAGAAATTTTGCTTTAGATCATCTTGGAGATGAAAGTAATGTAGTTGTGTTTCTTGATGATGATACAACATTACAAACTGATTTTTTGGATCAGATAGATCATTTCTTTTCTACACATTCACATGCTCAATGATGAGTTGCTAATATAGAAAGTCCTTTGAGAAAAATTTCTTTGATTAAAAAGATATGATTTTTCTTGCTTACATGAGGGCATAGATTTACTGAAATGTTTGTAACTGGTGGTGGATTTAATGTTATGCCACTTATTCAGCCAACAGCGTTAAAACATGTTGAGTGGACGAGCGGATGCGGAATGTTTTTTCGTAGAAAACTTTTTGATGAATGATTCAGATTTGAAAAAAGATTTATGAGATATAGCCTGATGGAAGATTGTTTCTTAAGTTATGTTATTCAACAAAAATATCCAAAGAGTCTCTATTTTGTTCCTGATGTAAAAATGATTCATCACGAAACTCCTGTGGCTAGAGTTGCAAACAAGGTAAGAATTAACCAAAATATCGTCCATAGATTTTATTTTGTGAAAAAATTTAAAAAAAACACTGTTGCGTATGTGCGAACAATGTTTATTTTTTGTGTTTTTGATTTGTTGAATGCTAAAGATTGGTGTGTAATCAAATATTATGCGAATTGATTGAAGTATGTGTTTTCTCATAAAAACGATATTTTAAAATCAGATTTTGATTTTAATACATTTATTTTTAGTGGAAAAGTCTCTTAGAATTACGCTTTGTATATTTCTACATATTTTCAGATACTTGTTTTCCAGTTGAATGTGTCTTTTACGGTGTTGTGAGATAGTCATCTTATATTTTCTAAATTTGTAATAGCTTGTTCGAGTCCTTTTTGGAGATCAGAAATATTTCATTTGTTTACGATAATGAGATCTTGTTTGTCAGATATTTCTTTGGTTCCTCCGACATCAGTTGCTACTACAACACATTCTGCTAATAATGCTTCGATAACCGTTGTAGGCAATCCTTCTTGATAGCTTGGATTAACAAAAATATCAAATTTATGGAGCCAGTTTGCTCTGTCATCTCTTCCTATAAAATCTATACGATCTGATATATCTAATTGTTTAGCTAATTTTTCTAAAGCATCTTTTTGATCTCCTTCTCCTATAATAAAACATTTTCGTTCTTTATTTTCGATATTTTTGAGTGCGTGAATGAGAAGATCTACTCATTTGAGAGACACTAATCTTCCTATAAATCCTATATGAGGGATTGTGTTTTTAATTTTTTCTTGAGGAATATAATCGATGGGATTATAGATTACAGAAACATCTTTTTTGGTAAACTTTCTTATAAAAGGAATATTTGCTTTGCTGATGGTGACTATCTTGTCTGCTTGGCGAAATATTCGTCTGCCTATGGTGTTATCGAAAATGTTGGCGCATAGCTTGATGTATGTTGCATATCCAGTAACATATCCAGATCCGTGTTCTATGTGAACTCGTGTTTTTTTGAGTCGTTTTGCGATTATTCATCCTAGCATTGTTTGAAGAAAAAACCTTGTATGCGTCTGAATGATATCTGGTTTTTGTGATTTGATATATTGTAGTATTGTTCGAAAATCTTTCTTCCAAAATTTTGGACATGGAAAATTGTGTACGATTTCAAATGATGGTAAAGAAATTATTTCATAATTGTCTTTTTGGTATCAGATAATTGTGTTTTTGTATTTGATAGTTGGGTAAATTTGAAAATGTTCTTCTTGTAAAATAGAGGATGTGATATTGATTATTTTTGTATATTTTCAATCTACTAAATATTTGCTGATAGTTTCAGCAACCTTTTCTAATCCTCATTTGTGAGGAGCTAAATATGGAGTAAATTGAAGTATTTTCATTATTTATTTTTTTGAATAAAATTTCGTCCANNGATAGCTTCTTTGACTGTTTTTTCTGCTTTTCGTCAGAGGAGTGTTGACGCTTTGAGTGGATTGGCATATACAGAGACAGCATCTCCAGATCTCCTTGGCCCTATGGTGTGAGCTAATGGTTTTTGGAGTATATCTTCAAATATACTAATCATTTCTAAGACGCTTGTTCCTGTTCCTGTTCCTAGATTGATTGGTTCAAAGATACCTGATTCTTGTTGTTGTTTTTCTAAGTATTCGAATGCTTTGAGATGTGCTTTGGCTAAATCTACAACATGGAGATAATCTCTAATACAGCTTCCATCTGGTGTAGGGTAGTCATTTCCTCGGACAGAGAGTTTTTCGTATTGTCCTGTAGCTACTCTATACATGTAAGGGAGGAGATTATTTGGAATTCCTTGTGGATCCTCTCCTAATAGTCAGCTTTCATGTGCGCCTACAGGATTGAAATATCTGAGTGCAGCTACCTGAAATCACTTGTGTGTTGCGAGATCTTTTAGGATGATTTCAGAGATAAATTTCGTCGATCCATAGGGATTTATGGTTGCACGAGGGCAAGATTCGTCGTAAGGTGCCTGTGTTTGTGTAGTGTCATATACGGTACAGCTTGAAGAAAAAACGATCTTTTTTATGTTGTGTGTGAGGGCTGTTTGATAGAGAATATTTCCTCCGTTGATATTGTTGTCATAATATTCGAATGGTTTTTCACAGCTTTCTCCTACTGCTTTGAATGCTGCAAAATGAATAATTCCATCGATAGTATGGTTAGCAAAAATAGATTCTATATCAGATTTATTTCTTAGATCGCTTGTATACAACGTAAAATCTTTGTTGGTGATCGTTTTGATTTTTTCTTTGACGTCAATTTTACTATTTGAAAGATTATCTATCACAATTACTTCATATCATTGATTAAGAAATTCTACGACCGTATGAGATCCAATATATCATAATCATCCGGTAATAAGTAGTGTTTTCATATATTTAAGTATATAATAAATTATTTTCTATAATCTCTACTATTATGAGTTTTTGCTCATAGACCGTCTCTGATAGTTATATTTAACTCTTTACATACTTGTACTTCAGGTATATTATCTGCAAATCTGTCTCCTCATTTTCCGAAAATAATATTGGTATCTGGACCATATTGATCTCTAATAATATTGCTGATATCTTTGATACTTTCACATACAGAACCATCTTTATCTACAGAAAGTATTGCGAGATCTACAACTTTGAGAGAATCAACTATTTTGAGTCTAAATTGTTCGTCTTGAAAAGGTTCTTCGTTTTTTGTTTTTATTTTGATTTGATAGTCATTGTTTACGATTACTCGAAGTTCGTCTCCTAGTGTTTTACAGAGTTCAAAACATTCTATATGTCCAGGATGTATTGGATTGAAATATCATGAAGTAATAACGATAGTTTTTGCCATAGAAGTGAGAAAAAATATAAAACTATTTTAATGCATGAACTATTTCTCGTCCAAAAGCTTCAGCTGATTGTGGACCATTGGCAGTAATGATATTTCCATCTACAACAACATTTTTTTTGATGAATGTTGCTCCGTTATTTTCTATGTAGTTTTTTCGTGTTTCTTCTTCATCGTCTCGTCCAGTAACTTGTTTGTCTTTAAATACTCCTGAATCAGAAACAAGAGATGGGGCTATACAGATAGCACAGAGAAGTTTTGCTTCTGTGGCTAGGCGGAGATACTCTGGGTGGTTTTGATATTGTCTTAGTGCACCACCTCCGCCTACGAAGACTACTGCATCATAGTTTTCTCCTTTAGCATCTTTGAGTGCTATAGTTGCTGTAGTTTCATGACCAAAAACTCCTTCACAGAGTCCTGTGTTTTCAGCACAAACAGAAATATTGTATTCTTCATTGTCTAGTATTTCTCTAGGAATACGATACTCAAAGTCTTGAAAATTTTTGTTTGATATGACGAAGAGAATAGATTTCATGGTGAAATAGGAATAGAGGTAAAGAGTAGATTCCGGCTCCAAAAAGACAAGGCCGGAATGACATTAAAATTATTTATTATAGAAGTCTTGGTGTCGGTCTATATATGCTTTGATACCATCTTCTAAAGAAGTTTTTGGTGTCCAAGAGAAATGTTTGATGGTATGAGAGATATCTGCAGAGGTTTCTTTGACTTCTCCTGGTTGGATAGGAAGATAGTTTTTGATTGCTTTTTTGTTGGTATGTTGTTCTATGAGTTCGATTACATGTTCTAATTCATATGTCATATCTCATCATAAATTGAAGATTCAAAACTGAGTTTCGTATGCTAGTGCTGCTATAATTCCTTCCACGATATCATCTATATATGTGAAATCTCTTCTCATTTCTCCGTAATTGTAGAGATCTATAGATTCTCCTTGTAATATCTTTTTTACAAAAATAGGTATTGCCATATCAGGTCTTCCTTGTGGTCAATATACAGTGAAAAATCTTAATCCTATAGTTGATAAATTGAATGTATGACTATAAGAGTGAGCTATGAGTTCGTTAGCTTTTTTGGTTGCTGCATAAAATGAAAGAGGAGAATCTGTTTTGTCTTCTATGGAAGAGGGTTTTTCACTATTTCCATATATGCTTGAACTAGAGGCATAAATAAATTTTTCTACGTTGTATTCTTTTGCTATTTCTATGATATTGAAAAATCATATAAGATTGGAATCTAGATATGCACTAGGGTTTTCTAGGCAATATCTTACTCCGGCTTGAGCGGCTAAGTGAATGATTTTTTCTATAGTATGTTCTTCGAATACTCTTTGGAGATCATCTTTGTCTTTGAGATCTGCCTTGTAAAAGTTGAATTTTGGATAGCTTTCTAAGATTGTTCTTCTTGAAAGCTTGAGATTTGGATCATAATAATCGTTTTCATTATCAAATCAAACAACAGAAAATCCTTGTTCCAAAAGTTTTTTGGCTGTGTGAAATCAAATAAATCAGCTAGATCAGGTTACAAGGATAGTCATAGTTTGTGTTATATAATATAATCAATTTTGTCTCAAATATTAAGTATTTCTGTTTTTGTATATATTTTTGTGACGTTTTCTAGTGAAATTGTATCATAGGGATCAATATCTGGGCAATAAAGTGATGGACGAACAATCAATTTGTATGCTCATTTTTTTTCTTTGATTTCCATGATATATCCTGTTTCTTTTTGTCATTTTCTTTTATCTCGTTTTGTAGTCAGAAGTTGATCTACAAGATTGTCTACATCAAGAAATCTTTCTCTTATAATCTTTTCGTCAACCTTGTTTGGAAGTTTGCTAGATGCAGCATAAGGCTCATCATGATATTCAAAAAGTGCTATATTGTCAAAATAATCTTTCTCTAAAAATTTTAGTAATTTGTTTTGATCTTCTTGTGTTTCTCATGGAAATCCGATAATGATATTTGTCCTGATAAATCTTGTTTTGAAATTGTTTTTGATGAAATCAAGAAAATTTCCTATAGCTTGTTCATCATAAAATCTTCCCATTCTCTTGAGTATTGGAGCACTAACGTGTTGGAGTGGTATATCAAAATATGGAATAAATTTTTTGAAAGTAGTCAGCTTTTTGAGATGTTCTAAACTTAAAATATCTGGATAAAGATATAATAATCTGAATGTGAAATTTCCTTTTAGATTTTCTAATTCTTGTAATAATTCAAATAGCATTGGTTTTCCATAAAGATCGGTTCCATATCTGGTAGAATCCTGAGCAATGAGAATTATTTCTTCAATACCATTGGCTATCATATTTTGGGCTTCTTGGATGATGTTTTCTATTGGAAGAGATTTTTGTTTTCCTCTGATCTTTGGAATAATACAAAAAGTACAATTATTATCACATCATTCTGCGATTTTGAGATATTCAAATTTGTAATCAGCATTGGTATATACTCTTGGAGATTCAGTAAACTCAAAATCATTAAATTTATCGCTCGAATATCCTTTGAATAATTGTTGTATCGTGATTGTATTGAAATCATTTCGAGAAAGTGGGTAGATGTTTTTTTGTGAGAGAGGAGATGGACTATCTTTGTCTATGTTTTTGTAGTATTGAAGAGCACATCCAAGCATATAAATTTTTTTATTTTTTTTGAGAAGTTTCTCGATAGTATGTTGTGCTTCGTCTCTTCCCGATGAAATAAATCCACAGGTGTTGAGAAAAACGTAATCTACATTAGCATCATAAGGATCTGTATAGTATTGTGGTTGTATTCAGGCTTCTTTTTCTGTTAATGTAAAAACTTTTCCTAGAAGATGTTGCGTATCTACGAGATTTTTGGTACATCCGAGATTGATAGATGAAAATTTGNNTCAATAAAAAAAAGCCTTTCCATGTGTATATTATGGAAAGGTTTAATCAAGTCAATTTTTTTCCTCTTTTGATAGATAATCATTGTATTTTCTCTTGAATTTAAAGGCTGTTTTTTTATTGTTGTCCTCACCGATTGTTTTTTAGATTTTATTATATCGTCTTTACTATGTTATATGTGATTATCGCTATTGCGCTTGTTGCATTATTGTATGTTTATTTTTTGGGTCGCTCTCTTGTAAAAAAGAATCCTGGAAATGAAAGAATGCAGTATATTGCTGGAAGTATTGCAAAAGGAGCCGTTGCTTTTTTGAAAGCAGAATACAAAATCTTGGCTATTTTTATTGTAACTTTAGGTGTTTTACTAGCTTTGACAGCTAATTCAGAAACATCTTCGATGTTTGTTGGTGTGTCTTATGTTTTATGAGCTGCATTTTCTGCCTTAGCATGATTTATAGGTATGAAAATTGCTACTAAATCAAATGTAAGAACTACTCAAGCTGCTACAACAAGTCTTTCTCAAGCTTTGAATATCTCTTTTGGAGGTGGATCTGTAATGGGTATTACTGTTGTGTCTCTTGGTATTTTATGATTAGCAGTTTTGTTCTTGTTGTATAGTCATCTTTATTGAACGGGAGATTCTTTCTCATTGATGAAGATCTTAAATATATTAACAGGATTCTCTTTGGGAGCTGAAAGTGTAGCTTTGTTTGCTAGAGTTGGTGGAGGTATCTTTACTAAGGCTGCAGATGTATGAGCTGATCTTGTTGGTAAAATAGAAGCTGGTATTCCTGAAGATGATCCAAGAAATCCTGCAGCTATCGCTGATAATGTAGGTGATAATGTAGGTGATGTAGCTGGTATGGGAGCTGATTTGTTTGGTTCTTATGTAAGTACTATTATAGCTACCATGATTCTTGGTGTTGGGGTAAGTGTTTCTCAATGGAATAATTGAGTTACTTCAATTCCTGGAGTTTTGTTTCCATTGATTATATCTGCATTATGAATTATCTTCTCTATCTTGGGATCTCGTATGGTTCGTATTAAGGAATCTGGAAATCCACAACTAGCTCTTAATATAGGAAACTTTTGATCTATCATTATGACGGCTATAGCTTCATTTGGTGTGATAAAGTTCTTGTTTCCATCTACAGTTATGATTTCTGGAGAAGTATATCCATCTATATATCTTTTCTGGTCAATCATCGTATGATTGGTTGTAGGTACATTGATAAGTATTATTACAGAATATTTCTGTGCTAAAGGTAAACGTCCAGTAAAACATATTACTCGTAATTCTCTTTCTGGAGCTGGTACAAACGTAATTGCTGGAATTAGTGTATGAATGATCTCTACAGCGTTGCCTATTATTCTATTAGCATTGGGAATAGTTGCCGCATATTTCTTTGGTGGAGTATATGGTGTAGCTTTAGCTGCTACAGGTATGATGGCTACTACAGGTATTCAATTGGCTATAGATGCTTTTGGTCCTATTGCTGATAATGCTGGAGGTATTGCAGAAATGAGTCATTTAGATAAAAAAGTAAGAGAAAGAACTGATATATTAGATTCTGTAGGTAATACTACAGCAGCTATTGGAAAAGGGTTTGCTGTTGCGTCAGCTGCTTTGACATCATTAGCATTGTTCTCTGCTTATAAAGAAGCAGTAGGAATTCCAGGAATAGATATATCAAATGCTAAAGTATTAGCAGGGTTATTTGTTGGAGGAATGGTTCCATTTTTGTTCTCAGGTCTTGCTATACGTGCTGTAGGTAATTCAGCTAATGCTATGGTAAAAGAAGTAAGAAGACAATTTAAAGAAATAGTAGGTTTGCTTGAAGGTAAACCATGAGTAGAAGCTGATTATGAAAGATGTGTGAACATTTCTACAAAAGCTGCTTTGAAAGAGATGTTACTTCCAGGATTGTTAACAATAATATCTCCTATAGTGATTGGATTTATTGGAGGAGGAGAAGTATTAGGTTGATTTTTGGTAGGAGTAACTATTTGTGGAGTATTGGCCGCTATCTTTCAATCAAATGCAGGATGAGCTTGGGATAATGCCAAGAAAATGATTGAATCTTATGAAGATGGACATGAACATCATTATAAAGGATCAAATTCTCATAAAGCTTCTGTAGTTTGAGATACTGTTGGAGATCCATTGAAAGATACCTCTGGACCTTCTTTGAATATCCTTATTAAATTAATTTCTATTATTGCATTGGTTATTGCGCCATTGATTAAATAATATATGTGTTATCTATAAAAAAATCCCTTCTCGAAATTGAGAGGGATTTTTTTGATTATATGTAGGTGTTTTTGGTTTCTATTCATTGTGCATATTCAAATTTTCCTAAATGAGGATTGTCTTTGTTGTGTTTCATAGAGTCTTTGTAATCTTGAATTTTTTTGGTTTTGGATTCTGTGGATTCTTTGGAAATAATACCAGGTCATCCAATACATCATCAATCACAGGAAAGTGGATCTACAAATCTTATAGCAGGATTGTTTTCTATTTTCTGGATAGCTTCATCTATATTTTTGAATCCACCGCAGATGATTACTTGATCTTCTCTGAGAATATCTTTGTAATGCATAGTTTGAGCAACTGCTCATGTTAGCGGATATACCTTGGTATAGTCATTGTAAAAAGAATCAAAATCTGAATCTATTGTTTGTTGGGTAGTGCTTATGTTGTTTGTCTTAGTATAATTTAATACTTCTTGTAATTCTTGAAAGGTGAGAGCAGTATCTATTTCTCCTGTTTGCTGTGCTTCGATTTTTTTTGCAAAACATGGTCCAATAAAACATGTTTTTGTTTCTGGTCAAAATTGTTTTTTTATAAACCTACTCATAATAATCATAGGTGAAGCTATGGGCATGAGCTTGTCTTTGTGGTTTGGATGTTTGTTTTTGATATATTGTACTACGCTAGGACAGTTGCTGCAGATGTATGTTTTATCTTCGTTTTCTTCGATAGTCTGGTGATAGTGAATATTGATAAGTTTAGCTGCGTAGGTTAGTTCTGTTACTTTGGAAAATCAGAGATTTCTGAGATCAGAAATAATCTTTGGATACTCAAAATCTACAGGAAAGCTAGGAGCTAGTAATGCCACTCGTTCTCATGAATGAATTTTTTCAAGAAAATTAGGTACATCAAACATATTTTTTGATAGAATATAAAATATTATTCTTCTCCAAATACTTCTTTCATATCGTTTTTTAGACTATATCCATCAAGGAATTCTTCGAGGTGAGGTTTTTTTTTGATAAGAGTTTCTATGCTAGATTCTAACATATCGTAATCACCTGATTTTGGATATACATAGGTGATAGGATCTAAAAGTCCTGTAGGTCTGATGATTTGTTGTACTATTTGTTCGCTCATAGAGAGTTCGTATTCAGCAGGTGTAGCAGAAAGAAAGATAGTCTTAGCATCTTTTTTGCTTACGTTATCTTCTTTGGTATATTTACCTAATTGTGATTCTAATCGTTTGTATGTTTCGTTGGAGATCGTAGGGCCGTTGGTAATTGAGGTATCTTTTTTGGAAGTATATCCGTGTCGTCAGAGTCTGATTTCTAATTCTTCAAAACCTAAAGGTCTATGGTCGCTAGCAGAAGGTAGTCTAAATCCATAATTTACAAGATTTGATTTTCTTGCTTTATCTCCAGCTGGCATTGCTTGGAGCTGAGGAATAGTCATGTGAGATTCATCTATAATCAAGAGAAAATCATCTGGGAAATAATCGAAGATCGTATTTGGAGCCTGTCCTGGAGTTCTGCGATCAAAATAAAGAGAGTAGTTCTCAATACCGTTTACAAATCATGTTTCTCTGATCATTCTGATATCGTATTCAACTCTTTTTTTGATTCTTTCCGCTTCAACCATCATTCCTGCTTTTTCAAATTCTTTTACTCTGAGGTCTTTTTCAGTATTCATTTGCGTGAGAATGTTTTCTAGGTCAGAAATATCTTGGAGAAATTGAGTAGCTGGCCAAATCCAAACATGGTCTTTTTTTCCTTTGTATTCATAGGTGGTAGCATCTCTTACTTCTATAAATTCGAGTTCGTCTTCATTGAAATGGAGTCTGTAGAGATCTTTTTCTGTACTAGAAAAAATATCTATTCTATCTCCTTGAATATCAAACATACCGTGTTCTATTTTGGATTGTACTGGTTTATATTGGATTTTGAGAAGTTGTCTTTTGACTTCATCTCTGGTATAAACTTTTCCTGTTTCTAGGTAGATAGTACTATTTTTGAAATTATCTTTTTGTCCTAAACCATAGAGTGAAGAAGCTGATGCTACGACGATCACATCTTCTCTAGAAAGTAATGATGACATAGCTCAGAGTCTGTACATCTCGATCTCTTGATTGATTGTTGCTTCTTTTTCGATGTAGAGTCCTTGTGCTGGGAGATAACTTTCTGGCTGATAATAGTCAAAGTAAGATACAAAATAATGGACAGCATTATTGGGAAAGAAATGTTTGAATTCGGTAGCAAGCTGAGCTGCTAGGGTTTTGTTGTGAGAAATTACGAGCGTAGGCTTGCCTACGTGTTCTATGATGTTTGCCATCGTAAATGTTTTTCCTGTACCTGTTGCACCTACGAGTGTTACCTGTTTTTTGTTTTCAGCAAAAGCTTGCTGTATTTCAGCGATGGCTTTGGGTTGATCCCCAGCTGGTTGGTAAGAGGCTTGAAGGTTGAAGGTCATGTTTGTTGGTTAATAATGATAAGATTTCCCAGTTTTGATTGTCTCTGATCTATAAATCTGTTCGATGAGAGTGAGCTTTGCGAGTCAATGTGGAAGGGTTATTTTTCCAAATCAGATTTTTTCATTGATGATGGTAGTTAGTTGTGTTTCATCTAGACCATAGGGTCATCAAATAATAAAGACAACATGATTTGGCTTACTAACTAGTGATGTGAATTCTTCTGTAGTGAGGAGTTTACCATCTTTGGACATCATAATTTTGTAGTGATTTTTGTATTTTTTTTCGAGTATCTGTATGATGTTTTCGGTATCTTTTTGGATGATTTGTTCGTGGGTTCCGTTTTTGGATGGTTTAATATTTTCTATACTAATAAGTTTTCCAAGTCTTTTTTCATATTCTTGGATGGCTGAATTTCGGTGTTTGTCACTGTCTGAAATGGAGAGAATAGTGAACATCGGAACAGGTTTTTGATAAATAATATTTTAGTACATGATATATCTGTCATCTTTTCCTTCGTAGTAACTCTTAATTTTGAGTACGTCTCCTTTGTGGATTCCGTTTTGATCAAAGATTTCTAAGATTCCTTTGTGTCCTAGAATCTTCCAGAATCGTTCTTCTGCTTCATCATTTCCTCGTGGAAGCATTCGAACAAGTTTACAAAGTTCTGGATCTTGTATTTCTCGTATTTCGTTGTATTTGCTTTGGATTTCTTCGATATATCATTCTTCAATAAGCATTTCTTTTTCTTCATCAGAGATATTGGTGATCATCATTTCCTCGTCTTTTTGATGAGCAATTTCATCTTCTGGAATATGATAAACATCTTCGTTTCTGGTGTTTTTGAGGAGAGGAATAATACCATTTAACCAAGTATCTATTCCATAATGAGTAGCTGCAGAAACAATAAATGTATATTTTTGTAGCAATGTTTTTGTGATAGCTGTTCAGATTTTTTTTGTTTTTAAAAATTCTAGTAGTTTATCCCACAAAAGAGTAGTTTCTTCTTTGATAATATCTTGATCGTTGATAAGATCAAATTTGTTTATCATAAGAAGAATTCTTTTTTCTAGAATTAATTCTTCATCGCGATAAGCAAGAAGAGTGATAATGTCGTCTTGTTTAGTGATTTTGATTTCTGGATTATCAAACTTTTGATCTATGTAATCTATGATTTCTTCAAAAACATCAATAAGCTCTTGGATTCCTGATTCGTATCTAGAACAGTCCGTGATAAGACAAAATATTTTTGCTTTGAGTACATGTCTGAGGAAAGCATTTCCTAATCCTTTACCATCGGCAGCTCCTTTGATAAGTCCTGGAATATCTATCATATTGAAGGTAGTATTCAAATGGTTGATAGATCAAAGATTTGGTATTAATGTTGTGAATGGGTAATTAGCAACTTTTGCTTTGGCGTGAGATACAGCATTGATAAGTGATGATTTTCCTACACTAGGAGTACCAATCAAGGCAACGTCTGCTAATAGTTGAAGTTCTAAGGTGATTTCTTTGGCTTGTCCTGGTTCTCCGCAGAGATAAAAATTTGGATATTGATGTACGGAATCTTTGAAATGCATATTTCCAACTCATCATTCTCATCATTTAACTATAGTCCAAGTTTCTTCATCTTTGGAAAAAATATGAAGGACATGTCCTTCGCTGTCTTTGATTAAGGTACCTATGGGAACTAATAGAATAAGATCTTCAGCGTTGGCTCCATATTGGTCTTTACCTCTTCCTGGTTCTCCATAACTTGCTTTGAAGATTTTTCTATATTTGTATGGTAGTAGAGTGTTTTCATCTTTGGAAGCTTTGAAAATAACAGATCATCATTTTCCTCAGTTTCCTCAAGAAGGTCCTCCATAAGGAACACCTGCTTCTCTTCTTCATGTAGCTACTCCGTCTCATCATTTACCTGATTGTACCGTTACTTTGACTTCATCATAAAATTGCATGGAATTTTTTTTGTATAACTTAAAAATACTCTCTTATACTTATTGTTTTTCCCTTAGAAATCAAAAGAAAAACTTCTCTATTTTTATTTTATTGATTATTGAACTAAAATATTTATGATCTGGTCCCTAATAAAAAATTAAAAAAACGTAAAACTACTATGGAAAGGTTTAAAACATTTGTTTTTTCAAAAATAACAACAATATTTTTGATACTAATATTCCTTTTAATTAATACTACAGCATTTTTTGCAGAGTATTTGTTTGGAGAAATTGATTTTGATACAGAAAAATGGGTTCGATTGTTAAGTATATTGTTTGACTTTATTGTTATAGGGTTGGGGATATTAGCTTGGTTTCAAATTCATTTTAGAAAATCATTTGTGAAGTTGTCTATGTATTTGCCGTTTAAAGATCTCTTTTGGATCAAAATATTGGCAGACACATTTGCAGTGTTTTGTGTTGTTTATTTGCTTTATGTGCTTAGATTATTGTTTTTTTTGTGGTATGGTCGCATTACAGAAGAAAGTTTGTTGTATAATTCTCTTCTTGGTCTAATAGGTGTAATTTTGTTTGGATTTATAAACTATTTGGTTCGACGCATCAAAAAAAGTCTTAGAAGATATCTAAGACGATGATATAGAGAGTCTTATCCTTGTTTTGGGATAAGGCTTTTTTTATTCAAGCAAAAGTAATGTCATCATAATTCCGATTCCTAATAAGAAAATAATGATTTGTGTGATAGCTTGTCAGATTTTATTTTCTTTATGAAGTTCTGGAATTAGATCAGAACCTGCAATGTAGATGAAAGATCCTGCAGCAAAAGGAATAAGAAATGAATTTATATCTCCAAGATATGAATGTAATAATAATGCGATGATTACTCCTATAATAGCACTTAGTGCAGTAAGAAAATTAAGTAATAATGCCTTTTTTTTACTAAATCATCCATGGATTAATACTCCAAAATCTCCTATTTCTTGTGGAATTTCGTGAAGCATTACCGCTAGTGTGGTTGCTATACCTACAGGTATGCTTACGATATAACTAGCTCAGATAATTAGTCCATCAATGATATTGTGGACAAAATCTCCTACAAGATTCATAATGGCAAATGGATGAACATGGTTTTTGGTGATTGGCATATGGCAGTGATTTCGATGGATAACTTTTTCAGTAATAAGTCAAAAAATAATTCCACCAAGAATATATAATGAGGTTTGTATAGAGAATCAGCTCTCGAAAGCTTCTGGTAGTAAATGAATAAACGTGTCTCCAAAAAGAGCACCAGCAGAAAAACTTACGAAATAGATAAGTATTTTTTTGAATTTTTCTGCTTTTAATCATAAAAATATTATTCCTACTAGTGCAATTATACTTACCAATAACACACTTCATAATGAATATAATCGAACTTGAGACATGATAATAAGAGAAATAGGTAAATATATCTTAATGAGAAAACTTTTTTCTAGCTGTTTCAGCTATAAGATGTTTGTCTCGATAGGTGTTTTCAAATGTTTTAAATTTTTCTTTGAGATGATGTGATGTTTTGTTTTCTACGAGAATTCAGCTATTTTTATCAACTAATTCTGGGGTGGCTCCATCATTAAAACCAAAAACAGGGACTCCTAAACAAAGAGCTTCAGCTGTACCTATTCCGAAACTTTCTTTAGTGAGATTGATAAGTCAGCGAGATTTTTGAATAATAGAGATAATTTCTTTTTTATCATTGATTTGTCATAAGAAAATAACGCTATTTCAGGCTATGTTTTTGAGATATTCTTCATCTGGACCGCTTCAAATCAAAAGAAGATAGCTTTGGGTTTGATTGAATAGTTTTATGATAGTATCTACTTCTCTTACGAAACGTACTAATCTTCCTACACAAACATAATAATTGTTGCTTTGATTTTCAATAGGACAAAGCAAAAAAGCTGGATCTATTTCAGGATATTGTACTTGGCTTTCTATGTTGTATACTTTTTTTGCTTCTTGTCTTGTATATTCGCTGTTGGCATATATTTGAGTATACGATGTGTATTTTTTGTCCCGTTTTCTTAGATAAGGAGTTATTGTTTTGAATAATCGTCCTTTGAATCATGTGAGTTTGTGTATATATTCGTTATGGTGACTTCGAATATATTGCATAGGGGAGTGAAGATAGAGAGATGTTTGTATATTTGTTTTTATATTTTTTTTGCATTGATTAATATTTTTGGCAATAGCAAAAGAAGAAATCAGAATTTTATTGGGAGTATAAGACTTGATTTTCCACGATATGATTTTCATAATTACTGGATATAGTGGCATCCAAAAACGATGATCTATGAAATGAAGAAATTTTGGAACAACTGTTGTAATAGGTATATTTCAGTGACTAGTTTCTAAGTAGGGTAGTGTAGAATACATGGTGAAAATTTTTGCTTTATTATATTTTTCTTTTTCGATAAGATCTTTGAGTACGTTTAGAGCTCAACCTGGTGCTATTCGACAATGAACAATGGCAAGTTTCATGTGTTTTAAATTGATAAATGTAGTTAAATATCGTTGCTTGTTGTTTTTTATTGTTATAAGTCTTTTTTTCAATGATTTTTTTATAAAGTATTGATTTTTTACCTTGTAATCCTAAAATGCTTGCGTTAATTTTTAATTTTTGTAGTGATATATCATGGATAAGGAAATGAAACGTATTTTGAAATCAAATATTATAAAATTTTGTATATGATTGATTCTTTTATTTTTTTGTTATTTGTATATTCAGAAGAATCCTGCTGAAAAGATTTCTATATTTTCAGGGTTTGAAGTAATGTATCAAAGAGCAGAAATTTTTGTTAACAAGGTGTTAAATAGAAATTCAGAAGCATTGAAGTCAAAATTTGATTATGAAAAGGCTTATCAAGAACTTATTATGATAGGGGAAGGGAATGGATGTAATGATAAACAGCTTGTTCAAGAAATGAAAGATACCTTGGAAGAACTAAAAAATGAATCAACAAAGACTATTTCAGATACTTTGCCTGGATATATTCGTAAAGCTAATGAATATAAAATGAGAGTTGCTACTCAATGTAAAAAATAATTAATATAGTTAATTTATTTAGAAAGGATGAGGATATGCCCTATGGTGTATCCTTTTTCTTCAATAGGAAATATGTCTTTAGAAAAGAAATTGTTGTCTGCTATTGCCTCTAGGTCTTGTATTCTATGATTGTAAAATTGAATTTTAAATTCTTGATTATTTTTTTTCCAAGTAAATTCACGTCTTTGGATAAAATGTCCTATGATTCGTCTTCCACCTGGTTTTAGTATTCTATATACTTCAGAAAATAGGTGATCTATATTGTTTATATGTTCTAGTACAAAGAAGCTTGTTGCTAGGTCAAAGCTATTATCTTCAAAAGGAAGGTTTTCCTCTAAATCACATATAATTTTTTCTATATTATTTGTTCATGGGTGTCTCTTGAGGAGTTTTTCTGCTATATCACATGCAACATATCTTTGAGGATTGAGGTTTTTTAATGTGGGGAAGAGTCTACCATCTCAAGCTCATAGATCTATAATATCTAGATTGTTTTTTCCTCTAGGAAAAAATCTTTTAGATAATCATTGATCAAAACTATTGATTAAAGTATGATATTTTCAATATTCTTCAGCAACAAAATTGTATCATTCTTTGGGTGACTTGATTTGTGTATGTTTTGATTGATAGGTCATTGGTTAGTTTTTTATAAATGAAATAGTCATTGCAAACATAGTGAAGCAATCTGTTTGAAATAATTGTGTTTAAGTTGGATTGCCACGTCGCTAAGACTCCTCGCAATGACAACTATTTAAAAAAACTTCTTTTCGAATGAGTCTTCTTTGTTTTTTCAGCTGAAATTAGCTATTTTTTCTTCAACATCTGGATTTGGTTCATGAAGAAATTTGGTAAGTTCAGATGTTTTTTCTGCAGCTTTCTTGATGTGTACGTAATATTTACTTAATTCTGTTACTACATCAGTTAAATCATCATTCTTTTCTAATAGTTTTGTTATTTCTTCTTTGAGTATCGTGTTTTGTTCGCTATATTCTTCTACATCAGCTTGTACTATTTGGAGTTCTTTGTTAGCTTCTTTGAGATTACTTCTTAATTGGCTTATAGTATCTTTGTGTTGAAATCTAAAATAAAATATAAGGTATCATAGAGATCATCAGATTAAGAAAGCTAGAATTGAATATCCTGACATGAAAATAGAGAAAAGAGATAAATAGAAGAGTAGCCTATTATTAAATTCTGATATATTGATAGTAATCTATCTATTTCTCTTTTTAATGCAACAAAAAAACTCCCTCACGAGGAGAGAGTTTTCTTGAATGTTGTGAGAGAAATTATTTCACAGCACCTTTGAAATCAGCACCAGCCTTGAAAGTAACAACTTTCATAGCAGGAATCTTGATCTTTTGTGAAGGATTTTGTGGGTTAACACCTTCTCTAGCTTTTCTTTTAGAAGCTTTGAAAGTTCCGAATCCTTGAATTCTAACTTCACCTGATTTTTTAACACCTTCGATAACTGTTTCGATGAAAGCGTTAACAAGTTCTGAAGCGAGTTTCTTAGAAACTCCAAGTTCTTCAGCTAGGCTAGCAATAAGAGCTGTTTTTGTCATTGTGTACATAGATTATAAAATAAAATGTTGTACGGCTTGATATTAGTATACGGAGCCTATATTTCAAGAGATTTTTGGGTTGAAATTGGTGTTTTTTGTATTAAGTCTATAATTGGCTTTATAACTGGTATTTCTTGTTGTAAATACGATGGTTCCTAGGTAATATGGATTGACATTTATTTAAATTATTTTATAGATTATCCTCTAAGAGTTTCTTAAGTTGTTTTATTGCTCTGGATATTTTTTGTCTTAAGTTATCATTTGATATGTTTAAAAGCATTTCTATTTCTCCATTATCTTTTTCTTCAATAAACTTCCAGTAAATAATATCTTTATTTCCATCATCTAGTTCTTTCATAGCTTTTTGAATTTGTTCAAATTGGAAGTTTTTATGAAGAATTGATTTGATATCTTCTTCATCAACTAATGTTTCTTCAAAAGAACCATCTTGATCTTCACTTTCTAATTCGGTAAATGGTATATCATGGTTTTTTTTGAAATGATCCTTGATAATGTTTTTGAATATTGTTCGAAAATATCAGCTAAATGAATAGTTTTCATCATATTTTCTTACAGATTCTCGAAATTTTACATAAAAATCTGAAATCAAATCCTGTGCATCTTGTTTATTTAAGAAATAGTTTGCTTCTATATAACGCGAAAAAATATCTACAGTATTAAGATAGAATTCGTTGAATGCTGTATGATCTTGATGTTTTATTCTTTTGATAAAATCTTTATTGAAGTCTAACATAGGTTAGTAGAATAGGTTAATAGGCAAATAGTATATTATCATAGACGAAGAAGTTTATATTAACTTTTCTAATATTACTTCATGATTCTCTTGGTCTTTGATATATTCTGATTTAATTCCCCCTACACAAGTCATTATTTCTTTGAAATTACCTTCAGTATCTCTTTCTGGTAATATTGCAGGAGGCATGATTTTGTCTATTTGTATATATTTGTTTCCTCATTTTACTTTGCAAGCACATACATAACACGCTCATTGACAGCATGAAACAGGAATATCTATATTGTTTTTTTCAGCCATTTGACTGATACTTCTGTTATCTTCAGCTATAAAACTTCCTATTTTTTCTCCAGTTGGTTGTTGTATGGTGATAGTTACCGTCATACTTTTATAGTACGGAATAAATGCAAATACGTTACAATGTATCTATAGCTTTTTCTAATTGGTTATCTTTGTTTGTGTTTTTGTATAATTCTGCATCGAATTCGATGATAGTATCTGGTATTATTCAGACTGTATCTATGTTTTTATCGCTAGGTGAGTATCGTTTACCTATTGTATATTTGATAGATGCTCCATCATCAAAGTCTTCTATTGTTTGTATTGATCCTTTTCCAAATGTTTGAGTTCCAATCAATTTTGCATTGATTTGTTCTTTGAGGGCTAATGCAATGATTTCTCCTGCAGAAGCAGTAAGATTGTCCATAAGTACTACTGTAGCTAATCATTGAAGGTCTTTATATCATTTGGAATAGAATTCTTCTTCTCATAGTTGTCTGTATTTGGCAGAGACAATGAGTTTGTTTTTTGGAACAAAATGGGATGCTATTTCTACAGCTATAGGTAAAAATCATCATCCATTACCTCTTAGATCTAGAATAATTCATTGAATATCTTCTTCCTTGATTTTTTGTATTTCTAATTTTAGAAGATTTTCTGTTTCTTCTCAGATAATAGAGATGTTTATATATCATAGTTTTTTGTTATCTTTGCCTGTGAGAATACTGCTAGATACAGAAGGTACAGAAATTGTATCTCTGATTACTTCTTTTTCTAATAATTCTTTGTTTTGATCTTTGTTTGTTCTTTCGATGATGATACTTACTTTAGATCCTTTTGGACCTCTGATTTCTTTTACTGCATCTTCGATGGTAAGATCTTTTGTAGATCAGGTATTGATCATAACTATTCTATCTAAGGGCATAATTCATGCCTTGAAAGCAGGTGAATCTTTGATTACTTCATCTATAAGAATATAATAATCTTTTTTGCTAATAACCGCTCCTATTCATTCAAAATCAGCTTCTCATTTTAGGTCTTCTTGAAATCATGAATTTGCTTCAGCGTCCATATATATAGTATAAGGATCATCTATACCATCTACGTATGCTTTTATTGCATTTTGTAGCATAGCTCCTGTATTGAGTTTTTCTTGATTATAATAGTTTGTTTTTAATATATCTAATACTTCATTAAAGCGCGTATAGTCTGCATTGTTTGATTGATAATTTGATGTATTTGGTCAATGTATTTCTTGAATAGTTGCATATCCAAAAAATCATATCAGTATTCAAAATATTAATAATAGCGCATATCTTGTTTTTTTCATAAGAATAGCAATTGGATAAATTGTTTTATTGATTAGTTATGTTTTCGTAATGATGAAGTATAGTATTTTGTTTTACAAAAACAAGATCAACGCGAAGTTGCTTTTCTGTAGGATGTCTTTGATTAAAAAAGAGTATTGTTTTTAGAATAGTGCTTATTTTTTTGGGACTGATATAATTGTGAAGATCTTGTGTGTTATCTACATCTTTTACTTCTACAAAAATACGTGAATTATTATCTTCTACGATAATATCTAATTCACCTCAGCGAATCGTAAAATTTTGTTCTATAAAGGTATATCACTTATTTTTTAAATATTCGATTACTAAGCTTTCTGCTTGATTTCATTTTTTTCTTAAATTCATCGTCGTACTATCATATCTATAAATTAGTTATTGTAGTTATTTTCTGCAAAATCTCGGTTTATTATGTTTTGAAAATTGTTGATGTATTCTGGTCTACGATTTTGGTATTTGAGATAGTATGCATGTTCTCGTATGTCGATGGTAAGTAGAGGTGTTTTATCTGTAGTAAGTGGTGTTTGAGCATTAGAGGTATTTATGATTTCTAAGCTATTGTCTGTATTTTTAACCAATCGCGTTCGTCCTGATCCAAAATTGTTGGTTGCAGATATAGAGAATGCCTCTATACATGCTTGGAATGATCATCGTTTTTGTTGGATAGCAGTAGCTAAATTTCCTGTTGGAATATTGTTTTCTTGTGGTTTACGAACTGAATTTCGATAGAAAGTATGGTTTCGAATTTGAGCAGCATTGTTGAATATCGGTCAGTTTTCTGCTGTTTTAACTATATTTTTTAAATCTTGGTTCTCAAAAGGAGTCCCTTTGATAAGATCGTTTAATTTGTTTACATATCATTGATGATGTTTTGTATAATGAATTTCTACTGTTTGAGCATCTATGTAAGGTTCTAGTGCTCAAAAATCAAAAGGTAATTGAGGTAATTGTATCATGAGAATAGTTTATAATATAAAAAATTATCCACTAAGAATGGTATGCTTTTCTTTTTGTTTTACAAGATAAACGTTGATATAAAATATGTATCATTTTAATATAAAAAGTCAATTATAAATCTGAATATAATATTTGTTTGGTCTATTATTGTTTGTAAGAATAGAAAATTTTTGTTTGTTTTTGTGAAAATCGAGTATACTTGATTATAAGAAATTTTATTCTTTGTATATAGTACAAATGGCAACTTTCAGAAGAAAGAATTTAGTAACTCTCTTGTATAGAACAAGAAGAAATAGAATCTTAAAAGGATTGACACTATTTTTCTTGTGAGCATCTGCTACTTTGCTTTTGGTAAATGCGGATGTAGTTATTAATCCATTAGTTTCTAATTCAGTTAGTTTTCTTAAAAAAATAGTTTTAACTAGTGATGGAACATCTACTTCAGCTACTGGAGTTTTCTTGGATGGATCTACATCAAAAATTGGAGCTAATTATATTTGTAATGCAGCTGGTACAGGTTGTAAAGCATATACATCACTTGCATTACCAACTTGTAAAGATTATCAAATGTTGAAATATAGTTGATCTGATGGATGGATGTGTAATGATGAAGTAGCTGGTATGACGAGACTGTCTGTTAGAAATGCTCGTAGTATGGCAGGTACTGGTTGAACAGAAAGAATTTTTTTAGATGGACTTACGTCAAAAATAGGTGCTGATAACTATTGTAATTTATCTGGTACAGGTTGTACGACTTGGGATAATTTGGTTCAAAATTCTCAATTATGATATTTAGCTACATTTAGTTCAGATTGTGCTGTGTGATCAACGCTTGTAAATCAGTGAGATGGAACTTGGGATTGTGGTACTATCTCTACATCTGGATGAGTATCTACAGAATTGGATCCAGTTCGAACAGCAGATAAACCTTCTTATGTAACATCTTCATCTTTAACAACAGCTCTAGCGGCAAAAGCAGATNNAAATTTGGCTACAACAAATAGTGTTACTTTTGTTCAAGTAAATGCAGGTGAATTTATTTATACTTCAGATAAAAGATTAAAGAAAAATATTGTATCTCTTGGATCTGGTTTAGAACAAATACTTTCTTTGACAGGATATAGCTTTGATTGGAGAAAAGATGGTAAACATAGTATTGGATTGATAGCGCAAGAAATAGAAAAAGTGTTTCCACAATTAGTATCTACTGCATCTAATGGATACAAGGCAGTATCTTATGGAAATATTGTTGCACCACTTATAGAATCGGTTAAATCATTATATATGAAATATGTTGATCAACAACAACAAATAGATGATCTTAAAGATGTTGTTTCTGAGTTGACATGGGAAATAGAAGCTCTAAAAAATAGAAGGTAAAAATCATTAGTAAAATAAAAATGAATTGTTATAAATACAGCGAGAAATCGACTGTATTTATTTTTTAGATTTACATATGAAAAAGGATTTTTATGAGAAAGAACGTTTTCCTATACATGTGGTTGTTTTGTTTTTGATATTGATAGTAGGAAGTGTCTCATATTTGATGTATGCCTTTCAAATAAAATCTGGTGGTTATAGACTAGATCATGGAGATTTAAATAAGATAGTGACTTGATTTTATAATGATTGTACTGTGCTTTCTAATACTGATGCAAATAAAGATCTTTTTGTTCCAACAGGTTGATCTACATGATGGTTGAGTTTTAGAAACCATAGACCTAATTATATAAGTTTAGAAGAATCAGCTGATTGTAATTTAGATGTTACAGGTTGTTTTGCTGGGGTGAAAATCAATGAAATGTGTAATCCAGATAATTGAAGTTATGGAGGAAGTGATTTCTGGAGTCGAGAATGTGATAATGCCTGTGGTAATGTAAGTTGTGATGCTCCTGTAATTGGTTCGTTTGATGGAGATTGTAGGTAGATACTTAATTTTAAAAAAATATTATATGCTCTTACAAGATATACTTTTTAAACTTATTGAGTGACCAAGTTCTTTAGACCGCCTGAGAGAGTTAAAGAATACTTTTTCTAGTGAAAACAAACTTTCAGATCTTCCTTCTAATATCCAACTTTTACAAGAATATCGTAGACTTGTAGAATTTTGAGAAATCTTACCAAATAAATGATTGGAAGAGTTGTTAAAAAAAAGAGCTATTAGATCAAAATCAGGTATAGTTGCTGTTCAAGTACTTACTAAGCCTTTTTGGTGTCCAGGAAAATGTGTTTTTTGTCCTAATGATCCTACGATGCCCAAGAGTTATATTAAGACAGAGCCAGGTGCTGCTAGAGCATTGATGAATCAGTTTGATCCGTATAAGCAGGTGTATAATAGACTAACTTCTCTTACTTTAACTGGTCATAGTACGGACAAAATAGAAATGATTGTATTATGAGGAACTTGGGATGTATATCCTCAGGACTATAAAGTGGAATTTATAAAGGGATTATATGATGCATGTAATACATTTTCTCAGTTGAAAATCATTTCTAAAGATATTTCTTGAATTACCTCTCCTGAGGAAAGAAGATTTTCTTATATATTAGAATGATTAGAAAAAATTGCCTATAGTAAAACTATACAAGAAGCAATACAGATCAATGAAACTGCTGATCATAGAATAATAGGACTTACCGTAGAAACAAGACCAGAATATGTAACTGATGAAAATTGTTTGTTTTGGAGAGATATAGGTGTTACTAGGTTGGAAATGGGTGTGCAATCCATGTATAATGAAGTATTAGATGCAAATAAGAGAGGACATAGTGTGAATGAAATTCGTCAGGCATGTCATAGATTGAGGCAATATGGGTTTAAATTTTCTATTCATATCATGCCTGGGCTTTATCAGTCGACTTACGAAAAAGATCTCTGAACATTTCAGCAAATATATGCTGACAAATTTTTGTTGCCAGATGAAATTAAATTTTATCCTACATCAGTAATTCCCAACACTGAATTGTATGAATTATATAAACAATGAAAATATCAACCGTTGGAAACCAATCAGATTAAATCTTTGATTAAAGAAACTTTTTTGAATATTATTCCTCCTTATACGAGAATTAAGAGATTGATACGTGATATTCCTGCGACTGAGATAGAAGCTGGTTCTAAAACTACTAATCTTGCTCAGATAGTTCATGAAGAATTGAAGAGTAAAATGAAAGAAAATATTTCTGAGTTTCAACAGTTTTTGTCTAGATTGTATGGTGATTATAAAGTATTTTTACATTTTGATGAATGGTTGAAGAGTCCTGAAAGAAATAATTTTGTAGGTATTGTCTGCCAAAAACTAGATAATAATTCTTTGAGAAATTTTGTCTGTTTGGATACGAGAAGTAGAGAGGTAAGAAATAGGGGAGAAGGTAAAGCTAAACAACTAAATTTAGTTATAAGACCATATCTTAGTAGTGTGGGGCAAGAATATTTTATTTCTTGGGAGGATGAATTGTGATATATTTATGGATTTACAAGATTGCTTTTGCCACTAGCAGCTAATGCAGTAGATGAACAATGATTGGGGAAAGAAACAGCTTTGATTAGAGAACTTCATGTCTATGGAGATTTGGAGAGCTTGGATAAAAAAGCTATTTTTTCTGAAGATGAAAAGGTGCAACATAGTTGATTGGGAAAACAATTGATGTATGTTGCTGAGCAAATTTCTCAAATTTCTGATTACAAAAAGCTTTCTGTAATCTCTGGTGTATGAGTTAGAGAATATTACAGAAAGCTTGGGTATCACCTTGAAGGTACATATATGGTGAAGTCTTTGTAATCTTAAACGTTATTTAAGATTGTTTTGATAAATATAGTTTTGAATTTCTTCTAATGTATTAAAGTATTTTATTTTAATGAGTCTGTATGACATATATCACCTATCTGTGTGGTATATTTTGTATTCTTTGTTGTTTGGAGCTGCATAGGTAACAGGATCAAATTCTGTATCTACTTCATGGTCCCAGATTGGTATTTCTGGATTGTTTACATCTATATAACGGAAAAGGTCTTCTACATTATCAAAGTTTTTCCTTTTGAGCATTGTTGAAGAATAATAATATCCACTACCTTCATCTATAGCATAAATTTTCCCATTTGGAGCTATGTGTTTAGCTTCGTCTTCATTGTCATATGTTTCGCTTTCAGAATAGGTATTGATATTACAATCTCCAGGATTTTGTGCATCTATAAATCTTTTGATTGCAGATAATGAAGCAAAGTATTGTGTTTTTTTGAAGTCACTAGAAGTATATCATCATTTGCTTTTGCTGTATGATATATTGTATTCTTTACAGTTTGGAGCTACGTGTGTTTCGTCGTTTCCATCTATTTCTTCGTCAGATAAATCTTGCATATATTGTAAACTACAACTGTAGTCGAAATCTTGGATATCTTGAATCATACTTCTCATAGTATATACCATTTTACTTCGTTTTGCTTCGTTGTTTGCATATCCTGATTTGATACTATTGAAGAGATCCTTGATTTGTGCTTTTTGTGAATTTGTTAACAGACATATTTCATTGTCAGGATCCATAGTAATAATAGTGAATGTTCCTGTTATATCTGCTATAGATAATTCAGCGGTAACACTTGTGTTGTATTCTTCGCTAGATATCAAATCAATATTTAATATGTCTCAGTTTTGTACATATCCTGTTTGCCCAACTCCTGTACCATTGATGTACAGATATCAGTCACTTAGTGTAGCTAATGTACTTCAAGCTAATCACTCTACACTAAAGTCTTCTGAAGTATAAAGTTTGTTTAATTTAGCACTTCTTATTGTGGTAATACTTGAAACAAATCTAGCTCCTGTATAAGAACTGTATACACTTGTTCAAGAACTGTTTGTTCCTGTACTTATACTTATTACTCAACCATCTGAAATAGTGATAGATAATTGATTACAACTACTACTTCCAATCATTGTTGTACATGTTGCAACATAGTTTCCTGTAGATAGTCATGATGGATTCCAGTTATAACTAGTTCCAGCTCATCCAAAAGATTGAGCAATAAGAGGTGTTCATGATGTATCTGAGAATAGATTTAGAATATACTGACTTACGTTTGATCATGTACAAGTAAGAGTTATATTTGTTCCGCTAGATCGTGTTGTTTGAAAATCTGTACATGTAGAAGTGATTGTTCCATTTGATACTCCTACTGTTGTTCCGTTTACGGTTGTTTGTCCTACTTCTCCTATTCATCCATAGGTGTCATAGAGATATCATTGAATGGTACCTCATGATACTACTAGAGTTCCTGATAATGTAGATGATGTATTGATACTATTTCCTGTAAAATTGTATGTTAAACCAGCAGTGATGGTATAGGTTATACCTCACCATGTATGAGTTATTTGTCCGTAAATATCGTTGCTATTGATGTTTGTTCCAGAACAATCCGTAAATAGTCCTCAAGCTACGGTCATAGAAGAGTAATTACTATCTTGTCCGGTTAATATTTGTAGATTTCCTGTATCTAGAGGCCATAATCTTCGTCATCTCATATTGTTGTAATACATTCCATTGAGTCTAGATTTACAAGAGATTGGTGTAGAATTTCCACTTAAGTAGATGTTTTCTCATGAAGAATATATGGTAGATCATGATAAAAACATCATACCAACAAAGGAATTTCCACCAAAATGATAGTAAATACTTGCATTATTTCGTCATGATACGATATTATTGAAAGGAATTCCTGATGTTGTTTGAGCATTACCTTTGAGTGTACAAGCAAAAATACCAAAAATAATTAGTATAGAGATACCTATACGTTCTAGGTTTTTGAGTATATTGTGGCTTGAGATTTTCTTTTCTGTCATGTTATTGATAGTAAGGTAAACTCCTTTTTATCAATTATATAGCAGAAAGAAAAAAAACACAAAAGAAACCTGATATTTAAAATTATTTACCTTGACAAAATTTGTATTATATTCTTATATTGTTTGGCTTTGGATTGGTGATCAGAAAATTTGGCTTCCAATTTTGTCAAAGGTCTCTTTATCTCCTGTTGTATAACAAGAAATATTACTATTTGCACTAAGTTTTTCTTTTATATCGTTGTGTCTTTCTAGGTAGGGTCAGAATTTTTTAGCTGATTCTATTGATGGGTCTATGATATCTCCAGAAAATTGATCTTTGAAATATTGCATAAGTACCGGAAAATGTGTACATCATAAAATAAGATAATCTATATTTTCAAATTTACTTAGATAATCTTTTATCGTTGTTTCTATTTTTGTAGTATTATACAGTTCTTTCTCTACTATATGTACTAGTTCTGGTGCCATTACAAAGTTAAACATAGGATCTCCATTTCCTCAGAATCTAGCAAATAAATCATTGTATATATTGGAATTTATAGTCGCTTGTGTTGCTAAAATTCCAACATTACCTGTTGTTTTATCTCTTTTTATGATTTCTTCGATTCCTGGAATTGTGATAGAAAGTACCTTTTTTTCTGGATAGAGTGTTTGTCGTGATCTGACTGCATAGGCAGCTGCAGTATTACAAGCTAAGATTACTATTTTTGCTCAGTGATCAAATAATCGATTGAGTCCTTTGAAGGTGAAATCTCTAATCTCTTCTCATGATTTTTCTCCATAGGGACAGTTTTTGGTGTCTGCAAAAAAGATGTAATCATATTCTGGGTACATTTCTTTGAAATATTTCATTGTTTGTAATCAACCAAATCAACTGTCAAAAAATCAGATCATAGCTATGGATAGAGTAATAGGGTAATAGATAACTTTATCTTGCGTTTTTTTTGATTATCTGTACATTTTTGCTCGATAATTGCAAATTTAATTTTTTTTTGAAAATTATGATTGTTGTATTTGGTAAGGGTAAAGTTTGAAATGGAATAAAACATCTTTTGCAGGTAGTACAAAAACCGTGTATAGTAATGGATGATGAAGATTTAGATGATACTATTCTAGCTCAAGCTGAGGTGATTTTGATGTCTCCAGGTGTTAAACAATCTCATCGTTTGTATCAAGTATATCGTGATAAAATTCAGTCAGAATTAAATTTTTTATGAAAAGAAATATTGCCTTTATTGCAAGATTATCAATTTACCTGGGTTTGAATAACTGCAACTAATGGAAAATCTACAACAACTTGGGTTGCATATAATGTATTAGCATGAATGTTTCCTGAAAAGAAAGTTTGGATTGCAGGAAACTTTGATATTCCTGTGTCTGAAATATTGGCTCAAATTATTGAAACCAAACAAACGAATAAAGAACATATTATGGTAGTAGAATGCTCGTCTTTTATGTTGTATCAGCTTCAAGATTTTTCTTTTGATTATAGTATTTTGTTGAATATTGCTAGAGATCATTTGGATTGGCACAAGGATTGGGATGAATATAGAGATAGTAAACTTAATCTTTTGAAATTTACTAAGAAATGTGGTATATGTCCATTGGAATTGATGGAACATTTGTCTCACGAAACTCGTAATCATACTAAGAAATTACCTCTGGAATATGATCTTTCTGAAACTCAATTTTTGGGAAAACATAATCAATCAAATCTGGCTGCTGTTAGACTTTTGACTGAAAACTATGTGGTAGATAGTCATCTAGATTTGGCTATGTATCAGGAAAAATTTACTGAAGTAGTGAAAACCGTTTCTCCTTTGGATCATCGTTTAAAATTGCTTACTGAAAAATGAGGAGTTAAGATCTATGATGATGGTATCTGTACCTCATCTCATTCTCTTTCTGCTGCGTTAGATTCTTTTGATAATAAAGTGGTTTTGTTGGCTTGATGATATGATAAAGGAGATGATTATACGTGGCTTCAAGATCTTTGTAGTCAGAAAGTGGCTTTTATGGTTTTGATAGGACAGACAAAAACAAAGTTTGAAGATTTGTGTATTCGTGCAGGAGTTGCCTATATTTGTGTTGATTCTTTTCATGAGGCTGTACAATGATCTTATGAAAAAGCAAAAGAACTTTGAAATGTATTACTGTTTAGTCCAGGAGCGGCAAGTTTTGATATGTTTAAGAATGTGTATCATAGAGTAGAACAATTTGTGATGGAAGTAGAAATGTTGTAATTTTACTTATATCATTATATTCGTATGAAAAAAATAATTTCTTTTTTGCTGGGAATAGTATGATTATTGTGAGTCGTGTTAGCTCATCAGCCAAGATTAGTTTTTGACACTATGCAGCAACCAGTAACAATATCAAATCCTGAAATATCTCAGGCGTTTTATGGTGTTCTTAGTGGAAAATCAGATGTATATCAGATCTATGCTACTACAGGATTTGATTTGTATATGCAGATATTAGTCCCGGATATTACGTGAAAAAATATGGATATTACTATGGTAATGACAAATGATAGTGATAATACATGGATATTTGAATGAAATAAAACGGAATGGACAGGTTTCTATGAAAAATATGCATGAGATACTTATTTACAATCAGTAGCTCTTAAAGAAAAAGTATCGTCTTGATATTATTTAATTACTGTTAAAAATATTTCTAATATTGGTCCATATGTTTTAGTTGTTTGAGAAAAGGAAAGATTTCCTCTTTCAGAAATAGTTTCTGCTATGGTTTCTATTCCTACTTTAAAGTCTGTATTTTTCTGAAAAAATATACTTTCTTCTTATTCTAATTATGTGTGATTGTTTCTTCTTATTTTCTTGGCTATATTTCTTCTCCTTGTTTGTTTGTGAATTATAATTATTAGAAAAATGAGATCATAATTTATTTGATTTTTGTATTAATTCGGTTTCCTTGGTAGAGTACTTGGGCTCAATTTGGGTACATGTTTTGTATTTCTTGATCTTCGTGAAATTTGTTTCGTTGGTTTTCTGTAGTAAATAATGTTGCTGTACTTTTTAGTCTCGGTAAATTTAATTCTAGTAAGAAATTGTTTTCTAGATATTCTTTTATTTTTGTTTTTGCTTTTTTAATAAATTTTTCCTGGTTTTCTTTAGCTAATTCTCGGTAGTTTTGTTTTTCAGATAATCATCAGAGATATAATAATTCTGGATTTGTATTTTCGTCTAATGCTTCGATAATATTATCATCTACAGTTTTGTTTATATACTTTTCTACCATATATATTGGACAATATCATTGTAATCTTATCAAAGCTTCGATAGTGTTTGTTAGTTCATAAATGCTATGATGAGAATATCCTGTTTCATTTTTATTGTTTACTAGATTTATTTGTATTTCTATGGCGTGTTTTTCTCCCTCTTTATCTGTTATGTTACCTGTTATTTTTACATTTTGATAGTTTTGGTTTCCTTTTTCTTTTCCGTTTTTAATATTTTGAGCTATGGTATAAAAATCTTCATCTAATAAGTCTTTATTTTCTTCTATAAAATTGAGTATTTCTTCGTTGTTTTTTCAAAAAATATTTTTATGTTTTATGCTTCCAGGGCACACATGTATCATCCAATATTCTAATAGAGATAGTGCTTCTTCTTTGGTTTTTACTTCATTTCTAATTCCATAAATATCTTTTATTCAATTTGATGTTGTGTATTGACTGTTTGCTAGCATTTTAAGTAATATTCTATTGATGTTTTTTGATCTTGTAGAACAAGAAAAATAAATCTGACTTTTGTTTGATATACTTCCACGAGTTCTTAGGTGGATATATTTTTCATCAGAAGTACTACTAACTTTTTTATTTTTATAATCTAAGAAATTGGGATAAATATATCCTTTTTTTATTTCTTCAAAAATTTTATCTGCATTGTTTATTTTATCTAGGTGAATATTGATATCATTCATACAAAATAAAACCTTTAACAAAGAACAGTGTGTCTGTTTATTTGTTGGAGAATTATTATTGTTATTATATTGTAAAAATCTTATAACATCGTCATGGTTCTTTAGGTGAATATTACCTTTTTTATCACTATTCCATTGGTTTTTATAATTGGTATGAACTGGTAATAAGAATGTTGTAGTATAGTAATTGATGCTTTTGTTGATAATAGAACTGATGTAATTTACTCATTTTTGTGTTAATTTCTCTTCTGTTTCATCGTATAGTTCTTCTTTGTTTGGTAGTTTTTGTATTTGAGCTTTGATTGTTTGATTGGCAAAATTTGTGTCTATATGTTCTAATTTAGCAAAATCTAGAGGACTGATTTCATTCCTTTTATAATTTACTGATTTACGAGTTTTTTCGTGAAGTAATCTTGTAAGCTCTTCTGAATATATATTATGGTTTTTCAAAGGTGTCTCTAGAAAATTTGTCGCATCTACATGTCATGGTATATGGTTTCTTGCTTTCATCATATATGGAACAAAATAAATGTTTTTTAATTAGACTAATTATAGTCAAAAACATATGTAAAAGCAAAATTTTTGTATATTGATTTCCTTTTTTAAATTCATATAATTTGTCTGCAATAACCTTATTGCTATTTCAAAATTATTAACAAAAACAAATAAAACTAAATTTCTATGATTTTTGATTTATTTACAGAAAAGGTTGTCTCTTTTGACCCTTTACTTACAACTTTCTCTGATGGTAGTAGACTTTCTGACTATCTAGTAGATCTTTCTTGTTTTCAAGATGTCTCAAAAAGAACGACTGTTCTTGATAGCTTTGTTTCTTTGGGTTTCTTTGTTGTAGAATTAGATGATTCATTGAAACAGGTCTTGGCTAATAATCATTATTTGAAAACAAAACAATTCAAAGAAGGAATTACGTATNNACTATTCTTTTTGTCCTTCCTAAGAAAATAATGGATGTTAGGCAAAAATTTAAAGAAGTAATTACTATCAGTGGAAAACCTTTGGCAAAACAAAGGGTAAAACAAATGTTTGAATCGTCTTTTATGGACTTTTTGTATTCCTCTTTAGGCGATATTCATGTAAAAGGTATTCGAGTTAATCATTGATTCTTTAGGCGGTGGGAATTTCTCCCGCCTTTTGTTATTGTAAATAATAACAAAAAAAATATAGCTAGTTAAGTTTAGATTGTATACATACGTTATGAAAAAAATCAGATTTCTATTTCTATTGATAATTTTATTTATATCTCCAGTATTTGCAGATAATTATTTGAATATGGGAGAATTTTTGCAAACATATTTTAATACGATTATTCAAGATAATCAAATACCTACTTCATATAAGTATATTCAACTAAAATATCCTAATATATCAAGATGATCTAGTTTGTATAAAGCTTTACAAAAGGCTATTTATCTTAATGTTTTTCCAAATACAACACTCTCTCTTCCTTTGGATCAGAAAATAACTCAAAAGCAGGCTATGACTATTATTAGACAAGGGTTTGATTTTGTACAAGAATGAAATGCTGATGCTTATGTTACGGTTGATTGGATGAAAAAGGTAATATTAGATTTGCAGTATAAGGCTCAATTACAAGAATCGTATTCTTTTGATACAAATCCTTTTATAACTTCTTCTATAGTTGAGGATGTTTATACAAGATTACAAAATGACTTTTATATGAGTTGAACGATAGATGATAAAGTACTTTTGTATTGAGGTATAAAAGGTATGGTTGATAGTTTAAAAGATCCTTATACTATCTATATTACACCGTTTGAAGCTCAACAATATAATGATGAATTAGAATGAGAATATTATGGTATAGGTGCTTATGTTGAGATGAAGATTCCTGGTAAGATGATTATTACAGCTCCAATTAAAGATTCTCCAGCTGATAAAGCTGGTTTGTTGGCATGAGATCAAATTTTACAGATAGGAGATAATGTAATTACAGAGGATGTTACTTTGGAGCTTGCTACAAATTGGATTAAATGACCAGAATGAACGATTGTGGTTTTAAAAGTTTTAAGAAATGGTAAAACTTTGACTATATCTGTAAAAAGAGCTAAAATAACTTTAGATGCTATCAAAACTATTATATATTCTGGAGATACATGAAATATTTGTTATGTTTCTTTGTCTATTTTTAGTTTATGAATTGCTCAAGATTTTGATAAAGTTATGCAACTGTTATCTCAAAAATCGTGTCTTTCTTATATCTTTGATGTAAGAGATAACCCAGGTTGAAGTCTTGATGAAGTAGTGAAAATGCTTAATTATTTTGTTCCTACTGGGAAAACTTCAGTTGTAATAAAATCAAAGACAACAGAAGAAACTATTGTAGCATCAGAACCTCAGTATAATAAAATTCTTAAGAAAAAAATTCGTGTATTGATCAATAATGGATCTGCTTCTGCTTCTGAGATATTTGCTTGAGTGATCAAAGAATATATTCCATCAGCTTTGTTGATAGGAGAGCGTAGTTATGGAAAATGATCTGTTCAAGAATTGGTTAATTATTCTGATGGAACTATGTTGAAATATACCGTCGCTAAACGATATACGTGAAAAAATGATAAAAATATAGATAAGATCGGTATTCAACCAGATGTTGAAATGAAAGATCTTACAGGAACTCTTCAGGATGAAATTTTGAATTATGCGTTATTTCATTAGTCTATAAGTTTTTTGAAATCATCAAAATTGTTGAAAGATCTATATACTGAAGCAAATCTTACATAGGCTACAGGATCTATTTCTTTGAGTACTCTTAAGATATCTTCTCCTATTTGTAGAGAAGTTATTTCATTTCCATCGTTAGATCGTTGTGATTCTAG
Organism: Patescibacteria group bacterium UBA5124; assembly: GCA_002414185.1. Taxonomy (GTDB): domain Bacteria; phylum Patescibacteriota; class Gracilibacteria; order Absconditabacterales; family Absconditicoccaceae; genus UBA5124. The sequence goes on along the minus strand of DHYS01000035.1, from coordinate 9,852 downwards.
GTTGTTTATGATATTTTCAAGTTGTTCTTTGTCGATGTTTCTTTTTGCAAACGATAGAAGAATAGCTTTTTTGAGTTTTTGTCTGTCATACATTTCTTTGGTTCCATCTTTTTTGATTACAAGTAATTCTGTGGTACCTCTTCTTTCAAACGTAGTAAATCTATTATTACAAAATTCACATTCTCTTCTACGTCTTATTGTCTGACCATTTTCAATAGTTCTAGAGTCTATTACTTTAGTATCCATATTGTTACATTTGGGACATTTCATTTGGAAAGAGGGAGAATAGATAAATGGTTTATTTAGGAATTAAGTAGCGTTTGTTGTAATAGGTGATGTTTTTGAGATATCATTTTAGTCGAATAATATCTTCTCAAATAATTTTTTTTCTGATTTCGTTGAGTGGTTTGTCTTCCATAAAATAGGATAGACTTTCTTTTCACATTCTTAAGAAATCTTCATTGTCATCTAGTGTTATGGTTGTTTTTAGGAGCTCTTCGTTTTCTGTATATATATTTTCTAATATACTTTTCCATATAATTTCTTGTTCTTTAGTTGTTTTTAAATGAAGAATATCGTGAAGATAAATATCTGTGATTATTTCGTTTTTTTTGTTTGTTTGATATAACAAATATCCGGTTAATGTTTCTTTGAGTTGAGCACATATTCCTAAAATAGCAGTATCATTATAATTTTTTAATAGAATATTTTTGTGCTTTTCTATTTGTGTATAGCATTCTTTGGTGATCCAAAAGTCTATGTTGTATATGTTTTCTTTGATATGGTAAATATCATTGTTGGTAAAGTGTGACTGTAGTATTTCAATCAGATTTTTTTTGTGTAATATATCTTCTAAATCTTTGTAAATATATTCTATAAATGTGTTGTTTTCTTCTTTTACGAGATGAGATATCTTTTTACCATATATCTCTTTAAAAGTTTCTAATAATTTTTTATTTTTGCTGTATATTTTTATATCTTTGGGATTGATATCTTGAAAAATTATAGCAATACTGGTTTCATCAGATAGTCTAATAATCTCTAGATTTGAATAAGTAGTTTTGTTTGTGCTTTTGTATGGTAAATAAAATCTTTGTCTTCAAAGTCTTACGTTTTCTGATATGTATTTGTAATAGAAAATATTTTTTCCATAAGAATATAATGTTCATCAATAGAAATATAGTGTTTCGTCACTTTCATCATTGTTGTAAGATTCTTTTAGGAGGTCTGTGATAATTCATTTTCTAAATATTTTTATGAAAAGATTTTCTCCTCTAGCAATCCAGAATCCTCCCATAAAAGTAATATAAAAATTTAATATTTTTTCCATAATTTTGGATTCTTTTTTAATTTTTTCTGGGATTTTTAAATTTTCTGCATTTTCTTCTGAAAAATTGTCTCATATTCGAGACATCATTTCGTCATTATCTTCTTCAAAACTTGTTATATCTTCTTTTTTGATTGTAGAAAGAATATATTTTTCTACTCATTGGAAAAAGTTCTTTTTGAAATGTTTGTAATCTGTGATATAGAGTATACAATTTTCTCGTTCATCATCATTTTTTAGAAAGCTTTGTAGATAGATATCTAGTATTTTTTTGTCAAATATTTTGGATATGATTACTTCTATAATTAGAAACATGTTTGTATCTAAAAATAAGTATCTAAGTAATATATCTGCTGGTAAAATATATTGTAAGAGCTTGCTTTCTATAGTTCAGAAATTGTTTCTGTAGCAGTATGTTTTTTGATTTTTGTGGAATTCTTCTATAAGTTCTTTTTGGTCGTTTTTTATATCATCTCAAAACATTCGTTGATAAAAGTCTTTTGATGGAGTTTTTGAACTATCAAAGGTTGTGTTGCAGTTTTGATAACTATAAAAGAGAAAAAAGAAAATTTCTATATTGTTTAGTAAGTCTTTCTTTATTTTTTCTAACTCAGTTTTTTCTATATTTTTTCCTGTTTGCTGAAAAATAAATTCGTAAAAATTGAAAAACACCTCTATAAATCGATTGTAATTATCTTGTTTGTTGGTAAAAGGAAAAACCTTTATCTTGGATGAAAATACAAAGAATAGAAGATATGTTGTGTATAAGAAATTTATGAAATATTCTTGTGGGTATTCGTTAAATAGATCTTTTGTATATATACTTGTCACTAATGTTGCGCTATTACCAATATTTGCTGTATTAAAAAATCTATATCCATTCATATTTGCAGTAGCACAATAACTATAGTATGTATCGATATCTTTTTGTTTGATTTGAATATTTTCTCAAAATCAGATTTTGAATTCGAATGGATCTACCGTGATATCAAAGAGATTTAGCTTATAATTTTCTACTATTTTTCTGTTGATTACTGAAAAAAATTCTTTTGTCGAAATGAAGGAGATAAACATACTAGCTGGGTTTATTCCTTGATGTGTTTTTTCATCGGGAAAGAGTGACAAAAGAATTCTTTTAAATAGTTGCATGAGATACGATAAATTAAAGAGTATATCAACTAGATAATTCTGCTTTTTGGATATCTTCTATATAGATTTGATATGTTGTGTCTTGTCGATATTGAGCTGGATTGATGTCTAATAGAATAACATCATTTCCGTCAGTATCTTTTTCAATACCTTTGATTACACCTTTGGTTTCTCATAAATAAACTAATTCTCCTTCTTTTATTTCAATGTTTAATTTATCAAATATAAGTTTAGAAACTTTTTGTAAATTATTCTGATTGTATTCATAAGCATATCATTTGTCTGGAGTGATTGTTATTTTCTTTGTTTTTCCTTTTTTCATACCTAGTATAGCTTCATCAATACCATCGATAATTTGTTGAGATCAAGCTGTTATGGTTGTTTCTTTAGTTTCGAAGATTTCTCCGTTGGTCAATGTCCCTGTATATAGTATAGTTACGATATCTCCTAACTCTACTTTGTTTGTAGTAGAACATCATGTCAAAAGTAATAGAGATCCTAGAAGTACTGGAAATAAGATTTTTTTCATTTGTTTTTGTATGGTATAAAAAGATATTCTAGTTTATATGTAAAATTTTTTTTCAATCAATATTAATTGGTTTTGTATAGTCTTTCATAAAAAAATTGTTTCCATGATTGTTCAGGATTTGTAATGAATGTTTCTTTATTTTCTATTCTTTCTATTTCTCCTGTATCTATTTTACTTAATGTTTGAAATTTGATAATAAATTCTCCAGGCATGAGCATATTGTTTTCGTGTTTTAAAAATAATTGAGAATATTCTGATCTTTCATAATTAAGTTGAAAATTTTCAGCAAAAGCTAATTCTTGTTGTTTTGATAAACTTTGGTCTATTGTTTGTTCAATAGCAATCTCTATGTTGTTATAGTTTACAAACATTTTGATAGCAACTAATGCCAAAAATATATCCAGAATCAATAATATGTATTTGGAGCGGGTAGGGTGTCTAAGTAAAAATTGTTTTATATCATTCATGAGGTATCGTAAATAGTATAATAGACTTCTTCATCTTTGTTCTAGTTAATTTATACACTGAATTGGATTGAAAAAGCAAGAGAAAAGCTTAATAAATTACTTATGATTTAGAACTTAAATTTGTGAAAATGGCAATACATAAATTACCCGAATATATGATCAATAGGCTCAAAGCAGGTGAAATTGTCGAGAGGCCATCGTCTGTTATCAAAGAACTTGTAGAAAATAGTTTAGATGCTTGAGCTAATGCTATAAAAATAATTATTAATGATGGGTGAAAGTCATTGATTAGTATTGAAGATGATGGTAGTGGTATAGAATTGTCTGATATGGATTTGCTTTTAGAAAGATATGCTACTTCAAAAATCAATGGAGAACAAGATCTCTATAATCTTCAAAGTTATGGATTTCGTGGTGAAGCTTTGGCTAGTATCTCTGAAGTAAGTAAAACCAGCGTGATTTCTAAGACTGCTTATTCAGAGATAGGTACTAAACTTACAAAAATAGAACAAAGTCTGGTTATGAAACATGTGCCGGTTGGATTTAAACATGGGACAATTGTTTCTATTCAAGATTTGTTTTACAACGTTCCTGCTAGGTTAAAATTTTTGAAGTCATCTCAAACAGAATATTTTTATTGTTATAATTATTTTGTAGATGTTGCTTTGTATCATTATAACAAGCATTTTATTCTAGCTAAAAATGATAAGCCGGTTTTTGATCTGCCTGCTGCAGATTGAATGATGGAAAGAATAACTCAGCTATGGAAAAAAGATATGTCTAAACAACTTAAAGTAGTTGAATATGCTGATGATGAGATAGTTTTGAGTGGGGTAGTGTCAGATAGTTGACTAACTTTTGGTACTCCTGATAATATAAAGCTGTATGTGAATTCTAGACCAGTAAATGATAAAATTATGAAGAGAGCTTTGATGGACGCTTATGCAAGACAAATCTCTCCAGGAGAATATCCTTTTGCTGTTCTTATGCTGGAAGTAAAACCATCTATTGTGGATGTAAATGTTCATCCAAGAAAACTTGAGGTAAAATTTATTGATTCAAATAGAATTTTTCAGATAGTTCTAGAGTCTGTGAAAAAAACATTATGAATCCATAAAATAGCTACTATAGAATCTTTTTCTGTGAGAGATACTAGTTCGTCTTGAGATTGATTTTCATCTCCTGCTTTTTCTCAACATGGTTTGGAGTTTTCTACACCTACATCAACTTCTTTTGAAAAACCTTTAATTAGTCCATCAACTACTGGATTTGTTTTTCCTGAAAAAATATATGAAGAAGAACATGTACTTATGTGAAATTATAAACTGGTTTGACAGGTTTGGAATAGTTATATTGTATTATCAGCAGAAGATGCATTGTATTATATAGATCAGCATGCTTTAGCAGAAAGAATTGCTTTTGAAAAAATGAAAAAATCTGCTTGATATGCGAAATCAGAATTGCTATTGCAACCGTTGAGTGTAGAAATACCAAAAATAGTAAATATAGAAGAAAAAATAAATCAGATTAATGAACTATGATTTGATTGTTCATTATTGTCAGAAAATAGTATGATTGTTTATGCTGTTCCTCAAATTTTTAGTATTTATAAAGTAGATATAGAGCAGCTTTTTACGTATATATTTGGATTAGAACATATTACTTTTGATCATGTGTTGGATAAAATATTTGCTAGTAAGGCATGTAAGATTTCTATTAAAGCTTGAGATAGTCTAACTCATGATCAAATGATGAATTTGGTTAAAGAGTGATTGGAAAGTATAGAATGAATGTTTGTTTGTCAGCATGGAAGACCGTTTTTTGTAAAAATAGAAAAAGGAACTATAGATAAGTTTTTTGACAGGTAAAATAATATATTGAAAAAAATCTTTATTTCGTTATATTAACTTTGTTTTCTTGCTTTATTTTTTAATTTTTTTTCTATATGGCAAAAGCAGAGATTTTTGATTCTCAGTTGGAGAAGAATGAATCTAGTCAAAATAAAAAGGAAACCTCATCAGAAGATATGGAAAAAAGAATTTCTAAATCTCGTACAAAGATAGATTTGAATGATCTTAAAAATCTTGTAGAAAGTTCTCTAATAGACAAGAAATTGGCTAAAGATATTGCAAAAGATAAAAAGATAACAGAACAAGAATATAGTGATATTATAAGTACTGTTGATATAAAAAAAGTTATAGAATGATTGCAAACTATAGAGAATATTCCTGATATAAATGCTTTATTGCCAAAAGAATATAGAATTAATTTACAAGAATATCATGATTCTTTAAAAGATCCTATAAAAAAGCAAGTTCTACTTGTGAAAATAGATCAGACTTTTGATTTTATGCATAATCAAAATCATCCTTTAGATAAACTTATTATAAAAAAGTTTTCTTTATTTACATGACTATTGCACAAGCGTCTAGAACAAGAACAACTAGATGTTATTCATGATTGTTATATAGACACTAAGAACACTTTATTGAGTTAATATTTTATTATGATTTGGTCAATTTTAAGTAATCTTTTGTGAAGTATATCTTCTGTTTTTTGGAAAAAATCTTTGGTTTGAGCTAATATTCCAAAGATGCTTTTTCGTTTTTTGTGAGAATTGGCAGGAGTGGTTATTGCTGTTATCTTAATTTTTGTTCAATGATTTGATTTTCATAAATTATTGGATTGGAAACTTATGTGAAGTATTGTGTTGATTATGGTTGTAATATTGACGTCGGATTATCTTAGTCAAAAGGTTTATAAAAAGGAAAAGCTATCAACACTAATGCCTTATGAAAACCTTAATAGTGTTTTGTCGATTATTGCTTGATATTTTATATTTAAAGATGCCTCTTTAATATCTGTTGGTATAGCAATTTTGGTTGTTGTTATTACCATAGTTTCTGTGATAGATTTCAAAAATCTTACTTTGCCTAAGAATATGTGATTGGTTTTGATTTATCAGGTTTTGAATACTATTGAAATATTGATGACCTGATATTTTCTTAAAAATGTTTCTAATACTGATTATTTTATTTTGTATGAAATAGTTATTATATTTATGTTATTGTTTCCTATTTTTTTCAACAAAGAATATCATGCACTCAAAACAGCAAAACCTGTATTTTATAAAGATAGATTTCTTTGATCTATAGCTGGAAATATTTCATTTTTGTTGTATCTTTTCTTGGTGTGAGAATTTGGTGTGGTTGTGTCTATTATGCTTGGATTTTTGGGAGATGGAATAACTCTTTTATTTGGTTTCTTTTTCTTAAAAGATAAACCTAAGAAAAAAGATATCATACTTTTGATTATAACATGAATATTGATTTGAGTATGATTCTATTTTAAGTAAAGTAAATTTCCTTGTATTCTTGGACAGGATTAGTATCTATTATGGGTAATATTTTATTCGTTAAATAGTTTTTTTGATGCAAAAGAAAGTAACAAAAGGATCATCATCTTCTTATGACATTGAACTTGTAGTAAATCCTCAAGATTATGCTAAAGCTAGAGAAAAAATGCTCAAAGAATTTCAAAAAGATCTTAATTTACCAGGATTTAGAAAAGGGTTTGTTCCTATGCATTTGGTAGAGGAAAATATTAAGCCTGAATATCTTAGTATGGGTATTTATGAAAATATGGTTAATACTGGACTACAAGAAGTAGTAAAAGAAAATGATACAATAAGATTTATTGGAGAACCGTATGATCTTAAACAAGATAAAAAAGGTGAAGACACTGTTATTACTTTGAAATTGGATATTTTCCCAGAAGTAGAAATTAAAGGAGACTCTTGGAAGTCTTATGCAATGAATGCTATTCAAAGTGAAGCTACACAAGAAGAAATGGATGATGCATTACTTCGTTTGAAGAAAAATTATGCTGATTATCAAGATGCAGAGACTATTGCTCAAGATAGTATTTCAAAGGTATCTATGAGTTTCTTAGATAAAGATGGACAAGAAGTAGATAAAGGTACTTTGTATGTTGGAGAACAAGAATTTGATGAATTCCCTTTCTTTAAGAAAAACTTTATTGGAAAGAATAAATCAGAATCTTTTGAATTGGATTATAGTGAAAAGGATTTTCCTCCTACAGTTCATTGTAAAAAAGCTGATGTAAAAGCAAAGAAAGTAAATTTCACTATTACTGATGTAAAGAATGTTGTTTTACCAGATATTAATGAAGCTACGCTTGAAAAATTGTTTGGTAAAGATGCAGAAGTAAAGACAGAAGCTCAGCTTATGACCTATATTAAAGATTCTATTTCTCAACAAAAATTTGATACTGAACTTATGAAAGAAGTAGAGGAATTCTTGAAAGTAATGAGAGAAAAACATATGTCCATAGATATCCCTAATACTTTACTTGATCAAGAATTTTCTGTTAGAATTCAAAATCTAGAAAAGAGATTTGGTGGGCAAGAAAAGATGAAACAATATATTACTCAAATGGGAGAAGAAAAAGCAAAAGCTTTCCTGGATGATATTAAGAGTGCTGCTAAAGAAAGTTTGGAAAAATTCTTTATTCTTCAAAAAGTTGCTGATATTTTGGAATTGGATATCAACTGGGAAAATCCATCTGATCTAGAAGTAGAAAAGAAATTATATGAAAAATTAGGACAAGCATCTTCTAAGAAAACATCTGAAAAAGAAGAAAAAGAACCTAAAGAAAAAAAATCACCAGCTAAAAAAACTACTAAAAAATAGTATATTTAACCAGATATAATTCTCATTATGTTTCAGTTTCTTTGGGATTTTATAATATATCCGTTTGATACACAAAAAGAAACAAATAAGTTTTCTAAGTTTTTGAATGTTGCGTTGAAAGAATATCCTGCATTATTGTGGATACATCCTACTTTCAAAAAAATAATCTGATTTCCTTTTGTGCTTTTGTATTATATCTTTAGAACAAAACATAAATAAAGAAAAAACTCCCGAATGGGAGTTTTTTTTATTCTTCTTCATCTATATTGAGATCTTCAAAATTTTCTTTGTAATATGTTCTAATTTTTTTGAGTACTATACCTAATTTATCTGAATCAGCTAAGGTTGCTTTATCGATATTTACTTTTGTACTGAAATAGCGTCAGTATCCATTTTGTTTTGTTTTCTTAAGGAAACTTTCTAGTTTTAGAGTCCCTTCTCCAGGAAGAAGATGTCCGTTTCCCACTCTGTTTTTATCAGAGAAGTAGATAACTGATACGTATGGTAAGACATTTCCTAGTTTTCTCATAAAATCATTTTCTAATACATCTGAATCAAAGTTAGCAATATCTAATCCAAGATAACATCCGTATTTTTTGATAATTTCTACAATATTGCTGAAACGATGTTTTGGAATAGGAAGAGCAAAAAGATTTGAATCTTCAGGATTGATAATACTGAAATGAATTTGTTTATTATCTTTTTTGTAAGCTTCTAGATTGTCTGCTAAGAAGTTGTAAGACTTCATATTAAAGTATGTAGGTGCATTGATAGTAATAGTATCAGCGCCTGTTGCTTCACAAAGGTCTAGTGCTTTATTTAATTCTTTTTGATTTACATTGTCTGATACTTGGATGACTTTGATAGGAAGATCATGCTTTTCTGATAATTTTTTTACATAATCAACATTCCATGCATCAAAGTTTTTCCAGATAGCTAAATCAATACCATCAAAACCAGCATTTTTTGTTAATTCAAAAACAAGGTCTAGTCCACAATTAGAAAAAGAATCACTACTAATGATAAATGTAGGCTTTTTTCTTTCTTTTTCTTCTGGAGCATCTGTTTTTTCAGTAGGTTTGCTAGTTTCTTCCATATCGAAGAAGATATCTGACATGACTATAGTTTATAATTTAAATGTATAGTTATGCTAAAAGTATAATCAGATTTTTTTATTTTGCAAATTTTTACCCTTTAATTGTACAATGTGAATACAAACGTACCTTTATAACTATCTGGTGCTTGGTATGCAGGAACAGTAACTCTAAGAGATGGAGATACTCAGTATTTACCTATGATACAAGAAGAACATGATGGTCACGCTTGTTTGATAAACATACTATATATTCCTGTAAGTGCTTGATATCCTGTAATTCATTGTACTAAACTTATATTTTCAGTTGGAGATCCTTCGATAACATTTATTGTTGGTTGAAGTTTGAAGAATATGTTTCCACTAGATAGTTTGTTCCCAGTACTTTCTTGTCCTGTAAGATCATCTAAAAGTTGTATTGTAGTAGACCATCCTGTGTATCATTTGGTATCGTTAATCCAGAAGTTGTCATTTATACCTGTAAAATCATAACTAATTTGTTGAGTAGTTTCTGAATTGCTTATTTGTGGAAAATTTAATCATGATGTAGGAATTCCAGCTGTCATAGCAGGGAG